>JAKSTC010000001.1 GCA_024402765.1 Alphaproteobacteria bacterium
ATATTTTGAATCTGGCAAGATTTCACGTTTTGTTGCAGCTTTACGTCTTGACATTTATTTTCCTTTTTGTTTCTTCACCTGGTTTCCCAGATTACTCATCTATCCATTGACAGATGCATTATTTACTCGTTTTCGCCCCGTATAAAGAACGACCCTGTTTTCTTGATTCAACGCCTTTGGTATCCAAAACACCACGAATGATATGGTATTTAACACCAGGCAAGTCCTTTACACGACCACCACGAATCATAACAACGCTGTGTTCCTGTAAATTATGACCTTCGCCAGGGATATATGCCGTCACTTCGTGACCATTTGCCAATTTAACACGGGCAACCTTACGTTGCGCAGAGTTAGGCTTTTTAGGTGTGGTTGTGTACACACGTGTGCAAACACCACGTTTTTGTGGATTTTCCATCATATCAGGCGCTGTACTTTTAACAGACACTTTCTTACGAGGTTTCCGAATCAGTTGATTTACTGTTGGCATTCAAAATCTCTTTGTTTTTTCTTACTTTTTTGTTGTACAGAACCCGCCCATTCAGACTTATTTCAACGCATTTGCGTGATTATAAATCTGCAAAAACGTGCAGAATTCTGTGTTTTTCTCTTTCCTTATTTACACGGAAAGCGCACTCACTATAACCCCAAAATCCCAAAATGTCAAGGTAAAACTCGGTTTTTTTATTAAAAATGGCGCATGTGCGCGCCTTTGCAAAAATCTATAAGAAAAAATGTGCTAGAAACAAAAAAAATCCGGCGAATGCCGGACTTTTTTTTCAACATAATGTTTTCTTATTAGAAATCAATACCGAATTTGATACCCATTCCGATACCGTCTGTTCCTTTCCAGTTACCAGAATGCTCTGGGGTTTCATCAGCATGCGCAATTGTTTTACTGATATACGCACCAACATATTTTGTTGCATCAATGTTATAGTTAACACCGGCCTTTAATTCCCAATGGCCCTCATTTTGTTCCCATGCGCCACGACCCATATAACCAAAATAGTCAGCACCTGCAACCAAATTCCAACAGTTGTTCAAGATATATTGACCATCAACACCGATGTTCAAAACATGATTCAAATGATTTGCACCATATCCTTCGTTGCCCCAGTTGAAAGATTCTGTATTTGTATAAGCATAGTTTGCATGCAATGCAACTGCGCCCTGGGATGTTTCATAGCCAATACGCGCACCACCCATCCAAGTGTATGTAGTATTTTCTTTATCTAATAAAGAGTGGCTCTTTGGTGCAACACGTGACCACAAGTTATTCAAACCATAGGATGCAATTGCATCAACTTTCCAATTCATATCATTTACAAAACGATAAGATACATTTGCTGCAACAACATTCCATTGTGCTTCTTTGAAACCGTCTTTTTCAGATGCAGCGATACTTGCACCAACTGTAACACGATCAGTGATACCATAATACATGCTTTCAGACAAAGTATACGCATTAACATTATTAGAACGTGTTGCTAAATTTGTTTCACTGTAAAAGTGATTTTCCCCAGGTTTGTATAATGGACTACCATTAACCACGTTTGCAGCGTGTGCACCTGATGCGGCAACCAATGCCAATATAACCAAAAGTTTTTTCATTTTTTCATCCTTTCTTATTTTTGTTAATTAAACGGACCTTTCCGCTTGTTAATTTGAACATAGCACACAGAAAAAAAGAATGTCAAGTATTTATCACAAATATTGACACAAAAAAAATCCGACCAATCGGCCGGATTTTTTTGAACATATTTTCGGATTAGAAATCGATACCGAATTTCACGCCCAAGCCCATAGATTTTTGCAATTTCCATGAACTATCGCCATTTTCGTGTTCCAAACCAGTTGTTGCATAAACACCAATGAACTTTGTTTCATCGATATTAAAGTTTGCACCCAACATACCGGTCCAAGAACCAGCATTTTCAGCTTCGCTATCCAATACACCAGTATAACCAATACCAGCAACCAAGTTCAACCAATCTGTCAAGATATATTGACCGTCGATTCCCAAATCAATTGTATGAACGCCATCGTCACCCCAATTAAATGATTCGCTATTCAAATATTCTGTATAAACATGACCCGCAACAGTGAATGTTTCACCCATATATCCACCACTCACACCATATTTCCAAGAATAATCTGTAGATTCTTTATCCAAAAATCCACTATGTGTTTCACTGAAACCACTTACCCTATATCCAACAGGCGATACAGCATAACCAGCAGCAGCATCCAACACCCAACCATCAATATTGAACACGCGATAGTTAAGACTTAAACCAAAGTCCATCCATAATGTCGCATTGCCATCTACGTTTTCAATAGCACCAGTTTCCATATCAACATTATAACCAATAGCAGTATCAATCAATCTTGCGGCAGATGTTTCCATACCAATTGTCAAATTATCAGTAATACCGTATGCAAATTCTTCACCCAAGCCCCAAGATTTGATAGAATCCGAACTTTCAAACATAGATGTTTCCAAAGATGTTACAGATGCAAAGTGACCAGCCGCAGGTTTGTACAATGGATTACCATTGATAACATTAGCGTTTGCAGCAGTCGCAGCAACCATAGCCAACAAAGATGTTAAAGCAATTTTCTTCATATTTAATCCTTTCCTTTAAGGTTAATTATTTTTCAAGATTCAATCTTGATAATATTATTTTAATATGAGCAAATTCCTAAGTCAAACGAATTTTAATTTTTAATATTACGATTTGGATAAAAATACTTTTTATGATATAATGACGCGCGTTGTTTTATCAACTGAATTGCCACGGTCGTTGCACTCCAGTTAATATATTATTTGCATTTAATTACTTACGTGATTTTTTTATCGCACGCCATGTTGCATGATTAGCAATATGTTCCTGATAAGTATTTGCAAATTTATGTCCACCTTTGCCATCTGCAACAAAAAACAAATAATTTGTATCTGCTGGATGTAATACCGCACGAATCGCATCCAATCCAACATTGGCAATTGGTGTCGGTGGCAAACCATTATGTGTATATGTATTATATGGACTATCAATTTTTAAATGGCCACTTAACAATGCCGCACCACGCATATCACCCAAACCTTTTGTTATTGCATAAACAACCGTCGGATCTGCCTGCAGACGCATATTCTTATTCAGGCGATTAATATACACACTCGCCACGATTGGCATCTCTTTGACTTTCGGTGTTTCTTTTTGAACAATAGATGCGAGTGTTAAAACATCGTTCCAATTTTTTAATGGCGATGGCAAATGTTTGACCGAAACTTTTTCCTGTATACCAATCATTTTTTTTCGCGCCAAATCTAAAACTGCCAAACGCGAAGTTCCACGTGCGACACGATATGTATCAGGGAAAATATCACCATCATGCAAATTACAAACTGGTGCAGTGTTTGTTTTTTCACATTCTATATTTCCTGACAATTCTGGCATTTGTTGTAATAATTTTTTTGTTTGTATTATTGTCATACCCTCTGGTATTAAAACTGTTGTTGTTGCGATATCACCGGTTGCCAACATTTTAGCAATGCGCCATGGGCTTGCCCTGTGTGGAATATCATATGCACCCGCCTGAACACGATTACCATTTAACCACACAGCCATTTTAAACGAAGAGACGGAATCGAAAACACCTGCATCATGTAGGTCGTTTGCGACACTGCCCACCGACGCACCTGGTAATACATTATACGAAAAAGTCCGATGCGATGAAAAGATATACCCCCCACCCCACACCAAGAAAACCAATACAATCAGTGCCAACAAAATCAGCGCTTTGAAATATTTTTTTACTAATCTTTTTAATCTTCGCGACATAGCGCAAATTATTACAGATAATTTTTACGATTGCAAATAGTTACATTATATATTAATCTTTTTCTAAGAGAGAGTGTTATAAACAAAGGTATTCAGTATGTCGCACACAATAACACTTAATGGAAAAATTATACAAGACATCCGTCACAACATAGGATATCCATCACATGAAAAATCAAAATACGAACGCGAAAGAGTAAGGTTTTCACACTGTCTATTTTTAACCCAGGATAAAAATATTTTGACTTATCAAACTGCAACCCCTTATACAATTGTGCGTATTTCTGAACCGACAGATATAAAAATTCCATATCCTTTGGCAATAAATCTGGAACCTGTTCTTATTGAAAACTCTCCATCTATAAATTTAGAAATTCCTGATTGCACCTTTGCAACACTGCAAACATTTAATAACACCGACCGCCCAGAATACATAAAAACAAATGACTTGAAAACAAATGTTGTTATGTTGGGAAATTACAAAACAAATCTGGAATATCTGAACGATATGCAAGAGAAAACAAATTACATGAATTATTTAATGAATTGCAAAATTGACTATGATACAAAAGACAACGCAAAACAATACGATTGGGACAAAGTACACCTATGCAATTTAGCCGACACATTGCACCTGGATTATACAAAACCATATTATATTAAATACCCTCTTTCACAACAAACAGAACTTGATAAATATGCTATGTCCAAAATATTACAACAGGTTTCTAAATTCGGATATTTGTATCGCACTGTGCACGATGAAGATTACGCAGAAAAAACATTAAAGATTCCCGTTGCTATATTTGCAAAAAACATTTGTTTGCGACAAATGACAGCATTAATAATTGGTCGCATAAAACAAAACGAACATACAAAATAAAAAAACGCCATAACGGCGTTTTTTTAATATCTTTTTTTATTTTTAGATTTATACCACTTTTGCATTACATCAACCGCAGATGGCATTTCAATATGTGTCATCTTTATTGGGCATTTGCCATTAAACATTCGTGCATCACGAAAGCCAATTTTATCTGCATCATATTGATCGGCGGCAAAGAAAACCTTTTTTATATTTGACCATTTTATCGCCGCATTACACATTGGACATGGTTCACACGATGTATATAAAACACAACCCGATAAATCAAAGGTTCCTAACTTTTTACACGCGCGCCGAATCGCATTTACCTCTGCATGTGCGGTTGAATCATTTGACGAAACAACCGTATTATATGCGCGCGCAATTACAATTCCATCCTTTACAACGACCGCACCAAATGGTGACGACCCCTGCGCCACAGATTTCGCACTTTCATTCACCGCCATTTGCAAAAATTTTATATCATCTTGTTTCATTTTTTCCCTCACACTTTTCAGGACAATTATATCATAAAAAAGACAAAAATAAAACCGGCATAAATGCCGGCTTAATTTTTTTTCCAATCACAAAGGAACAAAAACAAGATTCCCTCGGCACTATGTGCCTGCGGGGCAACCGTAACGATTTTGCTTCATTTTATTCGCAAAATCTACTTGTTGTCGAACCATGTCATTGTTTCACAATGAACATATGTATCAAATCTGAATGCTACATCCGACCAAAAATAAAACCGGCATAAAAGCCGGTTTGATTTTTGGTCGGAGTAACAAGATTCGAACCTGCGACCTCTACGTCCCGAACGTAGCGCTCTACCAGACTGAGCTATACTCCGCTAACTTATGCCCTATTCTAACAACATAATATAAAAACACAAATATTTATTTTTCGCGGTTAAATACACGTTTAAATATAATAGATGCGTTAGTTCCACCAAAACCAAATGAATTACTTAACACAACATCAACCTTACGTTTTTTTGCCTTGTGTGGAACCAAATCAAAATTACCAACTTCATCAATTGGGTCATCCAAATTGATTGTTGGTGGAACAATGTTATCACATATTGCCAATATACTAAATATTGCTTCTATCGCACCGGCAGCCCCCAACAAATGTCCCGTCATAGATTTTGTTGATGACATACATGCGCCTGTTTTTCCAAACATTTTTTTGACTGCAACCATTTCACCAACGTCACCCAAACCTGTGGACGTTCCATGTGCATTTATATAATCAACATCCGCTGGTTTCAACTTTGCGCTTTTTAATGCGGCCGCCATCGCACGCGCACCACCAACACCATTTGGTGCCGGTGCGGTTATATGATACGCATCCGCGGACAGGCCGTAACCTGCAACCTCTGCATATATTTTTGCACCACGTTTAACAGCATGTTCATATTCTTCAAGGACCAAGATACCCGCCCCCTCACTCAACACAAACCCATCCCTGTTTTTATCCCATGGGCGCGAAGCATGCACCGGGTCATCATTACGCGTTGATAATGCACGCATCGCAGCAAAGCCCGCAAGTCCAACCGGGACAACCGCCCCCTCTGTTCCGCCACAAACCATAATATCGGCTTCACGATTCTTGATAAATTGTGCTGCTTCTGCAATAGAATGACTACCCGTTGCACACGCTGTCGCCACAGAAATATTTGGACCCTGCAAACCATATTTAATAGATGTATAACCTGCTGTCATATTCACAATCGCCTTGGTTACAAAAAATGGGCTCACAAAACGTGGACCATTTTTATCCAATTCCAGTGCAATATCACTTATAGAGCCCAATCCGCCAACCCCACTGCCGATTGAAACACCAATACGCCGTTTATCACCATCATAATCAATTAAGTTTGCATCACGCATTGCTTCATCAACCGCAACCAAACCATAGATTATTGACTTATCCATTTTTCTTTGTTCACGCGGGTCAATCACCAAATCCGGATTAAAATCACCATCCTTGTCGCCACGCACAGGCACACCTGCAATTTGTGAAGCAAAGTTAGATGCGTCAAACAAATCAATTTTACGAATTCCAGATTTACCAGAAATAATATTTTTCCATGCATATTCAACACCCGTTCCCACAGGCGAAACAATTCCCATACCGGTTACTACAACCCTTCTCATAATAAATCCTTTTTATTAATATTCTGGGTCTATAATACCTTGTTTTACAGAAAAAATACAGAAAAAAATCCGTTGTCAGGTGACAACGGATAAAAACTTATACAGAACAAAATTATTTTGTGTGTTCATCAATATATTTAACAGCATCGCCAACAGTTTCTAATTTTGCTGCTTCTTCATCAGGAATCGTAATATTGAATTGCTTTTCAACTTCCATAACGAATTCAACAACATCCAAAGAATCTGCCCCTAAATCATTTACAAATGCAGCACTTTCAACAATCTTTTCATCTGCAACACCCAATTTGTCCGCTACAATTTTCTTTACTTTTTCTAAAGTTGTCATTTTCTATCCTTTGTTTTGGTTAAACTTTTGCCCCATGATACCAACGGGAGTCAATATACAACAAAATATCATTTTATAACTATGGTGTCAAGGATTTATAACAAATTATAACAAAAACACACTAAAAACAATATATTAACTAAGCCAGCAAACTATCCAATAAATCGTTCATATTGTCCCTAATATCTTCACGATCCGCCGCCCAAACCAACCTACGCATAACAAACTTATGCACATCATCCATTGTTAAATTTGGAATATGCGCACGTTTTACAACGCGTGCCCACGCAACACGCGGATCTGCCAAATGATTTTTACAACGACTCACAAAAATCCAATCACTATTTTCCTGGGGCAAATCTTGCAATAATACAGCAGTTCTATCAGACAACGGCCAATCTTTCCACATATAATGATTAAAATCTAAATCAGCCCAACACATAGAAAAAATTTTTGATTTAGGTAAAAAGCTATACACCAACATTAAAAACGCGGCACGCACGATGAGATTTTCCTCCATATTAATTGCGTCAACCAGCGCACGCAAACCATATTCTGTCAAAGGAGATGTCCGATATTTTTTTTCAATGCGTTTTAATTGTATCGCAGGATTTTTTTTGACGTATCCCATTTCAACGGCATATTTAAAAATACTATTTAATAATTCCTGCATACGACCAGCGATTGTTTGTCCTTCTATATTTGCAATAACACTTTCTAAATCATCAACTTTAATTTCATCAACAAATTTATCAAACAAATCTTTCAAATGCAGCTCTATAGAACGAACCAATTTAACTTCTGAATCTTCACTGCGACGAACACAGTTTTTAATATACAGGCCAACAAATTCTTTAAATTTAATTTTCTTACGCCGCACAGGAACTTTTTTCAATGCGTTTTCCAATAACGCTGGCACCGCAGCACGCGCCATTTCAATATCAACCGTTGGATAGTTTCCTATGATAATTCGTTTATCATTACCATGCACCCTTTTACGAACAAAGAATGTTTTGACCCCACGTGATGTAACATACATACGCAGACGCGGTTCTGATAAATCTTGGACAACATCAAACCCCTTTGCTGGTGTGGGCAAATTATCTAAAATATACGAATTAAAGAAAAATTGATGTGCCATTTTATTCACCTACTTTTAATGCGTTAATAAATGCGCTTTGTGGAATTTCGACATTACCGAATGTGCGCATACGTTTTTTTCCTTCTTTTTGTTTTTCCAACAGTTTGCGTTTACGTGTGATATCACCACCATAACATTTTGCAGTAACATCCTTACGATACGCAGCAATCGTTTCACGCGCGATAATTTTTCCACCAATCGCCGCCTGGAGTGGAATTTTAAACTGGTGCCGTGGAATTAAGTCTTTCAATCTTTCAACAATTTGACGACCGCGCGATTCTGCAACAGATCGATGACAAATAAAAGACAACGGTTCAACATTTTCTTCATTAACCAGAATCGAAACCTTTACCAAATCAGACACTTCGTATCCACATACCGAATAATCAAATGATGCATAACCCGAAGATATAGATTTCACCCTGTCGTAAAAATCAAACACAACCTCTGCCAACGGCAGGCGATATGTCAACACTGCGCGATTTCCAACATAGGAAATATTTTCCTGGACCCCGCGCCGTTGTGAACACAATTCCATCAAGCCGCCCATATATTTATCAGGCATCATAATTGTTGCGCGCACCCATGGTTCTTCGATTGATTCTATTTTTGTGGGGTCTGGCATATCTGCAGGATTTTCCAAATCCATCATATCGCCCCCGCGCAGATGAATTTTATACAGCACACTCGGCACCGTATTAATCAGGTTCAAATTAAATTCGCGGGTCAGGCGTTCGCTAATAATCTCCATATGCAACAAACCCAAAAATCCACAACGCAAACCAAACCCCAATGCCGAAGATTTTTCAGTTACAAACATAAAAGACGCATCATTCAACGCCAACTTTTCTGCACTTTCGCGCAGGTTTGGATAATCGTCCGCAGACACTGGGAAAAACGAAGAAAACACGACCGGCACAGACGGCTTAAAACCCGGTAACGCCGCGCCACCGGATTTAGAATCAACGATTGTGTCCCCAACCTTGCAATCGTGAATTGTTTTCATACCCGTAATAATAAATCCGATTTCGCCTGTTTCCAAACTATCGACATTAACCATTTTCGGTGTAAAATAGCCAATTTTTTCAACCGTATATTCTGCGCCTGTCGCAACAAATTTTATTTTTTGTCCGCGCGACAATTTACCATCAACGACACGCACCAAAACAACAACACCCAAATAAGAATCATACCATGAATCAACCAGCAACGCGCGTGTTGGCGCATTTTCATCACCATTTGGCGCCGGCAATTTATGAACGATTTCTTCCAACAATTCTGGGACACCTGCGCCGGTTTTTCCCGACACAGTTAATGCATCGTTTGCATCCAGTCCGATAACATCTGCTATTTGTTCGCGGGTGGCGGCGACATCACTGGACGGCAAATCAATTTTATTCAATACCGGCAACATTTCCAAATTATTATCCAACGCCAAATAAGCATTCGCCAGCGTCTGCGCCTGGACCCCCTGGGTTGCATCGACCAAAACAATCGCGCCCTCGCACGCCGCCAAACTGCGCGACACTTCGTATGAAAAGTCTACATGCCCCGGTGTATCCATCAAATTAAGTTGATATTCTTGCCCATCTTTGGCGCGATAGTTTAAACGCACCGTTTGTGCCTTTATCGTAATTCCGCGTTCGCGTTCAATATCCATTGAATCAAGCACCTGGGCCTTCATTTCCCGCGCCTGCAGTCCACCCGTAAATTCAATCAACCGGTCTGACAGGGTTGATTTACCATGATCGATATGCGCAACAATAGAAAAATTTCGGATATTTTTTTGATTCACCTTTATACCTTTTGCGGCAATGATACACCCGTATAAGGCATCACGCAACCAAAAAATTAAACCATCGCAACGATTCCAATACCGACCAGCGCGGCAAGAATTGCACCAATCGTTATTGGCCAGAAATATTTTTTAACAATGTTATTTGCACGTTCTTGAAAAAAATAAAGCAATGTCCCGACAATTGCAAAACGGCCGGTTCTGAAAATAGCAGACACAGCAACAAACAAAATTATAGGATAATTCAAAAACCCCAAACAAATGCCGAGCAATTTATAAGGAATTGGTGTAAATGCAGTTGCAACGATAATAAGCACACCCCATTTATCAACCAATGCGCGTACCTGTTCCAAATAAGTGATGGCATCCATAGATGCAAATTGTTGAATCAACCACGCGCCCACAGAATCAAACAACCACACACCGATTGCGTATGCAATTATACCCCCAACGATTGAACCCAACGCCGCTGCGAGTGTGATAGGCACCGCACGTTTTTTATTTGCGACAATTGCGGGTGTCATAAACACTTCGGGTGGAATGAACAAGAATACAGATTCAAACACAGTCATCACAAAGACGACCCACCAATACCACCGCGCTTCGGCTTTGGACAACAAGTATTCAGACAATTTCATTAAATTCCTTTTATAATTTTCTTGATTGTAAAGTAATATCTATTAAATTACAATACAGAAAAACCAAAGGGTAAAAAATGCCAACAAAACCAAGAAATACGAATCGTGGCGAACGCATCGCGTCCAAGGTGCAAACGATAGTATCAGAAATTTTACGGGAAAAATATAGCGAAGATAAAATCTTATCGGGTGTATCACTGTCAGGTTCCGATTCGCGCGGCGGCTTGCAATTTGTGCGCCTGTATTATTATACGCATACGGGAAAGTCTGACACGATTCAGAAAAGGCTTGATGAAGTTACGAAAACGATTCGTTTTGAATTGGCATCGCGTATGGATCAGAAATATGTTCCAGAAATCAAGTTCACATACGATGACACATTGGACCGCGCGAATCGTATTGATGAATTATTGAAAAATTTGTAATTTACTTTTTGTCATTGCGTGTTATTTCGCACTTAGTCCCCCTTTGTCATTGCGAGGGAGTGTAACGACCGTGGCAATCCAGTCAATATGTCATAATCATTATTACTGGATTGCTTCGCTATGCTCGCAATGACAAAAGAGAGTAAGTTCACAATGATAAAACTATAAAAACAAAAGGTGCCGATTGGCACCTGTGGTAATACATTGATATGTTTTAGAAATTATACCGCAAACCGAAAGACAACGAATTAGACAGCATAAAACCATTTTCAACTTTTGATGTGACAACCGTTCCATCACCAGGGCGCCAAACGCGCTCATGCGACGTTCCTGTAATTCCAGCCAAACGATAGCGAATATCAAAAGTCATATTATCATTTAACTGTGTGCTATACCCAAACATTACACCGCCCATAAATCCGAAACCAAACTTATTCCTGTTGCTTTCAACAAAATCAGTCCCCGCAGCATCTATTGTAATAATTGGCATTGCGGCACCGACACCAGCCCCAACATACAGACCGTTAATAAAATTGTAATAACCATTCACAGTTGCGTATGGGATTTGCACAGCATATTCGCCACCGCTATCTTTATCTGTCATACGGCCGAGATATCCCGCCTCAACATCTGCGCGCCAATTTGAATCAAACCATTTACCAACAGATAAATTGCCACCAAACACAGGTTTAAAAGAATAATTTTCTGTTGTTTCATCTCCATATGGATAGCCATCTAAACTCGCAGAAGCAGTAGCCTTAAAATTCCAAAATGCCAATTCTGCGCGTAATGTCATATACCAATCACTGACTGGTTTATCTGCGTAATCATAAGTAACGACATAACCGCCATCATTTGCATTTGATTTAACCATAGTTGGTGCGGCGATTGCCCCAGACGATAAAACCACAGCACCCGCGATAACAGAAACTAATTTTTTCATTTTTTCCCCTTTATTTTGCTGTGAATATTATACCACTTTTCAGATATAAAAACAAATACTAAAGACAAAAAAATCGTGCAGGTCATAGCACGATTTTCAGAAACTTTTTTTAATATTACTCAAGCCATATATTGGCAAGAGTTGACGAACTGGAACCACCACTGCGAACTTGCGAAATAGCAGTATTAGTTATCGTTGTTCCACTAATCGATATCCCCGTTCCTGCTGTATAGGTTGTATTGGTATCGGTATCAATATCATTTGCCCAAGCAACGGAACCATCAGATTGTTTTTTCAAAACCTGACCGGCACTACCGCCACTTGGATCTGTAATCTTTGTCCTAATTGCACTGGCAACCGCCTTACCACTCATACCACTGGAACTGGTTGCATCATAAGCATCAGTAACCGTTGGTATTGTCAATGTAACATTTCCATTAAGTGGGGCAACATCATTAACTTTCGTTACTGTACCAGCATTTTTTGTAAAACCCCAACCACTTACAGTCTGTTCTGTAACAGCCGCGGGTATATTCAAAGAATTAACAACATCATCCACATATTTTGTCGACGCGATATCCGCAAAAGCGAAACCAGGAATAAATACCAAAGGCAAGATAAATATTTTTTTCATATTTATAATCCACTTATTTAATTTGCAGTTGTACGCGTAATAAGTTCCCACTTTAATGTTATTTGATTATTATCATCCTTGGTCGCGGTCAAAACATATGTTCCATCAGTGCCATCTGCCACCGCAGACAAATCCAAATTAGCCGTAGTTATCCCAGTTGTTGAATCTTTAACAATCTTTATATTACTACTATTGGATAACTTATCCTGTTTTTTATTATCCAACGAATCGTATGCCAATTCGACATAGGTCCCCGTTGCCAATGTTGGCAAAGACGCAGTTGGTGCCGGATCCGCCGCACGCGCAGAACCCACGAACATAGCCGCCGCCAAACATAAAACAGAAAAACCAGTTATATGTTTCATAAAACCCTTCCCATCGTGTCCACTATAATATGATAATAAATTTATCAATCACAGTGCAAGTGAAAATTTTATTTTTCCGACATCCGTGGGTGGGAACCCCCACCCACGGATATCTGTTTTAGTTAAATACTAGATGGTACGTCCAAAGTACCGGAATTAAATGCGTTAATTATGCTAATTTTAACAGCTTTACCATCATAACCAACATAACACAAATCACCCTCAGCTTCACCACATTCTAAATCTTCAGCATTTGCCTTTGCATCCAATGCAGCTGTCAAGCCAGCAATCTTGCTCTGTTCGATTGCTGCAGAACCTGATATATCTGCATTTACGATTGCACCACTTGTAATATCACCGGCTTCAACCTTATTTTTTGCTGCCAAATCACCTAAATCCGCTGAATCTGCTTTCTTTGCCAATTCTGTATTCATGTCAGTTGTGGTTGTGTAATTTGTCAAATCAGCAACATTTTTGTTGATATAACCAGCATCATTAGTAAAGGTGCTAACATTAGTTGGTTTACCACTCAAATCACTATACGCACCACTTGTTGCGACAGCTGCTAAACCACTAACATAATCAGCAGACAATTTGTGTGTACTATCAATCGTAGCCTGTTTACCTTCCAATGCTGTATCAACTTCAAGCGCTGAATATGTTTCTGCCTTTAAATATGTATCTGTCTTATCTGCTTTGCCAGATTCCAACGCATCAATGTCAGCTTCTGCAGCAGTCAAACGAGTATTCAAACCACTTTCTACGCCTGTTGCACGTGTTACTTCAGCATCAATAGCTTCGGTATTATCTTCAACAGTTGCTGCCAAAGTTGTCAAAGAACCTGTTGCGCCACTAATCTCGTCAATAGCACTCTCGATTGCACTAGCAACCTCTTCTTGAGTATAAGTTTCTTCTTTTGTATAAACATCAGCACTATCCGCCTTTTCAGCAATAGTTTCAGCATAACCATCATAAGTGCTAACCTTATCCGATGTGATGCCGGAATTTACTGCCGCCAGTTGGGCTGTGTTCAAAGCAGCCTGTTTTGCATCCCATGCGTCTTGTTTTGCCTTTGTAACGTGCAAATCTGTGTTGCTTGCGTGAGTTGTGATAGCCTGAGCATTTGTGTTATACGCAGTATCGACGTATGTTTTTGTGGTCAAAGAACCCGCATCTGCAGTTGCAGCGTATGCGCCACCAGCCATTAATATAGAAGCCATAAAGCCACTAAATACAATATTTCTTATTTTCATTTTTTTTCCTTTCTTTCGTTTGTTTGTTTTTTTGTTTATTTTTTTGTTTTTTCTTCGGTTTTTATTTACTTTCTTTTCTTCACTCTTTTTTTCAGTTTTTTTCAATTAAATCTTTTTACCAATTTTTATTGGTTATCGCCAAATCATACGGTACCGCTGTATTACCAACAATCAGACAATACTTATTATCGTCGCATGTCAAAGCATCCAATTCTGTCTTGGTCGCATAGGTGTCTGTAATAACATTACCAGATGCATCCTGTGTTGCCTTGGTTGCGTTTGTTGCATTCGTGGCGTTTGTTGCATTTGTGGCGTTTGTTGCATTTGTGGCACTATCTGCACTTGTTGCTTTTGCAACTTTTGTAGTTCCATCAACAATGTCTTCAATTGCTGCTGCATTGGTCGCAATTTGTGTTTTTTCTGATGCTGTAACAAACTTGTTCGTAGCAGATGTATCATCAACCAAATCAGCACCCAACTTGCTATCAGTTGTAATTGCGTTCTGTTTGTTTGTCCATGCAGTTTTCTGAGACGATGTCACATGGATATCATTATTTGCAACGTGTGCATCATATCCATCAATCTTTGTCTTGGTCGCACCAGAATTCGCCGCCGCCAGTTGGGCTTCGGACAAATTAGCCTGTTTTGTGTTGCTTAAGCCTTGAATATCTTCTGTATGCTGATTTAAAGTCGTATTATACGCATCATATTTGCCAACTTTTTCTTCTGTGATACCAGAATTAGCTGCTGCCAATTGTTCGGTTGTCAAATTAGCCTGTTTACCATCCTCTAACGCCGCAATAGCGCTTGCGTTTGATGCAATTGCAGCCGTATTCGATGCAATAGCACTAACGTCGTCTTCTGTGATACCAGAATTCACCGCAGCCAGTTGATCTGTGTTCAAAGCAGCCTGTTTGTTATCCAACAATCCATCAACTTCTGTTTTTGTATAAACATCGGTTGCATTAGCTTTGTTATTATTTAAGTTTGTGATATTTGTTTCGGCTGCGGTCATTCTTGCCTTCAAACCAGTATTCGCAGCATTAATGTCAGTATTTAAGCCTTCAATATCTTCCTCTAATGCGTCAGCAACAGCCTGTAAACCAGATATAGCCCCTCTAATATCCGCGTGAGCCTCTGGTGCCATATCATGATCAGAGATTTCAAGTGTAATAGCAGCTGTAACATCATCAGCACTTTGGAAATCAGCAACCGTAGTTTCCAATGTGTCCAACCTATCATCCAAATCCCCTATCGCAGCCTCAGCAGCAGAAGACTCGCCCTCTATATATGCCACAACATTCGCCTTACCCGATGGCAAAGTACCAACCAAGCCAGCCGCCGTACCTTTTGTTTCGTATGTATCCGCAGCATCCGCAGATTTCAAATATGTAGTGTTAATTGCATTACCATCGGCATCACCTGTTGCCTTGGCTGCAATCGTTGTTCCATTTGTGATATTTGTAACCGCGGTACCAACCTTTGATGCCGCATCCGCAGCTGCCTGGCTAATCGCATAGTTAACACCCTGAATCACATACTGATCTGTTGCCAATGTTGGAGTGTCCGCAGCATATGCCGCACCAGCCATCAAAATGGATGCCATAAATCCACTAAATGCAATGTTTTTTACTTTCATTTTTTCCTTCCTTTCGTTTGTGCAGCTATCTGCTGTTTATTGTTATTATTCTACATCCAGTTTATCTGGGTCAAATGCCCCATCATATACTGAAAAATCTGCAACATCTGTAATTTTGGTGTTCAGCTCATCAATTTTGCCACTAATCTCATCAATGGTATCATTAATAACCGTAACCCCAGATGATTTATTAAAGGCATCAGTAAACTTTGAATCAAACTCTGACGATTTTAAATAACCACCCAAATCTGTTGTTTTCGCATAACCACTAAGTTCAATTTCACCTAATTCGACCGCCCCAGCAATTATATCCGCAATATTATCCGAAGTTACAAAATCACTCATGTCTGGAATATCAGACGACAACGCATAACCCGCCAATGGTGTTGTTGCCAAAGATTTATCTAATTCTTCACGCAATTTATCTTTTCTAAGATATATCTCATCTATTTCATCTTCTGTAATATAATCATCTATGAGCTGTTGTTTAGTAGCCCAATCGTCAATATCCGCCAATAAAGATTCTAAAGATTCTAATGCTTCCGCTGTCGTCTCGTCTGATAATTTAAGGTCAGCGATATCTTGCTTTAACAATTCAAACTTTTCTTCAACCTTTGCTTCAAATTCAGGAAGATTTATCGCCCCAGCCGTTGATGTCGATGTCGAAACCTTGTTGGAAACAACACCAGAACCAGATAAATACTTACCAATTGACATACGTGTCCCAGTCCCAGCATTCCCAGATACAGTTCCCGTTGATCCAGATGTCGATGGGGATGTTGTCGCAGATGTTGTTGTCTTGGATACCTTTACCGCAGGAACGGCACGAACAGATCCCGCACGCGTCGCAGTACCCGACCCAACCGATGTTACACCATTATATGTCCCCGCACCACCCAATGTGCGAACAGACGATGCAGCAAAACCCAATGTTGGTAATGCCAATATTCCAGACATAATAATAGGTAAAAACTTATTCAAGTGAAACTCCTATTCTCTCGCGTAATAGTGTATCATATTTTGACCATTAAACCAAACGGAAAAAATATTTTTCAATTTTTTTTGTTTTTCGCGCAAGCCTATAAAATCCTAAGGTCCACAAACTTTATAAAAAAAATCAAATGTTTTTTTCGAATCGAAAATGGTATTTTTTTTCATACTTTTTTCGACACTAAAAAAGAAAAAAGGACACATTTTTATCACCCTTTGTCATTACGCGTTATTGCTCTCTTTTGTCATTGCGGTCCCGATTTTCATCGGGATGACAAACAAGGTCCGCAATAAAAGAAAACGCCACAGCATAACACTTTAACTTTTTGTCATTCCGGCGCAGGCTAAGTAATTCATAGACATTTTTATTTTACAAAATTTATTGCAAATAAATTTTGTCATTGCGGACTTGGTCCGCAATAGGGTCTAGGAAATTAATACCGAATACTCGTAATAAAAACGAATACTGCACCCCAGGTCTTAAAGACCCTGTTCCGGCCTGCGCCGGAATGACAAAAAATGAAAAACAATACACACAACAACAAAAAATGCCTTTACGATTACTTGACCCATTTATTTTTTTTTACTATGCTGAGGGTATGGAAGAAAAGACCGCAATCTCTTTTGCAAACGTTGCCGCAGGATACGATGATGTTAACGAAGTATTAACCGATGTTTCGTTTAATATTCGCTCGGGTGCTTTCTATTTTTTGTCTGGCCCATCGGGCGCGGGGAAAACAACATTGTTGCGCCTGATATACCAACTGCACCGTCCAATGCGCGGACAAATAAAATTGTTTGGGGTTTCAACGGGCGCACTAACCCGAAACAAAATCGCAGAATTGCGCCATAAAATGGCGATTGTGTTCCAGGAATATTCCCTGATATCGCACTTTTCGGTGTTTGACAATATCGCCCTGCCCCTGCGCGTGCGCGGCATGGACGAAGATAAAATTACAAAATTGGTATCCAAGGTACTTGATTGGGTGGGACTTTCTAAATATGCTGACGCGAATCCAAAATCACTGTCGGGCGGTCAACAACAACGTGTTTCTGTGGCACGTGCCATTATTGTTCAGCCGTCTATATTATTAGCAGACGAACCAACGGGAAATTTGGACGATGAAAACGCTTCACGTTTGATGGAACTGTTTATTCAAATGAATAAAATGTTTGGGACCACTATTGTTCTGGCCACACATAGTAAAAAATTAATGGAAACTTATAAATTTCCTGTGATTCAGATTGATAATCATCATGTCAGTTTTAGCGAAAGCAAACAAGAGGCAGAACCCGCAAAGAAAATATGGAAGGGTCCAAAACCACAAAACTATTTTTCTGAATTATCTAAACAATTTGACGATATTGGAAATATAAAATGAAAAAAAGACCTGTTGTTTTTTCACTGGTGCGCGAACAGTCATTATTTATGACGACAATTATGGCGGTGCTGACTTTCTTGGCAACTGTGGCTTTGGGAATCGCACTCGCCATCGGAACGGGCGCAATTCGTTGGAACAATCAATGGGATTTGTATGCGACGGTCCAGGTGTCTGATAGCACAAAAATCAATTCGGTTGAAAAAATACTGAACGAAAATAAAAGCAAATTGGAATCTGTGCGTAAAATATCTGAATCTGAAATGATAGAACTGATGAAATCTTGGGTTGATGATGAAAGCGCATTAAAAAATTACCTGCCGACTATGTGGGAAATCAAATTCAAAAACGATTCGGATTTAAAATCTATCCAACAACAAATCGATAAAAACGGACAATTCCTTACACATGCCAGCGCACTTAAAAAACCAATATCAACGGGTTGGCGTCTGGTTGCCGTATGCGGACTAATGCTTATCATAATGATATCTGCAATCGGAACATGCATATTATATATTACAAAAAATACCGCTATGTTGCACCGGCGCGAACTTGAAATACTTAATCAAATCGGCGCAAACGATTCGTTTGTATCACGCCAAATGCAAATCATTGTTGGGAAAATATCCACAATTGCGGCATCTATTGGTTTTGTTTGTGCGTTGCCGATTTTATGGTTGATTTTATCTGTGGCACGCGCATCCAGAACGGGTTTAATGGCAATGATTACACTTAACTGCTTTGATTGGGGATTATTGATTTTGCTTCCTATCGCTATCATTATTTTCGCAATCATGGTTACAAAAAAAACAACTATACATATTCTTGAAAATCAATAATGAAATTATTAACACCGTCTTTATTATTGTTGGGTATATTCGTGTTTGGCGGATTAGTATTCAAACTATCTGCACCAACGCAATGCGATGAAATTCGCCCCCACGATTCTGTATTCGTCCTAACAGGCGACATTCGCAGAATTCCGTTTGCTATGCGCAAAACACGCGAATACCCAAATACAAACCTGTATATTATTGGTGTTGGCACAACATATTATACCGCACCAAATATAACAATAGAATCCAAATCAAAATCAACATACCAAAATGCATTGGCAATAAAAAATATTACGACCGAACAAAACCTTAATAGGATCGTCATTATTACAACCGAAGAACACATGAACCGGGCGCAATACCTGTTAAAGCACGAAATGCCAAATATTCAGATAATAACATGTCCTGCACCACTACATGGTATGCCAGTTGCAAAACGTGTTAAACGTTGGACAATTGAATATATTAAGTATATTGTTACATTATTCGGAATCAAAGAGGGGTAAAATGTTAAGAACTTTTATTTTTAAGTTGTGCTTTTATTTAATATTTATTTTGTGGGCACCAATTATTACATTGGCATTGATATCAAAAAAACTAACAAGGATAATCGCTGTAAGTATGGCGACCCAGATTTTATTCTTTGCGCGTATTACTGTTGGGGTGAATTATAGGGTACACTATCCTGCAACAGAAGAAAACGGTATTTCTATTTTACCAAATGGGAACATCCGCAGTGATGGCAAATCTATCATCGCCGCTAAACATATGTCTGTAATGGAGGTAATTATACTCACCAAAATAGTTCGCAACTTTACATTTATTATAAAACGCGAATTGATGTGGATACCAATTTATGGTTGGGTATTTGGACGGTTAGGTTTAATACCTGTAAACCGTTCCCGCGGCAAAACAAATATGAATAAATTACTGACCGTAACAGCGAAAAAGATAATGGATGGTTATACTTTAATTGTATTTCCCGAAGGAACCAGAACCAAACCAGGCAGTCATCCTGTATTAAAACGCGGTCTGTTATTTATCGCGCACGAACTTAAATTACCTATTCAGCCTGTTGGCACAGATACGGGAATATATTGGCCTCGACGTGGTAAAATGCGTTCTGGAACAGCGAACGTGTATTTTGAACCGTTATTACCCTCAACTGCAACATTGGAAGAAATTGGAGAAGCAATCAATCGCCACGGTGCATAATAAATATCACTTTTTATTACACCAGCTCTGACGTTTGCCACCATTATATTTCCGTCCTACTCGTTCTGAAATCAAAACGTTACCAACATTACGCCCTGCTGTATCATAAACATTGGCGTCAATACGTCCCAGATATTTATCGTCTTTGATATCAGACAATTCTACAATAGTGCCCACAGGGATAATTTCACCCAGGCGCTGTTTTGCATATTGTGCCTGACGCACTTCTGATTCACACTCGCCATGAATCTCTGGTGTATCAACATTACGTAAACGCACACGCACAGAAATCTCAGTATCCGAGTCCGCCAACATAACCTGGGCTGCAAAGGTATCCCCATCAACAATATATCCAACACGCGCTGGCACCGCAAACGCAGGCACCGAAATGAACAAACATGATACAAACGCATATCTTTTCATATTTACTGTAATCGTGGCGACCAGGTTGGATCAACACCATTTATATCGTCTGGTAATTCAATTTCGTAAATATTCTGACCGGTAATATCCACGCTGCGAATATGGCTAATGCGTTCAATATCATCTTCGGCTTTTTCTGTCTCATAATACACTAATCTGCGCGAGCCCGGCGCCCAAGACGGAGCTTCCATATACCAACCGCCCGCCAAGATTTTTTCATTACGGCCATTTGGCGACATAATTCCGATGTAAAAAGTATCGTCTGCAATCTTGGTAAAGGCAATAAATTGACCATCAGGCGACCACGCCGGCGTTGCATACCGCCCCGCCCCATAAGTAATTCTGTTTTCAACACCTGTTTCCAAATCCAGAACGTGAATTTGTTGACGCCCCGATCTATCAGAATTAAATGCCATTTTTTTGCCGTCTGGGGAATAAGACGGACTGGTATTAATAGAATCACCAAATGTCAACTGACGCAATTCTTTGCTATTAATATTGTATTCATATATATGTGTAATTCCATCTTTGACCAAAGACAACGCAATCTTTGACCCGTCGGGTGAAAAACGTGGTGCAAAACTCATTCCACCAAATTGCCCCAAGCGTCTTTGCTCACCGGTATCTAAATCAAGTGTCCACACCATTGGGTCGTCATTATAATAAGACAAAAACACAATAGTATCCATATTTGGTGAAAAATGTGGCGACATAACAAATGTTTTTTCATCAGACAAATACCGCATTCCATAACCATCTTGGTCCATAATCGCCATACGTTTGATGCGTTTTGTAATGGGACCTGTTTCAGCAATAAATACTATCTGGGTATCAAAATAGCCAACTTCGCCAGTCAGACGTTCATAAATAGCATCCGACATAATATGCCCCAACCTGCGCACAGATTTTTTTGAGGCAACCAAACTTTGTGCTTCTATCTGTTCTTTGCCGTCAACATCCCAAACATAAAAATCAACCTTGTACTGTTTATCATTTGTTAAGTCCATCTTTGCCTGAACCAAGACCTGAGTTTTTATTGCGTTCCACAATTTAAAGTTAGGCATTTCATTCATTTTTACATGTTCTGGCAACGCATTATGCGAAACAATGTGAAACAAACCTGTTGTTTTTAAATCGTTTTCAACAACCGCCCGCACTGTATCTGCGTCTTTGGCCACGACCCCGGGTCCCATTTCAAACTTTTGAACGGCAATCGATATTGGCTTTACCCCACCAGCAACGATATCAACCTTTAATTCTGCATTAGCAGAAAACACAGCACATACAACCAATGTGCAAAACACGATAATTTTTTTCAACATATAAAAATCCTTTCCCTTTACCCACTATATTATATACACAAAATAAAAAAAGCAAGCCCCCTATACACACCACAACACAACCGCCCACACACCAAACAACACAAGGTTATACACAAATGTATTGACAAGTGTAAATACAATGATATAGTCACTAGTAAACACAGTTGTGTTGAACAAAGTATAGAGGTTTGTATTATGCCAAATGTAATGCAACAACTGTTCGTTATGAACATAGAATCTCTGTTAAAAGAGTATGCGGCCTATCGCGCCTTTAATAAATCTGACTGTGTTATAAATATGCGTATTCCACATCAAATTCTGGACAAAATAAAGGAACTAGCCGAGACACAGCATGTTCCATATCAATCTTTAATATCATCTGTGTTATATTCACTTGCTAATACTGAAAATCAATAAACAAAAAAGGACTGACAATTATGGACACAAAACAATCCCAATTTATAAATAACCAGTTAGAAAGATATAACCTGTTACAATCAACAAAACAGTATCCAGAACTCTCTTTATTTGACGAATTTCCAACCGAACCAACCTATTTTTGGTCAATTCCTAAATTGTCAGCACATTATACAACATTTAAAAAAATCGCACAGAGACAAACATCCGAAATCAACAAGGTTATAAAAAAACCAAACCACACACATATCAGCGATGGCAAAATCAGCCCATACGGTTGTTTTCGTGTTTTTGAACAAATACCAAAAACATTTCTGGAACAATCTTACTTTATAACGCCAAACAATACCGATTTTGATGCCGTTTTACAAAATGCTTTTAAATTATCCAGACTAGATTTACGTGAACAAATAAAGCACACAAATAATGTTATTAATGGATTAACCAAGACTTTTAAAACCAACCATCGTTTATTGTGGTCTACAATTCAAAAGGCACTATATGCGACAACCGAATTAGACTATATAAAACAACTATCCAATGTTAATACCAAAAAGTCTAGTTTTAATTATATGGGATACACATCTTTATTTTACCTAAATAAAGAATTGGAAAACCTTATTGCAACCGCAGACACACTCAAACGATTTGATTTGTTAACACTTGCAACTGCGGCGGGGGCAAACACACGCGCCAAAATAATTGAATTTGGCACAAGCCCTGGGCGCGACATTCAAAAAAAATCCATTGGCGAAACCAGTGCCGAAATAAATAAGTTAAAACGCGAATTTAAGAAAAATTTTGGTCAACAATATATAAAATAAAAAACGCCCATTTGGGCGTTTTTTATAATTTGTTTTTGATTACCAACCTGTTGTCAATTGTTCTGCAGCACAACCAAACGCACCACCTTCACCAGCCATGCTCATCACCGCAGACAAAATTACACCAATCATAAACAACAACAAGAAACCAACCAACATGCTTGTTCCTTTGCTTTTAATATCACCAATCAAAGAAGCACTATCCTTTTGTGGTTTTGATATATATTCCCATGCCCATGTCGCAATAAAGAAACCCGCACCAACAAATGCCAATATCCGCAAGATTTTAAATATGCCCTGCAATTTTGCAATCAAATCACACAAACCCTGCATATCACCTGCAGCGAACGCAGGGACCGCAATCAACATAGCAACAAATGCAAAACCAAATTTATTAAATACTTTTTTCATTAAAAACTCCTTTTCTTTTCTATTAATCTTATCATATTTCCAAAGATTATTCAAATACATTTTTTCCATATCATAATTATACATAAATATGATATAATATTGACCTGAGAGAGAGTTTATCCATGAATTACACAGATTTGGGTTTGGTCAATACACAAAAAATGTTTGATAACGCCATTAAGCATGGCTATGCAATTCCTGCATTTAATGTTTACAATATGGAAACCATTTCTGCGGTTATGACTGCGGCAAATTATTGCCACAGCCCATTAATTATTGCCATATCTGAATCTGCCCTGAAATACATGGGGGGCGATATGTTAATTGGTATGATAAAATCATACAAACTAAACCCTGGACAAAATATCGCCCTGCACCTGGATCATGGTTCATCTGTGGATGCTTGTATTCATGCAATCAAACTTGGCTTTTCTTCCGTAATGATAGATTGCAGTAAATTACCATTTGATGAAAATGTAGAAAACACAAAACGCGTCTTGGACTTTGCAAAAAAATACGATGTATCCACCGAATCAGAAATCGGCATTTTATTCGGCACCGAAGATGAAAATACAAATTCTGTTCTGTCTGAATTTACAGACCCAGAAATCGCACAACAATTCGTTAATGCCACAAATACAGATTCGCTGGCAATCGCAATCGGGACCAGTCATGGTGTTTATAAACCACAAACCGAAAATGGCAAATTGCGTTTTGATATTTTAGCAGATATCCAAGGTCGCCTGCCCGACACCCCGCTTGTTTTACATGGTGCATCAACTGTCCCACAACACTTGGTTAAAGCCATAAACAAATTTGGTGGTGATATTACACAATCAAATGGTATTGATGCAAAACAGTTATCAATCGCTGCGACTCAAACAAATATTTGTAAAATAAATATGGATACAGATTTGCGTTTGTCTTTTACCGCGGGCGTGCGACAATATTTATCCGAACACCCAGCGGATATGAATCCACGCACCTATTTATCAACGGGACGCGATGCAGTTTGCAACAATTGCCTGTATGCGATTCGGGAAATTATGCATTCAGACGACAAAATATAAAATAAATTAGAATGCCACAAATACGCGGGATAGAAATGGCGAAGTGTACATATAGATACATTAGTCCATTGCTATCCCGCGCAGATGGGGTATTATAATTTATTTTGCGCGTTCTACATATTCTAATGTTTCCGTATTAACAACAATCTTTTCGCCCTGTTCAACGAATACAGGAACCTGAACACGAACACCATTATCCAAAATAGCAGGTTTACCGCCACTGCCCGTTGCGGTTTGACCCTTTAACGCTGGTTCTGTTTCTTCGACAGTTGCGATTACAGTTTTTGGCAAAGTGATTGATACTGGGTGCCCCTCTACAAAATTCGCCTTGACCCCCATTTCAGGTGCCAAGAATTTCATTTGTTCGCCCAACGAATCAACAGGCATTGTAAATTGTTCATAATCAGATAAGTTCATAAAGAACGCATCTGTGCCATCAGAATACAAATATTGACAATCAAAATCTTCAACCATCAATTTTTCAACGCGGTCTTCGGCACGCCAACGGTCGCCACCCTTGTTCCCGGAATCAATATCACGCAAATCAGCCTGAACAAAAGCACCACCCTTACCCGGCTTAACCTTGGTAATAGATGTTACAGAATAACGTTTTCCATTGTGGGAAATAACCCAACCCACGCGCATATCATTTGCAATATAAGATGCCATAATAATACCCCTTGGTTTTTAATTTGACTTTGTTAAGAATATAATAAAGTTCGCGCCAACGCAACCTTTTATTGCACATTCTTTTGATATTCTTTATAACGTTCAATAGATTCCAATATACATTTATCAGCCGCAGCCCTATCACCCCAACCCATAACTTGGGACCAAGAATTTGGTTGTAAATCTTTATAATGCAAAAAGAAATATTCTATTTTAGAACGCAAAATTTCCGGCAATTCTTCTATAAACGATATATTTGTGTAATAAGGATCAATTTTGTCACGCGGCACACAAATAATTTTTTCATCGCCCCCCGCCTGATCTTTCATAAACAACAACCCAATTGGACGCACCTCTATTAAAACACCTGGACGCAAAGGCGCATTACACACAACGATGCAATCCAGCGGATCGCCATCATCCCCCAATGTTCCAGGGAAATAACCATAATTTGCAGGATACTCCATTGGCGTATGCAAAATTCTATCCACCCTTAATAATCCTGTTTCTTTATCTATTTCGTATTTAACAACACCTTTTTCTGGTATTTCTATAATAGCATTCATTTTCTTTGGCGGTTCTATACCCGGTTTTATATCAGCAATTGACATTTTATTTCCCTTTTTATTATTATAAGAGGCTTACTTTATAACATAAAAAAAAGTTTTCAACCACTGTTTATAAAAAAAACCGCCATTTGGCGGTTTTTTATTTTTACATACGCATCGGCATTAATACAAACAAAGAATCAGTATTTTTATCCGTTGATTGTATTGTTGTTGGCGATAATGGATCCTGCATTTCCATCTGGAACTTATCACCTTCTACCTGGCCTGCGACATCCAACAAGAATTTTACATTAAACACAACAGTAAACGTGTTATCGCCATTGTATTCAATATCCAGTTCCTGGGTTGCGGTTCCGGCATCTGGGCTGGACGCGTTAATAACCAACTTATTCATTGAAAATGTTAATTGAACAGATTTTGTTTTATCAATACTCGCAACAGAAACCAAATCGACTGCATCAATAAACTGTTTTCTATCTAATATAGCAATTTTGTCATTGCCCTTTGGAATAACAACACGATAATTTGGATATTGTGCATCAACCAATTTACCAGTCAAAGTGGCGCCACCAATAACAAAACGTGCCTTGGTATCAGACAATTCAATTGCAACATCATCAACATTTGCATCTTCCAACAATTTTGACAATTCACCAATCACCCGACGTGGTAATATAACAGATGGCATTTCAGTACTATCATTTGGCGCAACCATAGAACACAACGCCAAACGTTGTGCATCAGTTGCAACCGCAGTTAACATTTTTTGTTTTCCTTCATCCGCAATATGGAAATAAATACCACCCAAATGATAACGCACATCATCAGTTGGAATCGCAAATTTTGTTTGATTAATCAGGTGTGCCAAATCGCCGGTTGTCATTTGAAATTTTGTTGTTAAATTACTACCCGCCATTGCTGGGAAATTTTCCGCTGGCAAAGTTGGCAAACGAAAAACCGCACGACCACTGGATACAATTAATTGGTCACCAGATTGTTTAAAGGTAATTTCCACATCTTCTGGCAATTTACGAACTATATCGTATAACATCTGCACCGGCACAGTTGTCTTACCACCCAATGTAATATCAGCTGCGACATGTTCCACCAATTCCAAATCAACGTTTGTAGCAGACAGAACCAAATCTTCTGCCACTTCCAGTTTTACATTCATCAAAATCGGCAACGTTGCACGTTTTTCCACGATAGATTGCATATGTCCCAGCGCACGAATTAACACCTGACGAAATACCGAAAATTCCATTTTTTTACTCCTATTTTGTGTATTTCCTATAACCTTGTCATGCCTAGTCTATCAAAAAACACCGATTCGGTGCAAGACCAAAAGCAAAAAACAATAAAAAATATCTTAACTACCTTATAACAACAGAATTTACAAGTTCTTCCAATGGCATTTCCAACCATTCTGGGTCATCTTTGAGTATAGATGTGCCATCTTTCAGCGCTGTTTCCGCAGGATTATTATCCGTCAGCCAATTTCCAATAAAATCACTCGCCAACCAACCGCCTAAAATACTTAATCCACCAGTAAATGGTGCCATCAATAATCCGAAACCTGTTGCTGTTGCAACACGACCTGCAATTGCAGTTCCACTAATAGAAATGTCAGGTTCCGCCAAATTGCCAGAAATTCTTACAGCATTTGTTATTGCACCCGTCAAAGATATTTTCAACCCACTAACCGGTGTTGTCACCAATGTCAAATCTATTGTTTCCCTACCTAAATCAACATTACCAGCCATACGTAAATTAATAATTTCTGTTTCTATGGCGACACCACGTTCTGTTTCAATTAAGCCATTACGTAATTTTAAATTTATTCCGACATTATTTATAGTCATTGTGTTATATTTTTTTTCTTTGGTCAGCATATCACTTACGCCATGATGTAAAGTCGTAAGCACGTCTGCCCCATACATATATTCAACCAAAGATTCATGCGCATAACCTTCTGTTATAGAATATGCCTTGACCGCACCTGTTATGGTCTGCATAACCTCTGACATATTTGCACCACTTGCATCAAAATAACCTAACAAGTTCAAATCTAAATCAGATACCATATCCTTATAACGCAACTCTGTCATTAGTTGTCCTAAATCTATACTTTGACCATCTATTCCAGCACGAATGAACATCTTACCATCGTTATCTATATTTACATCTGCACCAATATTAATATCACCATTTGCAAATTTTACTTTTGTATCCACACGTCCATTTCCTGCATTTAATGTTATTTTCGTATTTATATTTTGAATATCGATGTCACGATAAACTACCAAATGTTTTATATTTGCAGTTACATTTATATTATATTGCCTTACTTCTTTTCCAAATAAATACATATCTTGGAAAACATTTAATTCGCGTCCAACTATTTCTTGGCTACCATACAAATCCGGATATAATGCTAATAAATTAAGTTTATTTGATTTAATATTTAATTTTATACCATTTGTTTTCCAATCATATACACCTGAAATACTTATATCATTGTGCAAAGCGTTAATGTTTAATTTATCAAAACTAATTTTAGTATTGTCTAATTTACCAGTAACATCTAAATTAATTTTTGGCAAATTAATTTTATTATTACCCGATATAAATTTTAATATTTCGTTATCTGGGACATCGCCTTTTATTGTAAAATCTACAAGATTTTTTGTATTTCCATCCAAGTTAAAGTTGCCAATCAGTGCTCGACCTTGTGTAGAAATTGCAAGCTGTACTGGATATAAATTATATTCTTTATCATATGCACCAAAAGACAAAACAAAAGGAGTTATTTTATTTGTTAACTTTATCCAGCCCTCATACTCTGGTCCTGTATTTTTATTATAATATTTAAACCCAACACCTTTTAATTTGAAATGCGTATCAACAAAATTAACATTTACATTGTATAATTCTACTCCACCCAATCCTAAATCTTTAAATACATACTTTTCTTGTTTTTTTACAACGGTTGTATCAGTCGTTGTTTGTTCTTTTGGGTTCAAGACGGGTAAAGAATATTCGCCTTTATTATTTTTTTCTATATAAACCACAGGTGTGTTAACAACAAGCTTTTCAATTATTAAATTTTTATTAAACACAGATAACAAATTTAAAGTAACTGTTATATTGTCTGCTTCAAATGCATATTTATGTTTTGCCCAATCTGAATTATGAACACGAACTTTGTTTATAGCAATTTTTGGTCGCAGTGATAGTCGCAAATTAACATCACCACCAATTTCCACAGGCGCACCCATCACATTTTCAATCGCATTTACAACAGTGTTTTTTACAGAATCAATATTTAATTTCGAAATTGCCACAACAGATGCAATAACCGCACACAAAAACAAAATCACAAAAATACGAATCACAATAAAAAATTTTTTTCGTCTTCTCATAAAATCGCTTCTTTATTCTGGCAAATTAAATTCAAGGAATTTCATAACAGGTCGCATAAATTCTGGAACCTGGGCACGCAGGGTTATTATTTTTCCTGTCTTTGGGTGTTGCAAAGTTATTTTATACGCAAACAAAAATAAATTATTAGTCATCAACACAGAATCCAACCCGCATGCAATAGGTTTATCATAACCATACAAATCATCACCAACAATTGGTGCATTTAAACTATACGCACTATGCAAACGCAATTGATGTGTGCGACCCGTATGTGGTGAAAATAAAACCCACGACAAACAACCACCCGCTTCATTTAAAACTTTATATTCTGTAATTGCACGTTGCGGTCGCTGACCAACACCATCATTAACACGTTCAGGTGTATCAAAAACCTTTCCTTTTATCATGTAATTGTCAATGATTCCATGTGATGGTGTAACATTACCATTTAACAAAGCCACATATTCTTTGCGTGCAGTTTTATTTTGAAATTGTGCAGATAACGATTGTGCAGCACGCTGATTTTTTGCAACGACCAATACGCCACTTGTTTCCTTATCCAAACGATGAACCAGTGCAATTTTTGCGTATGGAAATAATGCAGCCGCCATTTTATCAATTGACTTTCTGATACCTGTTCCACCCTGAACCGCCAAACCTGCCGGTTTATTAAAAACAACAATATCATCATCATCATGAATTATACATTTGCGCAAAACCTCTAAATCAGATAGCGAAAACCTTTCACCACTTTCCGTCTTACGCGAAACCGTCGCCGTATAGCCTGATATGGTTGGTGGAATACGAACAACATCACCAGTATGTAAAATTTTATCCGCCTGAACCCGACCAGAATTCACACGAATTTGTCCACCCCGACACAAACGATATAAATCTTTATTTGGCATTGATGGGAAATGCCGTGCGAACCAGCGCATCAAGCGAATACCGTCTTCTATTTCGCAAACTTTTAGCATTTCAGCCATATTACAAAAACCTTATTCGCCATACACAATACTGACCGTATTGGTATTCCCGGGCATATTGCAATCACCCTTGGCACCATCAATCGATTCTGTCCAGGCTTTGGTTGTTAATGTTTTACAGTCTGATTCTGATAATCCATCAATTGTAACAACGAATTGACGCGAATTGGATGGATTTACAGACAAAGTATAATTCCCACCATATGGGTTTTTATTTTTTATACCCAATGCGGTAAAGATTGTGGCATTATCAATATTGGAAAAATCATCGTATTCACCCAATAATTGGCGCACGCCAACAACCATCTGTAAAACATCATCGTTTACAGTACTTTGTTTTTGCATACGCATTGCAGATGAAATCATACCGATTGCCCCAACGGTAATAACACCCATAATTGCGAGTACACCCAACATTTCAATCATAGAACGACCTGATTCTTGTTTCATTTTTTCACCTCTATTTGCTATTTTATAATTTATATTATATCATATTTATTATGAATATTCAATTTTCTGATTTGATTTCTAATGCCCCACAATCCCCCGGTGTCTATAAAATGTTCGGGGTGGACGACACATTGTTATATGTAGGCAAGGCAAAAAACCTGTCAAACCGCCTGAAACAGTATGTTGACATTTCAAAACTTGAATTACACAAACAGGTTATGCGCACATTGGTTGCGCGTATAGAATGGGAAATCGTTCCCACAGAATCAGACGCATTGGTTCGCGAACAAGAATTAATCAAAACACAAAAACCAAAATATAACATTATGCTGACTGATGGAAAAATGTATCCAATGTTGGCACTAACGAATTCTGAATTTCCACGTCTATTAAAATTTCGTGGTAAAATTTCACAACGGCGCGATGTCTTTGGACCATATCCATCTGTATCTGCATTGAATGAAACGATTAAGACAATTCAACGCGTTTGCGGTCTGCGGACTTGTACCGATACATTTATGAAAAATCGTTCACGACCATGCCTGCTGTATCAAATTGGTCGTTGCAGTGCGCCATGTTGCATTGAACAAAAAAACTATTCTGAAAATGTTCAACTGGCCCGACGGATTTTAACCGGCGACAGTGAACCAATAATCTCAGATTTATCAAAACAGATGCAGGTGTTTTCTGATGCGATGGATTTTGAAAATGCTGCAATTTGCCGTGACAAAATATCTGCACTAACACAAACCGCAACACGTGGTCGCACAAACAACGCACCAACACACACGGCAAATATAGATTGGAATAAATATGTAACCGAACTGGAACAATGGGCGGGCGTTAAAATTGAACGCGTGGGCGTTTTTGATAATTCGCACCTATTTGGTCAAAACTCTGTTGGGGCGATGATTGTATTTGGACACGACGGTTTTATAAAGTCAGACTATCGACATTTCAAATTAAAAAATCGTTCTGTCGCTGGGAATGATATTGGTATGATGGCTGAATTTGTATCACGCGCAACACAGCGCGGTCCAAAACTTAGTTTGATTATTGTTGATGGCGGACCCGCCCAATGGAATATCGCACACAAAACCGCACCAAATATTCCAATACTTGGCGTGGCTAAGGGTGTTGTCCGAAATGGTGATGAACATTTTATAATGCCTGATGGATCTGAAAACTTTGATTTACCCAAGGATTCAGGATTATTTTTACTGTTGCGTACCGTCCGTGACGAAGCACACAGGTTCGTAATTACATATCACCGCACAACGCGCGCAAAACAAATGACTGCATCTGTTTTGGACGAAATAGACGGAATTGGTGCAAAAAGAAAACAGGCATTACTGCAACACTTTGGTTCGGTATATAAAATTTCTGATGCGACATTGGACGCATTATTACACGTCCCCGGTTTGGGAAAATCTGCCGCAAAAAAAATATATGCATATTTCCATTCAGAAATGATATAATCAGATTATTCATAAATAAAAAAAGGAGTTTTATTATGAAATTTTTTGTAAACTTTTTATCAGCATTTCGTATCGCTGCATCTTTTGCAATTATACCAACATTAATGTTTCAATGGTATTGGGTATCTTTCTTTTTGTTTTTACTGGGTGCCCTATCCGATTGGTTTGACGGTTTTCTGGCGCGCAAATATAATGTCTGCACAAAATTGGGCGGTGTAATGGATCACATTGGCGACAAATTAATTGTTGTAAATACTTTGATTATGTTAACCGTAATGATGCCAGTATGGTTTGTAATTGTTCCTGTGATAATAATGATTGCGCGCGAATTGTATATCAGTGGTCTGCGTGAATTCTTAGGAACACAAAAAATCGAAATGCCTGTTCCAAAGTATCGCTTTTCAATGGGTAAAATCAAAACGACATTTCAAATGATAACAATTACTGCATTTTTATTGATGTTTGCTTTGGCACATGCAATCACGCCAGACACAATATCAAAAACATCTTTAATAGCGATGAATGTATTGTCCCAAATGGGTATATTCGGCATATGGTTTTCTTTGGTTGCGTCCCTGTGGTCGGCCAGCCAATATACAGTTACATTCATAGAAAAATTGAAAAAGATAAAATAAAAAGAACGCCCATTTGGGCGTTTTTTTTAAAACCAACCCTTCTTTGCAGGTTTTGTATCGGCAAATTCAGATAGTATTTTTTTCTGTTTATCGGTCAGTTTTGTTGGCACCCGCATGGCGACTTCGATATATAAATCACCATATGAACCAACCCTACGCGCATTTGGCATACCATGAGAGCGCACACGCAGACGGTCGCCAACCTGGGTCCCGGACGATACATTTACAGATAATTTTTTGGAATCTATCGTTTCAATTTCTATTTCGCCCCCCAGCGCAAGTGTTGTAAACGGCACATCCACGCGCATAATCAAATCATTACCGTCGCGTTCAAAACGTTTATTTGGGCGAACACGCACATCGATATAGAAATCGCCTGACGGCGCCCCGTTTTGTCCGGCCTCACCCTGACCCGACAGGCGCAGACGCGTTCCATCTTCGACACCTGCTGGAATCTTTACTTCCAATGTGCGTTGTTTATTAATCGTGCCCGACCCATCACATTTTGAACACTTTTTATCAATTTTATGTCCCAACCCATTACATTCTGGGCATGGCATTTCAACCGCGAAAAATCCCTGGCGTCCTTGGACAACACCCGCGCCATGACAACGCGGACAAACAGGGGCCTCTTTACCATCGCTTGTTCCAAAACCATGGCATTTATCACACTCTACATTACTGGAAAAATTAACAGTATGGATTGTGCCAAAGTAAGCATCTTTTAAATCAATCGTTACAGAATCAAGCAAATCGCGACCGCGTTGCTGGCGCGCGCGTCCGCCGCCCATATCAGCACCAAAGCCACCAAAACCGAAACCGCGCATTGCCTCACGCAAAATATCTTCCATGCCGGCACCGCCACCCATATCAAAATGGAAACCACCCGCCCCACCAAATGGATTGCCGCCGCCAAAGCCCGCACTTGCACCATTGCCGGCACCAAACGCAGCATCACCAAAACGGTCGTATGCCGCACGTTTTTGTGGGTCTTTTAGTATATCAAAGGCGTTATTGACTTCCTTGAACTTTTCTTCGGCATCTTTATCACCCGGATTTCTGTCGGGATGATATTTCATAACCAATTTATGATAGGCCTTTTTAATTTCGTCATCATTCGCGTTTTTTGCCACACCTAAAACTTCATAGGGATTTTTATTCATATCCATATCCATTTAATTTCGTTGGTATATATATAAGACTATTATAACAAAAATCAAGGGCGACAATAAATCAGACTTGCAAAAAATTTCAGAATGTTCTAAAAATATGGATACTATGACAGAAAAAAACACAAATTCTTATGACGCGTCCGATATCCAGGTGCTTGAGGGGCTTGAACCCGTTCGTCTGCGTCCGGGTATGTATATTGGCGGAACTGACGAAAAGGCGTGGCACCACCTGCCTGTGGAAATTTTGGATAATTCTATTGATGAAGCGGTTGCTGGTTTTGCCAAAAAGATAGATGTTAATTTAATCGACGCCAAAACAATTGAAATTACCGATGATGGTCGTGGTATTCCTGTTGATGAACATCCGAAATACCCGGGTAAGTCCGCGTTAGAGGTTATTTTGACAACCCTGCATTCTGGCGGAAAATTTAATAACAATGTTTATAAAACCAGTGGTGGTCTGCATGGCGTGGGCAGTGCGGTTGTGAACGCCCTATCAAGTGAAATGATTGTTACCATTTCGCGCGATGGTTATGAATGGCACCAAACTTTTTCGCGGGGCTTAACAACCAGTCCGATAACGCGCGGCAACCCAACCAAGAATCATGGAACGAAAATTCGTTTTACCCTGGATGATGAAATTTTTGGTGCATCTGCGGTATTTAAACCGATAAAGATTTATCGTATGGCGCGTGCCAAATCATTTTTGTCACGCGGAATCCGGGTTGAATGGACATGTAATCCAGAATTATTAACCGAAGACATGAACATCCCTGCACAAAAAACATTTTATTATCCAAATGGTGTTGCAGATTTCTTGTCTGAAAAAACCGATTCAAAACCGCGTATTTTTCCACGTATTTTCAGTGGGTCTGTTGATTTTCCTGATGACACTGGTCGCGTTGAATGGGCATTGACATTTTTAACCGATGAAAACGGTGCGGCATCTGATGATGGATTTTTCTCGTCATACTGTAACACGATTTCAACAATTGACGGCGGCACACACGAAAGTGGTTTTAAGTCCGCAATTACCAAGGGGATAAAGGCATACGGTGAAAAAACGAACAACAAATCTGCGGCAAACATAATTTCCGAAGATGTATTTGATTCTGCGGCGGCTATTGTTTCTGTATTTTATAAAACGCCACAATTCTTGGGCCAGACCAAGGAAAAGTTATCAAATCCCGAAATTGCCCGCTATACTGAAAATGCCCTGCGTGATCCATGGGAAATGTTTTTGGCGTCTGACCCAAAAACCGCAAATGCATTGTTGGAATTTGTAAGCAACCTGGCAAATGCGCGTATTAAAACCAAACAGGTCAAAGATATTGCACGCAAAACCCCAACAAAACGAATTCGTATGCCATCAAAATTGGCAGATTGTTCTAAACACGGTATAGAAGGAACAGAGTTGTTTATTGTTGAGGGGGAATCAGCAGGTGGAACCGCAAAACAGGCACGCGACCGCGCGACTCAGGCGATTATGCCCCTGCGTGGTAAGGTGTTAAATGTTCTGTCAAATTCTGACGAACGCTTTAGTGAGAATCGCGAATTAAATGATTTGATTGATATTATTGGTGCCGGCACAGCCAAAGATTGGGACGACAGCAAATTGCGTTATGAAAAAATTATCGTTATGACTGATGCTGATGTTGACGGTTCGCATATTGCATCATTGCTGATGGCATTTTTCTATCAGTATATGCCCCAGTTAATTTATGGTGGCCACCTGTATTTATCATGCCCGCCGTTGTATAAATTAACATGTGGGACCGAATCAATTTATGTTGATACCGATGAAGAACTGGAAGAATTAACCAATGGAAAATACAAAAATAAAAAGGTAGAAATTTCACGGTTTAAGGGTTTGGGTGAAATGATGCCGAATCAGTTAAAGGAAACAACCATGTCGCCCAAGACGCGCCGGCTGATTCGTGTTGATTTACCCCCACGCACCGACGATGGATTTGAAGACACTGAAAAAACACGTACTATCGTAAATGAATTGATGGGTAAAAAACCAGAGTTTAGATTTAAGTTCATCACTGAACACGCCCAATTTGTGAAAGATTTGTTTGTATAAAAAAATGCCCGAACGGGCATTTTTTATATTATTGTAATCCGACCTGGAACTCATCGCCCCATGTTGCGACACTTTGACCACCAATCGAACATTTCAAATCTTCAAATCCATCTTCGACTTGATTCTTTTTGATAACGGTACTAGTTACAACACCACCAACGGTTCCCAACACTACACCTGCAATAGAATCAGATGCCAAACGCGCAGTATTAAACTTACCCTCTTCATCTTTCCATTCTGATGCCTTTTTTGCATATTTAGATTCTAAAACTTTGATATCCTCATAAACTTTATCAATTTCTGCATTTTCGTATTGTGTGGAATCAATCTCAGGGTCAACGACAGGTGCAGTACCACCGTCTTTCTCAGGTTCAACGCCAGGTGCAGTACCACCGTCTTTTTCTTTACAATACGGCGTGTCTACACCACTATAAACAAACTCACCACCATTGTTACATACACATTTGTTACTTTGCCATTTTGCAACACTTGACGGCACATCACAACATGCCTTACCCTCTGAGGTTGAACGTGACGCTTTACAAGTTGCCACAGGCACAGGATCTGGAGTAACATTCCCATCTTTCTTACTACACGTCCCTGCACTGCCATCATACTTATAATCACTTTCACAAGCTTGCGCTTTACATACTAATTTTTGTCCATCTTCACATATAGCTTTGTAAGAAGTCCCATGTTCATCAGTTACTTTAACACTTTTGTTCTTACAATCTTCTTTAGAATAAGAGCCGTTCCCCATGTTACCGACAGGTATATTTTCTCCCCACGGTGACTTACACACCTTAGGTTCAGTGGTAACACCACACTCGCTTAATTCAACCTCTTCCCATCTATCGTCATAAAACCCTGCCTTAGCAATACACTTATAACACTTTTGTTTATTAATTGTTTGACCCTTAAACACATGACCTGCCGGCATAAGTTGTTTTGTATTATCTGAACAATATTGATTATCGCATTCCCATACTTCACCCCGTAAATCCTTATAAACCCTATCAGAAAATAAATTTATACCCCTATTAATATCTTCCCACGCTTCTACTGAATACAAAAATTCATTATCTTTTGGTCCCTGAGCCGCTGTACGAGTATAGCTAACTGCGTGAATTCCACACCCTGTTCCAACATAATCATCAATGGCTTTTTCAACAACCGCAACAGGGGCCCATAATGGAGCAGTAGCATCAACTGCCACATAACCCGCCCCTTTTGCCACCACACCAGCAGCAACAACACCAGCCCCAGCCACAGTACCAACTGCAGTACCAACCCCAGAACCAATTGTAGAACCAACATTCTGCGCACCTTGAATAATTTTTTTAGATTCTATCCCCAGCGCATTTCCTGCAACAATCAATCCAATTAATACAAATAAAAATTTTTTCATAAAAAATCTCCTACATTATTTCTATGATATTTTATCACAAAAAACACTTTCTTCCAACAGTAAAAAACATTTATGAAAAATTTATTTGCATTCAGATATCAATTGGCTTATTTGGGCATTTAAAACCAAATCAGACATTTTCTGTTTTTCAATCTGGCGAATTGCATACAAAACCGATGCATGATCACGACCACCAACATATTGACCAATTTCCGCCAACGATAATTGCGTAACATTTTTCAAAACAACCATCATTATCTGGCGTGCGAATACCAATGCACGTGAACGACCGTTTCCACAAATTGCATCGTATGAAACACCCAACTTTTCACACATAGATTTAATCATAGAAATTGGTGTTTTGCTTTTCTGTAACATATCTGATAATAAACGTTGTGCAACATTTAAATCAACATCACAACCCATTAATTCAGAATATGTTTTGATTTTATTAACCACCCCAGAAATCATATGACCATCGCCCGCGATATGATTCGCAATTTCATCAGCAACCGCATTTGACACACCACCACGAACCAACATTGTGCGTTTAACAAATGCGTTTGGTGCAACAACATCCGCAACCAGGCCCGATGCCAATAATGATTGTGCGCGTCTGTCAAAGCCTGACAAATTGTTTGGTGCACAATTCGCAGTCAAAACGATATTTTTACCCGCACTGCGCAAATCCATAACCAACTGTAAAAATTCTTCGGTGGATGCGCGTTTACCGGACAAACCCTGAACATCGTCCAAAATAAACGTATCACAGTTGCGACAGAAATCTTTGAACGCAAAGATTGTATGATTTTGCAAACTGCGTGTGAATTCTGCAACAAATTGCGCGCCCGTCATCATAACAACGCGTGACACAGATGAACGGATGCATTCCGCCAACAATGTTTTACCACATCCAGATGCACCATAAATAAACAGCGGGGAAAAAGTTACAGACCCCGCCGCTATCTTTTTACATGCCGAAACGACAAACGCATTCTCGTCACATGTTACGAACGAATCGAACGCAACAGAATTTTCAAGCGTTGGCACCGGCGCATACGATTGAACATTATTATCATTTGCAATTGGGGTCGCTTTAACACCATGAACAACAACATTTAATTTCAAACCATATTCTGCACAAATATTTTTTATCATTGCACCATATACAGAATTTATATAGTCCGCAGAAAACTGATTTTGTGCAACCAATGTCAAAACATTTTCAGAAATATTAAAATCCAAAGAAGAAATCCAAGAAGTATATTCAGCAGAACTAATTTTAGCGGCAATGGCCCCCTTGATTGTTTGAACGTCAATCGTTTGTGTTTTTGCCATCGCTTGCATTTCTTTTCTCCTTTCCTTCCTGTGTAAAGAGTTAGCCTGTGCAAGAGTATAAAAACCACCCTTACATAAACGCTAAATTTTACCTATCGATAAAATTAAGTGTTTATGTTGTTTTTCTACATTCACTCTCGCTGTTTGTGTATCACTTAATTACTGTTCCGATACGACAAATAATTTAGAAAATTTATTCACGTTTGCAACTAAATCTTAATCAAAATTTAAACATTTATTTTTTGACAAGATTTCATTTTTTGCCTTATTTTTCGCGGTTTGTATATACATTGTATTGACAACACATTAACTATACACGAACATATCCACCATTGTCTTTTCGCACCAAACCGCGTAATTCCAAGACTATTAAAATTTGTTTAATTTCCGAAACAGTTTTTTTGACAATTTGTGCCAATACAGATTCGGACACCGGAATCATTCCTAATGCATCTAAAATTGCATTTTCCGATTCGTTTCCTTGCACTTTTTTTCTTATATTATTTTTTGTATTCGGTGCTTCAAAAAAGTCTGATAGCCCACAACATATTTTTGCATCACCCGATGCAATCAATGAATTTGGTCCAATACTGCGCGCATCCGACGGATGTGATGGTATTGCATATACTGGACGATCATAGTTAAGCGCGAATCGCGCCGTTGCCATACTGCCTGATTTCATATCAGCCTCACCCAATATTAATGATTCGCAGATTCCTGCAACCCAATGATTGCGTTGAATAAAATTCGTTGTTTTTGGAATGTATCCAACGGGCATCTCACTAATAACCACACCACGTTCCAAAATTTCATAATATAACTTTTCATTTTCCAACGGCCAAACATAGTCAACACCGCCCGCCAATACTGCAATCGTATTCGCATTTCCATCTGAACGCAACGCCCCCATATGCGCCGCAGTATCTGTTCCGATCGCCATGCCGGACGCAACTGCAAAACCATTATCAACAAAACCATTTGCCATATCCGCAACAAAGCCCATACCCGCCGCCGTTGCGTGCCGTGTTCCCACCATCGAAACGATTCGTTTTTTCAGTGTTTCTATATTTCCACGCGCACTTATTACCGGTGGATGATTTTTTATCAGCCGCAAATTTACCGGATACAATTCATCATCATCACATACATAATGTATATTTAATTCATTTGCCCTATCCATTTCACGCTTAATACTGTCGCGCAATTCGTCCGATGGATTTAACGCATCAACCGCCGATTCTAACCCATTAAACTTTTTAATCAGCTCATTAAATTTAACAGGTCCAATTCCTGGGCTTCGCAACAACAATAATTTATTAAGCAAATCATTCATAATTCACAGTATAGAAATTATTCTTTTGGGTTTTCCATAAAAAAATCGCCCAACGGGCGATTTCTAACTAGGAACGAAACTTACTCTGCAGTTGCAAATTTTTCTGCGAGTTTATAATAATCACTCGTACACGGTGCCGGTTTTTCGCCAGTCATACTGTCACAACCTTTCTTTAACTGTTGTAGTTTATTTATAATAGTTTGATACTCCTCATTAGATTTTATACCCAATGCTTTAACCTGGGAATACAATAAATCAACACCATCTAAATTTTTCTGTCCCTCTAAACCAGACAACTTTTCATTTTTTGCCAATAACCTATTACCGAACAATTCCATCGCACCAACACCAATACCGGCACCACCAACCGCGCCACCAATTGTTCCCCATACGCGCGCCGACTTTTTGGCATCTAATATACGCGCCCGCATGGTATCTGCATTTGCCCACGAACCACATGTTATTGTTTTACCCCATTCAAAATACTTTGATGGAACATCCGACACAGAAATACGCGAATCGTCAGATTTCAAATCAACCTTTACAAAACAAACATTGTTTTCAGGATTATCTGTATCCTCTACCATTGTTGCATAATTTGATGTATCGCTATACTTTGATGCCCAAACAAACGTGTTACCAACACCAATATTGTTATTAAGACATGCTGTGCGTTCTTTTTCACGCATATCTTTTGGAACCGGCATTACAGATTCCGCCTGGGTAATTGGATTAATACCTGTAACAGATGGATTCATGGGTACAGCGCTACTGGCACTCATAATAGAAGTACCCTGCATACGCACAGACCCCGTCATTTGACGTGCCGCATTTTGCACCGCACGACCACGATATTCTGCCCCAAATGCAGGCAACGCAACCAAACAACCAATTAATAGATATACAATCTTTTTCATTTATCCCCCCATTAACTTTGTTGTATATTATACCACAAATTGCATTAAAAACCAAGCAAATAAAAAATGCACCGTTTGGTGCACCTTTATTTATTTTTTCCAACGCCAGTCTATTTTGGACTCCGTTCCATTAATTAAACGCTTTATATTTTGATAATGACGCCACAGACATAACAAAGATATCGCCAAAAACGCAAAACCAATGGATGCCCCCAGCATAAATCCCAAAAGTGGTAAAATACAAAACACAACAACCGCACCCAGAGAAGAAAAACCAGAGAATAAGGCAACCAACAACCATTCAATACCACATATTATAAATGCCAATGGGCTAACCGCCAATACCGCACCAAACAAAGATGAAATACCCTTGCCCCCCTTAAAACCCAACCACACAGGGTAACAATGACCAATAACCGCAACAAAACCACACCACGCAGCAAAACCATCACCACCGATTGTGCGCCCAATCCACACAGCAACAATCGCTTTTAACATATCCAACAACCATGTTAACCCGGCCAAACGCAATCCACCAACACGCATAACATTTGTTGCACCAATATTCCCAGAGCCAACTTTTCGAATATCACCCTTGCCTGCCAATCTTGTTAACAACAATCCCATCGGTACAGAGCCCAAGAGATACGCAGCAATTAAGCCTAAAATATACATCATATTATTTTTCCTTGATTTTATGTTTCTTTGCTATAGAATACCAGAAAGCAATAAAAAATAAAAGGAAAATAAATTGGCAAATCATAAGTCATCTGACAAAAGAATTTTGGTCACAATCAAAAAGAATGCTATCAACACAGCGCGTCGCAGTGTTGTTAAAACAGAAACCAAAAAGGCATTAAATGCTATCGCTTCTGGCGATAAAGCGGCTGCAACTGTTGCAGTTCGTAATGCAGAAAGCAAGATTATGAAATCTGCTGGTAAAATTATGCCAAAAAAACGTGCATCTCGCAAGGTTTCTCGTTTGGCAAAGCAAGCAGCAAAGATTGCTTAAATAAAAATTTTCTTTCGTTTGTAAAAACCGCCCATTTGGGCGGTTCTTGTTTGTAACTAAAATTCAGCACATTAATTTAATGGTGCACCCCAGTGTTGCTGAATCGAACGTTCTGAATCCATCGGGCTTATCAAAACCTGTGGTGTCAAGATAACAACCAACACATCACGTTCCGATTCGGATTCACGCGAACCACCCAATGCCATAAAGTCTGCATCACCTAAACCATACCGTGTATCGTTATTCTTTTGTTTTTCAAACCCAGACACAACCAACATCTGGCCAGATTCCATAATAACTTCTTGCATAAAACTACGTTCTTCAACTTCTGGTAATTGCAACTGAACCGCACCAATTGTTTGTGTTGACATCTTTATCAATTCACGAACAGACATTCTGAATAACAATAAAATCTTACCATTTTCCAAAACATTCGGTAACAACTGCATTGAAAAACCGGTTTCCAAATCTGCCTGGTCAACGGTTGACGACTCGACCGTTGTAAAGTTACGCGATTCGAAACGTTTAATATAACCCGTAGTCGTTGTGTTATTAACAGGCGCAACACGATTGTTACGTGTTGTAACACCAACATTTGTAACCAATGACACCTTGCCCTGCTTTGCCAATGCCTTAATTAATGCAGAACTGCCCGCGACATGTTCCAGCGACCCCGTTGCATCCTCTAACACTGCAACATTTAATGATGTGGCACCCGCAGACGCCATATTGTTACCCGGTGTCGAAGCAATAGATAATCCAGATGCGGCATTAATAGCAGCCGTCAAATTCAAACCAAACCCAGAATTATTAGCAATAGAAACCTGTAACACCTTTACATCAATTGTCACAAGTTGTGACAAACGTTTGTTTTGTTTTTCAATATATTCACCAATACGTGCCAATATAGATGGCGATGCCGTAACGGTAATTGTTCCTAAACTGCGCGACACAGTAAAGTTAGCATTATCAGAACGGCCAATTATTGCAGAAATCGCATTTTCTATCTCTGTCCATTCCTTTAATGTAGATTCCAACGACACTTGATTATTGTCGTCTGTTTGAACTGCTGTTTGATATGAAATATCTGTACCCAACGCATACAGGGTAAATGTCCGCGTTTCTGTTTCATAAAAAACAATCGTATTCTTATCATAATACCACAATAAATCTAAATCTGTGGCAACCTGAGACAACAGACCAGACAATTTACCAGTATATGCAATATTCATCGTCTTTTTTAATTTTTCTGTATTAACCTGACTATCAATCTTAACCGGTATTCCTGTTACACTATTGATATTATTCGCCAACACCTGAATTGTTACCGGACTATCCATCAATATGGTAACACCAGTGTCCGTTTCAAATTGAGATGGCAGACTATTACGATGTTCCAAAACCGTAGATTTGTTTCCCAACCAAACCCCTTCGGACATAGAAACCGTATCACCACTGGCAACCTTAGCACGTGGATTTTTTGCCATTTCGAACGCATCGTATGCATTAACAAAATCTTGATCTACGGTTGATGCCACCCGCGCAGAATTACGCGTAGCACAACCATTAAGTCCGCCACATACCGCCAAACATACAACAAATAATTTTAAGACATTTCTCATTTTAATCTCCTACTGGGGTTAAAAGATTATTCTTCTGATGTTGAAATAACCAGAACACGATTACCCTTATAAAACTTTGCATACGGAATTGGTGTCGCACGACCAAAATTACGAACCAAAGCAGATGCAACATCCACAAAGCGTCCCTTAAACACTGCGCTTGCCTCTATCGGATATTCACGGGCGGTTGTCCAAACCAAATCCCAACCTTCCTTGTCGCACCACGCCTGCAATACTTCGCGTAATGTTTGTCCATTTGCAACAACCCATGAACGAACCTGGTCACCCAAAAGCATACCATCCTGGGGTTCAGATGATGCATTAACACCTATCTCGTTTTCACTAGGAACCTCTTCGGAAATACCAGCCTGTGCCAAATAAGAACCCCTATTACAATTTTTACGACCACTGCGTGACATTGCCAAAACCGCACCACCATCATCTTCTAAAACCTCACGCTTTAACAAAGGCATTTCATATCCAAACGCACATTCATCATCAAAGCCAACCGGAATCTGATTTCCGTGCAACATATTTGCCCCCCCAGACCAACCAGCAAAATCACCATGCATTGGAATATCAAAACTATTTTCGACGATTAAATCTGCGCCATCTTTGGACACAATACGAATATTATCACTGTTCGTACAACCCTTGTCCCCACACATGACATCAACGTCCGCGTCTGATCCCGCAATTGGCCAAGCCGGTACAAAAGCATTCGATTCTTGAACCTGTTGTCCAGAATCAACAAAAACCTCAGACGTGACAACCTCTGGTAAATAGCCATCAGCAAAGCAATAACCCGCCGCTGTCAAAGACATTGCGATAATAAATATTTTACGGAACATTTTTCTTCCTTTCTCATTTTTTTGTTATTATAACAATTTGCTCGAATCGGTGCAAGACTTAAAATTATTAAAAAGTAAATTACGGCGAATCGGTATTTTTGTGTTATACTTAACCCATAAACAAATACAATTAAGGAAGCAAAAAATGGAAAACATAATTATAATTGGTGGTTTGTCTTTTATTATTTTGGCAATGATTGGAATATTTATACTAATATCTCAGAATAATCGTCGCATACAAAACATAAACAAAACCTTAGAGTTTCAATATAATCTTATTGTAAAGGTCCAATCCATATTGAAAACAAAATCTGCAACAAATGCTTTTGCAGAAAACGCCGAAATAATTTATCAAGATTTATTAAATAGTCTTATACCAATTATGGCAGAATTAAATGTTATGCCCCGCCAAACAAATGAACATGCATTATGGCGTTCTTTGGGTGGAATAATTGACGAATATGCAAAAAATCCTTTTGTGTTGGAAAAACTAAGACGCGCTATAAAATTAAATCCTGAAATAGCACACTGTGTTGATAATTATATGACTCGTTCTGATAAATTATTAACATATTTAACTGCCACAGACCCGAACGGTATTTTAACAACGACATTTACAGACGGTTTGCTTGGACAATCATTAACATTTTTTGCGCAAGCAAAACAACTGGCGACCCAAGAGTAGTTAATGAAAACATTACGCGACAATCTTATCAAAAAAATATCCAAAACTAGAAACGAACCAGATTGGTTGTTGCAATGGCGTCTTGACGCATTTCATCATTGGGAAAAATTATCTGAACCACATTGGGCAGAAATAAAATATTCCCCAATAGATTATGACAAACTAAACTATTACAACGAACAGCCTAAAATTGACAATTCGGAATTACTTGATACATATAAAAAGATGGGCTTGCCAGAAAGCGAGCAACACGCCCTGTTGGGAATGGCAACAGATACAGTCATAGACAGCTCATCTGTTCATACGTCTTATACCCAAGAACTAAAAAAGTTGGGAATTATATTTTTACCTTTTTCAGAAGCTGTCAAACAACATCCTGATTTGGTAAAAAAATATTTAGGAAGTGTCGTACCATACACCGACAACTTTTTTGCCGCATTAAATTCTGCGGTGTTTTCTGATGGAACATTCGTTTATATTCCGCCACACACCACCTGCCCTATTGATTTAGCGAGTTATTTCCGAATTGAAACCGCAAAGATTGGTCAATTTGAACGGACTTTGATAATTGCTGATACCGGCGCAACATTAACATATATGGAAGGATGCAGCGCCCCACGTCGCCCAAATCATCAATTACACAGTGGGGTTGTTGAAATAGTTGTATGTGATGATGCATATGTTAAATATTCAACCGTTCAAAATTGGTATGCTGGAAAATTAAACAACGATAAAGAACAAACAAACGGCATATTAAACTTTGTTACAAAACGTGGTAAATGTATGAATAACGCACGTCTTGATTGGACACAAATAGAAGTTGGATCTGCAATGACATGGAAATATCCATCTACGATTTTGCTTGGAAATCATGCGTATAGCGATTTTTATTCTCTGACCATTACGCGCGATGGACAACAGTCTGATACCGGAACAAAAATGATTCACATTGGCGATAATACAACATCAAATATTTTATCATACGGTGTTGCACTTGATTATTCACATCAGACATTTCGCAGTCTGGTCAGTTTTAATGGACACAACTGTACAAATGCATCAAAATGCGATTCTAAAATAATCGGCAGTAATGCAAATATAAATACAATACCAACAATCGTTCATACCAATAATACAAATCATCAATCACACGAAGCCACCACAGGTGCTATTGATGTGGAAACATTACATTATCTTGAGCTATGTGGTATTGATACAGATACTGCCATAGCATTAATAATTGGTGCAAACGCTGAACCAATTATTTCAAGACTACCAATGGAATTTTTGGTTGAATCAAAACAACTTATACAAATGGCAATATCAAAGGAATAAATAATGTTAGACATAACAAACTTATCTGTTAGATTCGGTAATAAAGAATTATTACACAATATAACTTTGCATGTTGCAGATGGCGCACGCCATTTATTGGCGGGTCACAATGGATCGGGCAAATCAACTTTGGTTGCTACGATTTCTGGAACCCCAGATTATACAATCACATCTGGAAAAATAATGTTTAATGGCACCGACATAACAAACGAAAGTGCAACATTTCGCGCCCTAAACGGTTTATTTGTTGGCACGCAAAATGTGCCAGAAATCCCAGGCTTAACAATAATCAGTTTATTAAAACATTCTTGTTCTGCGATTGCCCACTTTACAACAGGTAAAGATTTATCTATGGCGGAATTTTTAGAAAAGCTTGAACAAGCAAGAACACAACTAAACATACCACGCGAATGGCTAAACCGATCTGTAAACGTTGGTTTTTCTGGTGGTGAAAGAAAACGCATAATGTTATTACGTTTATTATTATCCAACCCAAAAATGGCTATCTTGGACGAACCCGATTCTGGTGCCGACATTAAAACCCAAAAACTGATTGCGGACACAATACAACAAATGAAGGACACAACATTTTTATTTATTAGTCATCAACCAAACTTTACAGATATGATTGCACCTGATACAATAACAACAATATCAGAAGGCAAGATAATATAAGCAACAACCAAAAGGACATAACTATGAACAGTATTTTAGTATTTATATTATTGATTGGTATCTTATTGATTGGACGTCCAATATTGATTCCATTTTTTATAGCTGTCTTTTTATGGTATTTAATAAATGCGATTGCATCATACTATCGTAAAATTCTCCCCTTTAAGAACCCAAACGATTGTAAGCATTGTTGTCTATATTGTTCATTTAATGTTATTGCTACCGTACTATCCATTGCGACAATCGGTGCAATTTGTGTTTTATTTGTGACCCAGGTAAAACCAATGTTTTCAGAATTAACATCTATGTTGCCTGATATTCAAAATCGTTTAATTGGTTTTGGAGATTACCTTTCTAAATCTTTTGGAATAACATTTGATGCCAGTTTATTACCAAATATAACAGGGGCCGCAACCAAGATAGGTTCATCACTCGCAAACATTGCAACGTCTATCGGTATGATATTAATATACATGCTATTCTTATTTTTCGAACAAGGAACATTCAGAAACAAAATTTTCAACATGTTTTCTAATCCTGCGAAATCACGCAAATTAAATTTTATTTTAAATAGCATTGATAAAAACATGAAGAAATATTTATTTATGAAAACCCTAATATCTGCTGCCACGGGTATATGTGGTTATATATGGTTACGGGCACTGGGCCTGGAATTTGCAGGCATCTGGGCATTTATGTTGTTTATATTAAATTACATACCAACAATCGGCTCTATTATTGCATGTGGTATGCCAATCGTATACGCATTGATTGCTGGGGGTGGATTACCGGTTGCTATACCTGTTGCGATTGGGTTAATCGGCATACAAATAATATTTGGAAATATTCTGGATCCGAAATTAACTGGAAAAACATTAAACCTATCGACACTTGCAATTTTATTAAACCTGGTATTTTGGGGATTAATTTGGGGAATTGCTGGAATGTTTTTCAGTGTTCCTATTTTGGTTGCAATCTATATTACAGTCGCACAATTTGACTCAACACGTTGGATTGCAGTATTATTATCAGCAGATGGAAACATCCCAGATAAATCTGAATAAATTTCTTCTATACGCATAAAAACCGGCATTTGCCGGTTTTTATAAAATTCTATTCATCAAGGAAATTGCATTTTCTAAAATAAGACGCGCAGATTCAGAATCTAATTTTTTCTTTATATCACTTTGACGAAGCCGTCCCATTGTTTCCTGGGCAGATATAGAAGACAATGTTTCATCAATAAAACAAATTGGTACATTTACAATTTGCGATAAACCTTGTGCAAAATCACGTACTGCTTTTGTTGTATCTGATTCAGAGCCATCCGTACGAAGTGGCAATCCTAAAATAATTCCAACAATTTTTTCATCTGATACAATTTTGACAATTTCCTGTAAAGCATCATCGCAAGTAATCACTGGACGTGTAAATACCATTTGACGTGTTTCGTCAGAAACTGCCACACCTACGCGACGAGCCCCCCAATCGATACCGATTATACGTCCTTGTTTTGGAAAAGCCTTGAAATCTGGCAAAATCATAGTATAATTCCTTTACTCTTAAATAATAGGATTGAAAATGGCATTTAGCAAGCAACAATTACATAAATTCGCAGATCTTATCAAAATTGATATTTCGGACGAAAAACTGGACCAAATGAACATTGATTCTGTTATCGATTGGTTGGATAAATTGCAACAAATTGATACAACAGGTATTGAACCAATGTTAAGTCCCTCTGAACATAAACTGCCCCTGCGCGAAGATGTTGTAACCGAACCAAACATGCGCACTGAAATTATGGCAAACGATCCGGATACCGCTGGTGTATCACGTGGATACTTTGCTGTTCCAAAGGTTATGGATGAATAATACAGGGGATATGCTATGACAACAGCAAAATATGATTTGTATTTATCAAACCCGACCTTTGACATCATTCATAATTGTGAGTTAATATCTGCAGCCAAAGCCCAAAGGTATCTCCAAGAACTTAGCAATTGGCACTCTATTCCGCATAATTCTTGTTTGTACAGTTTATCTGCACATCTTGTTTCTCACAATAGTAAAAAATTTTCTTTAACTCATAATTCACGTTTAACCCCAGAAATTAGTGAAACAAACTACGGGGCGCTAGGATTAAGAATAAACCTAAAAACATGCAAAAAATGTCCAACGGAAAAATGTTTCATAAATATTTGCTCTGGCGAATGCTCTGATGACTTTGTCCGTAAAATTATCGGAAAAAAATTATTCGCTGAAAAGTATCAAAAAAAATAGGAAAAACGATATGATTGATTTAACAATTACCGAAGCATTACAAAAATTAAAATCGCGTGAAATTTCCGCAACCGAATTAACGAGCGCATATTTGGACCGCATTGACAAATATGGTGCTGATTTAAATTGCTATATCACAACAACACCTGAACGCGCATTATCTGACGCGATGGCGGCGGACGAACGTTACGCAAATGGAACGGCAAAATTATTAGACGGTATGCCGATCGCAATGAAGGATTTATTTGCGACACGTGGTATTCGCACAACGGCTGCATCCCGTATGCTTGAAAACTTTGTTCCACAATATGAATCAACCGTATCACAAAAATTCATTGATGCAGGAACTGTTTTATTAGGCAAGGCGAATTTGGATGAATTTGCAATGGGCACATTTTCCAAAACATCTTACTTTGGCGCACCTGTTAATCCATGGCAAATGGAAAAACGATTAACGGCTGGCGGTTCTTCGGGTGGCTCAACATCTGCGGTGGCAGCTGGCTTAGCTATTGCCGCAACTGGAACCGATACTGGGGGTTCCATTCGTTTTCCATCTGCGGTAACGGGTTTAGTCGGTCTAAAACCAACATACGGCCTATGTTCCCGTTGGGGTTGTGTTGCATTTGCGTCATCTTTAGATACCCCGGGACCAATTGCACGTACTGCCGATGATGTTGCATTAATGTTAACCGCGATGGCGGGACATGATGATAAGGATTCGACCAGCGCACCAAACGCACATTTTGAATCAGATGGTAATTTACAACCAATCTTGGGTGATGGCAAAACATTAAAGGTTGGTATTATCAAAGAACTTGCAAATGTTGATGTATCCCCAGACATGAAACAATTATTTGAAAAACGAATTGCCGACCTTAAATCAATCGGTGCAGAAATTGTTGAGGTTTCAATTCCAAACATCCTGGATGCATTGGCGGCATATTATATAATTGCCCCAGCAGAGGCATCTTCGAACCTGGCACGTTATGACGGCATGCGTTATGGCCTGCGGGTTGATGGGGACGGTCCATACGATACATACAAAAAGACACGTGCTGCGGGTTTCGGGGATGAAGTGCAACGCCGTATGATTATTGGAACGGCGGTATTATCCAGCGAATCGTATGATGTCTATTTCATGCAGGCTGCACGTGTTCGCCGTATGATTGCGGATAGTTTTAATGCTGCATTTGAACAATGTGATTTAATTGTATGTCCATCCAGTGCAGGCACCGCAATGCCACTTAGTTCTGATTTAACACCATTGGAATATTACGCATTGGATTTATTTACAGTTGCAATGAATTTAGCGGGTATTCCTGCGGCAAGTGTTCCATGTGGTTTGGCATCAAACGGTCTGCCCCTGGGGATGCAGGTTGTTGGAAAACGTTTTGATGATATGCGTGTTCTGCAATTGGCAAAACATATTCAGCAATTCGCAAATGTTGATAACCGTCCGACAAAAATTATGGGAAAGTAAAATTTAAGGTGAATTGGAATAAAGGGAAAATGGTTATGGTAAAAAAAATGGTGGCTAGGAGAGGAATCGAACCACTGACACAGGGATTTTCAGTCCCTTGCTCTACCAACTGAGCTACCTAGCCAACTGCGAAACGCATAATAAGGTATAAAAAACAAAAATGCAAGGAAAATCTATATTATGAAAAAGTTGTTTAAATTTTATATAGATGAAAAAAACGAATACAATGACTTATTCGGTATGATTACTGGCGATACAGATATTACAAATTCAGTTAATCGTGCGGCACAATATGCTATACCTTTAAATATCGCACAAGACAAAACGGGCACATTATTAAAACAATTTCTACACGACAAATACAAAACATATAGCCAAGAATTAAAGCAAGCCTTATGTTTCCATAAGTCTTACATATCAAAAAACAATAAACACATATACCAACAATTGAAACTCGCATTTAATCATGACATTCCTCAATATTCTGTCCGGCTAAACATGCAAATCGCAGGCATGTCCGACTGGTATGGCACAGACATTAGCATATATGCTTTTGATTATGTATCAAAATGGAAAGAAAACAATATGTTATTATCACTAATTTGGGAAACGGCTTTATCACAGACGTTTATTGATATTCGTAAAAAATATACAAAGAAACAAATATGTGATAAAAAAGTGTGGGCAATATCTGAACTTACTGCAATCGCAATATGGAAAAAATATTTTTCAGAATATGATTGGAATTCTGTAAACGTTGGATACCCAGAGTTAATAAAACATCAAACTAAAATTTCTAAACTATATGAAACCGGTAATGGGTTTGATACATATTTAGATAATGCAGTAAAATTATTTAAACAAATAAAACTATAAATAAAGGGCAAAGAAATGTATACGATTAAGGGAAAAACATGTGATTGGGAAGTTGTTATCGGACTCGAAACACATATAGAGGTTTTATCAAAGTCAAAGATTTTCAGTGGTGCATCTGCTGACTATAACCCGACTATTGCCCCCAATACCCAGGCATGTATGGTTGATGTCGCAATGCCGGGAATGTTGCCTGTATTAAATAAATATTGTGTTGAACAGGCGATTAAATTCGGTCTGGGTATAAACGCAAAAATTTCAAATCATTCTAAATTTGCCCGTAAACAGTATTTTTACCCTGACCTGCCCCAGGGATATCAGATTTCACAACCTGCCGAAGAACCACCTGTGGTTGGTCGTGGTTGGATTGAAATTATGGGCGATGATGGAAAACAAAAAAAGATATTAATTGAACGCGCACATTTGGAACAGGATGCCGGTAAATTAAAACACGACATGCATCCAACAAAATCTTTTGCCGATTATAATAGAACTGGCGTTGCATTATTGGAAATCGTTACATTTTTGGATGTCAAAAATCCTGAAAATAATTCTTATATTACATCCCCCGATGAAGCAGAAAGATATCTGCGTGAAATTCGTGAAATTGCGCGTGCGCTTGGTGTATCCAAGGCGAATATGGAAGAAGGCTCCATGCGTGCAGACGTTAATGTTTCTGTTCGTCCTGTGGGTGATACAAAATTCCGCACCAGAACAGAAACAAAAAACATGGTGTCATTTAAATTTATTAAAACAGCTATTGAATACGAGGCACGCCGCCAAATAGAAATCTATGAAAATGGTGGCACAGTGTCCCAGGATACAATGCGTTATAGTCAAGAAGACGGCACAACGTCCGTCTTACGTTCCAAAGAAGACGCATTGGATTATCGTTATTTCCCTGATCCTGATTTATTAGAATTAGAAATAAGTGACGACGAAATTGAACGTGTTCGTAAAACAATGCCGGAATTGCCATCTGCCACACGTGCTAGATACATAAATGACTTGGGACTCGCCGAATATGATGCGGCACGTTTAACCGAAACAACTGATATTTCACATTGGTTTGATACGGCGGTTGGTGATAAAAAGCAACGCGCAAAACCAATTGCAAACTGGATGATAAGTGAATTATTTGCCCATCCTGAAAATTGGGATGTAACAAATACTATCCAGGTTGCCGAAGATGGCGCACCACGTATAATTACACCATCTGATTTAGCGCTCTTGGTTGATATGATTTCTGAAAATCAAATTAACGGGAAACAAGCCAAAGAAATATTTATAAAAATGTTGGATGGCGAATCGGGTACCCCCCAGGAAATTGCAGATAAATTTGGTATGAAACAAATGACCGATACTGGTGCAATTGAAAAAATCGTTGATAATGTTATTGCTGCGAACCAACCTCAGGTTGAGCAATATAAATCTGGCAAAGTTGGCTTGCTCGGCTTCTTTGTGGGGAATGTAATGAAGTTAAGCGGTGGCACAGCAAACCCAGCGGTTGTAAACGAAATAATTAGAAAAAAATTAGCATAAAAAAGGACAGAACATGAAAATCATGACAATTATCAAAGACGACCACATAACCGGGGTAGAATATGGCATGGTCGAAATCAAAGAAGTCAATAAACAAGTATATTCGTACCCAGCAAACCCAAAGGTAACATCAAAAAATCAAATTAAATCTACTACGAATCATTGCATTAGATCGGTTAAAAAAAGCAAAACACGATAAAAACAAATGACACACAAAATAATCGTTATTGGTCACAACATAGATCCAGATGAACAATTGCGTGTAATGCTAAAAACATTACATGCTTTAGGTTGTGATATAGAACATCCAACGATTGAATCTGCCGCACAAGTTTTGCGTGATGAGTATGACATAGAAGTATCTATAAAAAAGCCACTAACGATTCAAGAATTTTCGCTATCTAAAATGGACGAATTGGCAAAACATATAGCTTTGATATCCGCTGAAATTAAGCAGGCACAAAAACAAGAGCAAAAATGCTTTTCACATAATCAACAAAAATATTACAATCGCATGCAAAACATTCGTATAAAAGCATTTAAATCAAGGCACAGATAATTAATGACAAAGCCACAAAAATTCTTTATCCAAACTTTTGGATGTCAAATGAATGTTTATGACGGTTGGCGAATCGCTGCTATGTTAAAACACCATGGTTTAACAGAAACAGCTTCTATACCTGATGCTGATATAATTATTCTTAATACCTGTGCGGTGCGTGAAAAGGCAACGAACAAGGTTTATTCTGCCCTGGGGCGCATACGTCAGGCAAAAAAGCCATCTGCCCTATTCGGTATTGTTGGTTGTGTTGCACGTGAATCAGGGGCAGATGCATTTAAGCGAATTCCCGAATTAAATTTTGTCCTTGGACCACAGAGTTATCATAAATTGCCCCAGATTTTATCTGATCCGGACACTAAATTATTTAACATTGATTTGGGCGGTCTGGAAAAATTTGATAGCCTGCCCCAAATGGAAAAATCACCATTGGTATCATATATTCCAATTCAAGAAGGGTGTAATCATTGTTGCACATACTGCATTGTTCCATACACACGTGGTCGTGAAATTTCGCGCGATTTTAATCGCGTTATGGCCGACACAATTCATGCCGCAAAAACTGGCGCGGTTGAAATATGCTTTTTGGGTCAAAATGTAAATGGATATAAATATACAGATGAAAATGGTAAAACATACCGTTTGTCTGATTTAATACGCGAGACAGCAAAAATCCCAGAAATCATGCGTATACGCTTTACATCCAGTTATCCCACAGAAATGACAGATGACTTGATTGATATGTTTAGAACAGAACAAAAATTACTACCATTTCTAAATATGCCAATTCAAAGTGGTTCACCAAATGTGTTAAAAAGGATGAACCGTCCGTATGATTTAGAACAATACTTAACTATTGTTAATAAATTACGTGCTGCGCGTCCAGACATTCAAATATCAAGTGATTTTATTGTTGGATTCCCTGGCGAATCTGATTCTGATTTTGAACAAACAATGCAAATTGCGAACACAATAAAATATATTAATTCATATTCTTTTAAGTATTCACCCCGCCCACATACCGCGGCAGCATTAATGCCAGACCAAGTTCCAGAAAACATTAAAAGTGAACGTCTATTAAAACTTGATTCCAACCTAAATGAAATCCAACGCGCATTTAATTTATCTTGTGTTGATAAAACATTAACTTGTTTATATGAAGGTATTGATAAGACAAGCAAACATCTGATATACCGCACACCATATATGCAACAATGTATTGTTGAATTCATCGAAAACGCGCCAACCATGGCAAATATAAAAATCACATCCGCAAACAAGGCATGTCTGCGTGGTGAATTTGTTGATTAAAAGACCATTTGTAAATTAATTGATGCCTTACCCGACAGGCCTAATTCCGTTTGTATTACCCCCAACGAAATATTACCACCTGCGCCATCTACCTCTGACCAGGCATCAAAATTAAACGCTGCATCAATATTTCCAAATGTATTTACACCTGCGCGCAAATTATAGCTATATTTCATACTATCCAAAACAAAAGAATAACCACCATCAAATGCACCACGTGCAAAGAAATCATTTTTATTATTTTGTAATATGTGCAACCTTTCCATACCAACATTAACAAATGGCGCAACATACCAGCCGTCATTTCCAATATTAAAATGCTTTCCCAAATCAACAAAACCATACAAACTATTTCCTGTTGGATTATGTGTAATCTCATTACCATTTAACAACGGTCCCGTATCAAAAGAATCAATATTACCACCCAAACCACCACGTACAAAAACAATATCACCAACATAGTCTATACGCATGTTTCCGCCGTATACACCAGAATCATATTTATTTAATCCATCATCAAAATGTATTTTATAACCATATCCAGATGCACCGACATATAAATTATCAGTAACACTATATTTTGCCGCCAGCCGGCCACCAATTGTATTACCGTGATTTGAAAAAATATATATTGGCTCAGCCGATATTCCAACCCCAATTCGATTTGCAGAACCAGATGTCATTTCAAGCATATTTATTTCATGCACAGACCGCATTAATAATTCTGGATTTAACCGAACAGATTTATTTAATATATCCATAACACGATTCATATCATTTTCTGAATCTAACTTACTTATTAAATCATTATCAGAACCCGTTTCGCGCAAATAATTTAGAAACATACCACGGGAATCTCTAAACACATGTTTATAATTTATCGTCCGCGCACGCGTTAAATACACATTATTACCAACCAAACTAGCCGTAACCGCATATAACGGATTATTCGTATCAGATTCAAAATGTAATTTATTATATTCTGCATTATTAACATTATATAATACAGGATTGCCATTTGTTTTAAAGTCACTTGATACAACAATCCAAACATCGCCATTAACTTTAATAGATGTATTTTGCAATTTAGTTGCATTATAACCACCAGAAATTGTTAATTCTGTTGCCTGTCCGACACTAGCTAAGTTCAATTCTTTTACAGAATACATTTTATCTGCAATCTGATTCAGAGAAAACGCACCACCAATAAATGTTGCATCAAACAGCCCATTCCCACTAACATTTAAATGTGTAATATCCGCAGGATTTTCAACAACCTGGGTTAACCCGCCACCAGCAGCAACATTTATTTCACCACTGATGGTTCCACTATTTTGGATAGACGCAAATACCCCACTTACAACATCAAAGTAAGGAACATTTATAACACGAGTATTAACATAAGTATTTCCTTCTAAATTACAATTACCAGTTGCACAGTTGGTATTAATATAGGCAGTCAAATCTGTTGAAGCAAATACATCACAGGATATAAAAGTAACTATGCAATAAAAACAAATATTTTTAATCTTCATAGAATCAACATTAGCACACAAGAAAATATTCTTAAAGCACAAAATGAATAAAATCATAGGCATCCATACCTGTATAAATTTCTAAAAACCTTTGATAAAATCATCATTGTTGACATGAAAAACACACATAAACAACACAACAAAGGAGAAAAACAAATGAAAAAACTTATTATTCCTACACTTGCAGCAATAATAGCCTGCCCTGCATTTGCAGATTATTCAAACAGCACCAGCACATGGCAACCATGGGGTTGGGATATGTATGTCGGTTTGCATGGTGGCTTAAGTTATACAAACTTAAACTACTCTTTCAATAACAACAAAGAAAGTATTGGCGACCTGGCATGGCAGGGACACGCTGCATTAGGTTTGGAATTGTGCAAAACATTACGTACAGAACTTGAATGGTCTATATTTAGCAAAACAAAAGACACCAAAGACTTTGGTGATGCTGGCAGTTACGAAGTTTCAACAAAATTACAAACATTGTTGATGAACTTTTATATGGAATTCGGCGATTGGAAAATCGTTCGTCCATTCGTTGGTGTCGGTGCCGGTGTAGGTTTTGCAAAAATAGATGCTAAAAACCCAGCACCATCATTTGATAAAACAAAGTTTTCTGCAATGGGCACATTAGGTATAACATTTGATATGGAACGTTTTGCAATTGATATCGCTGGACGTTATAACTATGTAGATATTGCATCAGGCTTGCATAACTTTGGTGGTGATATTGGTATCAGATTTATGTTCTAATAGCACGCATCTCATCAAAGCCCAAGATAAAATCTTGGGCTTTTTAATAAGTATAAAAAAACCGCTTTCGCGGTTTATTATTTTAATCTTACCAAAGCCAATTTATTTAACAATCCTGATTCCATATCTGTCAATAAAGACACCAAACCTTCATTTAGTTCTTGTGTTTCAAGTGCACGTTCAATATAAGAAATAATATCTTCACACATTTTTATCAAATCATCTTTTATATATTTTGGATTCAAAATATCAGACTTAAATATTCTTTTATTGTCTTCTGCCATAAAATATCTTTCTGCAATGGCATCAGCCCAATCATCAACCTGTTCCGTCAATCTGTCAAACAACAAATGCATTGCATAGTTATTAGTAGACCAATGATGAATTTTACAAGAATATTTAAACGCTATTAAACGTTGCATTAATTCGTACATATTTTTCTCCTTTATTTATGCAAAATATATTTTATCACCTAAGCCATATCAACATTATAGGACAGATTTCCAAAGAACTTGCTATATGCAGGATTTTATGCGTATACAGGAATTCAAACCTGCAGAATTTTAATAATGCATAATATATAATAGAATTTGTAACCTCAAACAACAAAAGGAGAAACAAAATGAAAAAAACAACTATTAACTGCGTCAGCGCATTAAGTGCTGTGGCTTTATTATCTGGGTGCACAACTTTGTGCAGTAGCAAACCAAATGCCATAGAACATCATCATCATAAAAACAAAGCACCTGTAGTATTTTACCAAACATACGAAGGCGCAGACATTAACAAAGTATCTGCAAAAATGTACACACACAGTTCCCAAGGCGGAGAATCAAAAATGGGATACATTAAATTCCACGAAACAGACAGTGGTTTGAAAATGGTCGTAAATTTACAAGACTTGCGTCCAAACAAAACATATAAAGTAAAGATTCATCAATGCCATTCTTGCAACGGTGCCAATCTGTGTTGTGATAAAGATGCTATGAATATTGACTTGCCACATTTGACACACTCACACGATGGTAAATTGGAAACATCTTATATTATTCGTGGTCTAACTGCAACACAACTGAAAAACGCGAAAATCTGTCTTGAACGCGATGGCGGGTACAAGGCCGCATGGGGAACATTAAATTAATCCATCCCCTTTAAGTAAACACCCAGCCAATTGGCTGGGTATTGTTTATAAAAAACAAACAAAAAAAGAAAATTATTCTTTATCTAAAATTTCATCTATCCAACGATTAATTCCACGCTGGCGACCACCACCCCAACTGGACCAGCCATCTGTATACACGATACAACCGGCACAATATTTTGCGACATCATTAAAACTGTTTCCACTGCCACCACCGGCATGTGAAACAAAAGGATATACATGTTTACCAGACAAATTATTATTTTGCAAAAATGCCTGAACTGGCAGTGATAAACCATTTGCCCACACTGGCGAACCGATAAATATCACATCATAATTTTGTAAATTTTTGGGACCCGCATTAATCTTGGGCAGCCTACCCGCATCTATATCTGATTGAATAAGTTTTTTGCGTTCACCAGAATCTGTGGGGTATTCGGCAACAGTTTTGATTTCAAACACATCAGCACCCGTATAGGATACGATTGCGTCTGCAACCTCTGCCGTATTGCCAGTCAAAGAATAATACACAACTAAAATTTGTTGTTGTGAATCAGTATCTGTTGACATAGCGTGTGCGGTTATTGCTATCGCCGAAGTCAAACAAAATGCAGAACATAAAATTTTTATAAAATTTCTTTTCATGCTTTTGCCCCCCACACAAGTATAATACCATGTAAGAGTCTTAATCACCATAGGGGGCTTTTCCTAGCGAAAATTATCATTCCACAATGCACGCATATCTTCATTTAATTCTGCGCCCTGGGTAATAATAGATATAGGCCCATTAAAATACCCGCGTGAGTTTTTCACAATATCATCGGGCGTAATACTGCGTCCCAATTTTATAAATCCGTAATAATCATACAATTCATTAAAGTCTATATAGAAACTTATCAACGTTCTGCTGCGACTATTTGCAGACTCTAACCAATCCGCATTAAACAAACGTTTTTCCGAACGCAGACGCAACAAATCATCATCTGTAAATGTTGGATTGTTATAGAATTCAAAACTGTTTTTCGCGATCAATTCCATTGCTTTGGCAATATTATCTGTTGATGTTTCTGTGGCAAAACCACTCCACGCTTGTTTTTCATTACCTATATTTGTTCCACCGAAATCATAAACTAAACCATTTTCATATCTTAAAACACGATACAATTTTCTTACTAAAAACGCTTCGAAATAATTTATACACTTTTGTTCATACTTTTTTTCAAGTGATTGTTTATACAAATCAGGATAATAAATTCTTAACTTTACATTTTCCTTATCTGGCAACAAATTATGTGCGACATCTGGTGTATACACAATTTTGGAATTTTCAAACACATCAAAAGACGGCAATGCCCCAAGATTTTTTTCCAAACAATTTAACAAATCTTGTTCATCTATTATCTTACCAGAAATACCAACAATGCAGTTTTTTGCCGACAAACGACGACCTATCCAATCCAACATTTGATCACGCGTAAAGGACATTATATTTTCAACATTACCCAATGTCCGATACGATGGTATCGCCCCACCGAATAATCTATGCGAAACGAAATATCCCAACTGTTCCTCTGGGTCATCCATTGCACGACGCAATTCATCAATGATAACACTGCGTTCTGTATCTATTTTTTCAGGTAAAAACGAAGAGTGAAAAATCTGTTCACCAAAAACCTCTATCAATGAATTTACATTTTCAGGCAGGATTTTTCCCCGCAAAACCAAAACGCTCGACCCTGTTCCGGCATTCATCATACCGCCGTTAATTTCCATAAAATCATCAATAGATTTTTTTGTTGGGAAACGTGCTGTCCCCCTGCACATCATATGTTCACAAAAATGGGTTAAGCCGTATTCGTTTGGTGCCTCATCCCGACCACCTGTTCTAAAACAGACTTTGACAGTTGTCGTTTCAATGTCCATCGGATCTAAAATAACAGTTACGCCATTACGCAGTTTATATATTTTCGGGTTATATTGCATATTTATAATCTTTTCTTATCACAATAATTTTTATGAAAAAAAGCCCAATTGTCAAACACAAACGATGTCTTAGGGGCAAGAAAAAATTCCTAATTATAAAAAACCGGCACTTAAAAAGTACCGGTTAAATGAGACAAATTTTTATATATTAAAATTCAGCATATTTTGCGAATTCTGAAAAACTCGTATTCGTAGAATTCAAGATTTTAGAAATGCTATATGTTGTTGGCCATCTTTCCTGACCATATGTTGAAAATCGTTTTGATTTGTTAAATGTCGTTGCGTCCAAACCAGACATTCTGGCCAATCCAGAAACGGAATAGCCTTTTGCCTTGGCCAAAGAATCAATTGCGCCCCAAATTTGTGAATGGTTCATTTTACTTCTCCCTTGGTTGTATTGTTAAACCACGCCATGATTATGTTCCGAATCGCAGGATTAAATCACTAGGAAAAAAGGTAAAATAAGACAATAGTCTTAAAAAACACTAAGAAAATATTCATACAAAAAAACAGTGCCCTTATCTTAGGCACCGTTTTGAAACTTTTTTAGACTGCAACACAAAAACGAACTTATTCTTGAATATACTTAGCGAACTCTGAAAATGTAGTATTAGTGGCATTCAGAATTTTTGACAAACTCTGTGTCGAAGGCCACCTTTCCTGACCGTATTCGGTCATTCTTTTTGATTTGTTAAATGTCGTAGGGTTTAATCCAGACATCTTAGCCAAACCAGAGGCAGTCGTTCCCTTTGCTTTCGCAAAAGAATCTATCGCCCCCCACATTTGAAGGTGATTCATGGCAACGCTCCTTTCTATTGGTTAGTCCATATAATAATTTTGATTGAAACGGGCAAAAATTTCAACAGAAAAATAATAAGAAAAAAAGCCTATTTTTTTACAACAAAAAACACCACCCAACACAGTGTTTTTATGCTGAATTATGCGGTTTTTCATTTTTGTCATTACGCGTTTTATCGCTATTCCTCACTTTTGTCATTGCGGACTTGGTCCGCAATAGGGTCTATGAAATTAATAACGAATATTCACAATAAAAAACAAACTCTGCGATACAGGTCTTAAAGACCCTGTTCTGGTTCCGATATACATCGGAATGACAAAAAACGCCAGAATGACAAAATTTATTTGAAATAAATTTTGTAAAAATTATAACTGGATTGCTTCGCTGCGCTCGCAATGACAAAGGGAAAAAACGAATCGAATGACACAAAGGTGCAACAAAATTTATTCAACCTCTGGGCCGGCAATAAATGAACCAGTGCCTGAATTCGTAAAGAATGTTTTCGTCACAGTATCATACATACCAATTACACCATCACTATTGCGTTTCGCAGGGATAAGCGACATTGAATTATCTATTTTCAAATAAGCAATTCTTGTGCCATTTATAGATTGATAATCTGAACTCTGCACAGCAAACACCCCAAAACTTGAGAAACTTGTTTCAGGCCCTCTTTTTATATCTTTTGTGGATACTCCATCACTTAAAGAAGTTCCATTTAGTGTTATTGTTCGCCAACCTGGTATAACACCATTAAAATACACAATACTACTACCAGTCCATAAACCATCATAAGAGCTCTGTGCATGAGCAAACAAAGAAAGCCTAGCACCACCTTGTTCTTGTCCATAATATGCTCCAAAAATAGCTTTAGAATTATCTATTTCACCAGGTATATAGTATTTAACTTCAAAATCACTTTCAGATGATAGGACGTTAGCTAATCTAACAACAATTCTTGCTTTTCCATCCGTTTCAATATATTCTAACTGGGTATATTCTGCGGGCAGGATACTGGTCGCATATCGCTCAAACACATATTCGTTCGTTGTGGCGTTCCATATCATCATATGTTTACCACTTGTCGGTAATGTCCCCAGGTTTAATTTCGTTATATCTATCATCCCTGCCAAATCTGCATTCGTTACCGCACCATCCGCCAAATGTATCGTTTCTATTGAATTATCCGCAAATAAATCTGTCCCAACCGTCGTTGCAACCACATTCCCAGAATTATCCGTCTGTAATACCATATTTTGTGCATAATTGGCATTGTTTGCCTTTTTATCTATTTTTGCCTGAATATTATCACGCATTTCATTTACATATTCACTGGATGCAATATTCGCAACACAGGGTGATATAATTATAAATAAAAACGATATTACACTAAACAGATATCTAAACATATTTTATCCCCCCAAAAAAATCACATAACCTAATTACCACTAACGCCACCTGTTGGCGCAGAATCGCCATTACGACCAATATTTTCCCATACAAAATTGCCAGTATCCGCATTGTATATCAGCATGCATGACCCGGATGCACATTTTGTTGGTAAATTCAATTTATTTATTCCAACGCCATTCGCTATTTTAGTGTTTGTGACATTTGCATCTTTTATCTTATCAGAACTGACCGCGTTATTCGCAATCATCCCCGATGCAATTTGACCCGTCTGCACCGCACCATTTGTGCCGGTCGTCACCAGTGCCTTGTTTGTCCCAGATGTAAATTTATTATCCAATTTTCCAGAAATATTATCATTCAACCCCTGTTCAACCTGACCCACGTATGCTGTGGACGCAATACCCGCAAATGATGGCGTTGCAATTAATGCCAACATAACAATAGTTATAATGCCCTTCATATTCCCCTTCCTTTTTTTATATAAAAAACCACCGATTTATGTCGAGTGGTTGGAGGTTAGTAACTATCATATCTAGAAAATAGTGCCGCTTATTCAATTTATTCGCGCGCCCTCCAACCCATTTGTTGGAGTTTTTTATACTAGATATACCGGGTTACTACACCCCATCATGACAATTCATCACGACAGAATTACTATAAAACATTTTGTAAATATATGTCCAGAATATTTTAATCGCGACAAGACGCGCAGGGATTCCCTAAAAATGCTTTTTTATAAATTCACGCCCACACTGTGATTTTAAATATATCTCAAACTTTTTTGCTTTTTGTTCATCATCAAAAGCAAAATAATTTTTTATACGCCAAGGACGATATTTATCTGTATGCCCAACATGTTCATAATTATGCTGTTTTAACCGTCTTTTCAAATCATCGGTATAGCCGATATAAAACTTATCTGGAAAATTTACACTTTGTAAAATATAAACATAAAACATTTTTCGCCCGTCTGCGCTGCACTTCGTTTGCTCCGTCGCGGCATCCGTTTCGCGTGATTAAAATCACATCGCCCCGTCCCGATTAATCGCGACGGAGCGAAGCGAAGACGGATGGTGGACGCGCAGGGATTCCCTCGGGCACTAATAGCCCTGCGGGGCAACCGTAACGATTTGATTGCACTACGTTTATCAAATCTACTCGTTGTCGAACCTTAGGGTTCTCATCCGCTTCGTCCGGCACAAATAAAAAATGCCACTCTCGTGACATTTTTTATTTGTGGTGGACGCGCAGGGATTCCCTCGGGCACTAATAGCCCTGCGGGGCAACCGTAACGATTTGATTGCACTACGTTTATCAAATCTACTCGTTGTCGAACCTTAGGGTTCTCATCCGCTTCGTCCGGCACAAATAAAAAATGCCACTCTCGTGACATTTTTTATTTGTGGTGGACGCGCAGGGATTCGAACCCTGGACCCACTGATTAAGAGTCAGTTGCTCTACCAACTGAGCTACGCATCCAGAACTGTGTGCAGTATTATAAAATAATTTCCTATAAAATCAAGTTTTTACTATTTTTTAAGGTAAGACTGTGGGTTATAGGCCTTGGTTCCCTTGCGAACCTCAAAATGTAACTGGGGGCCATCAACCTTGCCCGTTGTTCCAACGGTACCAATTTGCTGACCAACCGTTACCTTTGCCCCACGTTTTACCAACATCTTATCCATATGGGCATAAACCGTCATCCAACCACCACTATGTTGCAAGATTATCAGGTTCCCCATACCCTTTACTTCGTTCCCAGCATATGCGACAACACCATTTTCCGCGGCCGACACCGCCGTTCCCCGTTTTGCAGATATGTTTATACCATCATTAAACAAACCGTTTGATTTCGCACCATATTCAGAAACCACTTTGCCACGCACCGGCCATGAAAACTTTGACGAAGAACGCGCACTAATTGTCGGCAATTTTTTTGTCGGATCCGAAGATATTTTTTCAGGCACCTTTTTAATCGCAGACGATGCAACGGTATTTTGTTGTGATACAGTTGCCTTTTCCGTCTGGGCCACCACCGATTCGTTTTTAATAGCCCCCGACGCATTATCAGGTACACGAATTTGCTGACCCACCGACAATGCAAATGGCGCATCTAAATTATTCATTACCGCCAAATCATTTACTGGCACAGAATATTTACGCGACAAAGAATACAATGTATCACCCGCCCCAACCGTTACAATTTTTGTAGCAGTCCGATTCGATTTAGCACTTGTTGTTATATTGGTGTTTTCTTCAAACACACCACCATACATTGGCACAACCAAATAATCGTCTGTTTTGCTTTCTGATCTTTGTTCCGGCATAACATAATCATCAACACTGCCATACATAACATTAGCATTCGTATCATATGAACCATAGATATTACTTGATTCATAAACACCATAATCAGAAACCGCAGAATTATATATTTCCGGCTGGGCATCTGGATCCGCCAACAATGCAGGATACCGTTCAGAAATAAAATCACCCACCGAATCAGGCAATGATATTATTTTAGGTTGCAAATCACACCCCGCGAGCAACGGTAAAATTCCCATTAAAAATATAGACGTTATTTTTTTCACGCGTCTATTATATCACAAAAAAAGACATTAATCACGCATAAACAGTAAACTTAATTCAAACAATCCCCACATCGGCAACGCCAATAAAATTTGTGAAACAACATCAGGTGGTGTTAATACCGCCGCCGCAATAACAATGATAACGATTGCATAGCGTCTGAAACCAACAACACTTGCGCGCGGCAGGACACCAATTCGGTTAAGCAGAACCATAGCCAATGGTAACTGAAACGCAATTCCAAAAACCTTTAACATACCAATTGCAAAAGACAGATAATCACGCATTGCTGGTAAAAATAATACCGGCACAGATAAACCCTGATTTAATTCAATAAAAAACTTAAACACAAACGGGAACAAAATATAGAAAGCAAACCCTGCCCCCAACACAAACAAAATTGGCGACAAAATTAATACAGGCCAAATAAAATGTTTTTCTTTTTCTTTTAAACCCGGCGCCACAAACGCCCAAATATGCCACAGCAACGCAGGAATTGTTACAACCAACGAAACAACAAATGCCAACGACAGACGAATCATTAAACCATCTGTGATTCCACTATACAGCAACACACCATCCGACCAAACCCGTAACAATGGTGCAACCATAACATCTTGCAAATATGGCGCGACATACCACCCCACAACAAAGGCACAACAAAAAATCAACAGCGTCCACAAAAAACGGCGTCTAAGTTCTGAAAAATGTTGCATCAGTGTCATCTTTTTCATTTTGATTTTTTCGCCCTTTTGCGTTTTGTTGCATTAACTGAAAAATCAGACAAAATATCATCTGTGGTTGTATGAATCAAATCGTCAATTGGTTTTTGCAAATCAATCTGTTCCTGAATCTGTTCCGAAGCATCAGTTATTTTCCAAATCAAATTACGAATAAATTTTACGATACGCGCCAAGAATTTTGCGACATCAGGCCAATATCGCGCAGGTATAACAAATATCGCGACCAAGACAATTACAAAAAATTCATACCAACTTATACCAAACATTTTTAATCATAAAAGTCATCACCGCCACTGGTATTAACAACCTTGTGTCGTTGAATTTGAAAATAGTTTTTATCAAAATCTGTTTTTTTCTTTAGGTCGGAAAACACAACATCCGTTTTTGCCCCCGTTGCATCAACAACCGTCCAAGAATTTAATTTCACAGGATTTTTATTAAACACAACCGTCATATTCCCAAGTCCCATTTGATCACGCAAAAACATCTTTAATGAAAAAGTATTTTTTGCATCATTGGTTTCAGAAACAACAATATCTGCATTTTGCAAATCTATATTTTTACGAACCAAAATCCCGGCCGGCGTACTGGTCAGTGGCACCGTAGTTATTTGATCCAAAGATTTATCAAAAAAATATAAATCATCACCATCAGAAATTAATTGAACCGGTGCATCATTGTAATCCAGGCGCACACGTCCCGGGCGTAACATAGAAAATACACCCTTATCCGTTTTCCCGTTGGACGTTTGAACAAAATCACCCATCAATCCCGTTATAGAATTCAAATATTTTTCAGCAGACGCAATCAGTTTTGTATCAACCGCAGCAAAAGTATTAACAGAAAACAGACAACCTAAAAACACTAATATAATTTTTCTCATCTCTTTATTTCCCTTCAAACATTTTTAAAACTTTTGCGCGCACATTTTCGAGTGTATCATGAACAACCGCACCCGCAGCAAATGCATGACCACCACCGCCCAAACTTTCTGCCAAATCATTTATCGGACTTGTTTTACTGCGCAATGATACACCAATTTGTTCTGCCTTTTGTTGCTTTAACAAAACAATGTATTCCACACCCTTTATTTGGTTTAACAAATTCAAAACAATTTCACCACGACCATCAATATTCCTGTACGCCTTGGTATCTATGGTTGCCAAAACCAAACGACGATTATAAAAGAACTCTGCCTCTGATGCGACACGTGCCTCTGTCTGAACTGCCTTGTACGGTTTATTGTTTAACAGCGCCATAAGGCGACCAATATTAACCCCCGCATCAACCATATCCGCCATTATACGCAGTGAGTGTCCCGAACGAACAAATTTAAACATTCCCGTATCTGTCAATATAGCCAGCGCCAACAGATTTAAAATCTTTTCGTCTTTCTGCCACCCCAATTCGCACATAATATCATATATCATTGCACCAGTTGCGGCAGCCGTTTCATCATCAATACAGGTATGACCCAACTTGTTATCGTTTTTATGGTGATCTATTTCAATAATGTATTTTGCGTTATCAACAAAGACCTTTGTTCCACCAATATTATTCGGTGTTCCATAATCAAGCAACAACACCAAATCATAAGGGTTTGATGAATCAACATTATTAAAATATTTCATACGCGCGCGCAGTGGAACATAATCCAACGCATCAGGAATATTACCATCATAAACGCAAACACAATCTTTATCAAAATTCAACTTTATTAATTGCATTAAAGCCAAACAACTGCACAACGCATCCGCATCAGGATTTTTATGTGCCATAATGGCAATAGATTTTGCCTGGGATATTTTTTCAATTAAAACTTTCAATTCTGTGTTCATATTATTGCTATATCTTCTAGTACAAATTGCGCCGATGTCCGACCGTTATATTCGTTTTCTTTTAATCGACCCAACATTGTTATTTTAGTGTTTGTATTCGCTTCGTCCAGTAAAAAATCACCAACAGGCGTCCCCATTAAATTAAACCCAACGAAAGCCAAACTTGAACCATCTGCAGTTGACACACTGCCCCGCACATGGGCGCCATTTCCCATTGTGGTTGCAAACCGCAATACTGCACCGTGCAAAATCAGTATTGGTTCTGGATTCCCCTGGCCAAATGGTTCCAATGCCGACAACGCATTAACCAATTTCATATTTGCACCCGACGCATCCAGTTCGGCATCAGCCATTACTTCTGGCACAGGGACAACACCATTTAATTGCCCCAGAACTGCTTCCTCAAGAAACTCACAAAATTCGTTTTCTTTTTCTGCGGGCAACGAAAATCCTGCGGCTGCGGCATGACCACCACCCTCACTCACAATTCCAGCAGCAATCGCATCATGGATAATTTTACCTAAATCAACCGATGGTATTGAACGCCCTGAACCATTTATAACACCATCTATACGTGTTGCAACACATGTTGGTAAATTATATTTGTCTTTTAGGCGACCAGCAACAATTCCCATAACCCCACCATGCCAATTATCACCACAAACGAACAAACTGCAATGCCCCTTGTCACAACAGGCCTGCGCCATATCAATAGCATCCAGCATAATCGCATTTTGTATATCAACGCGTTCTTGATTCATTTTATGTAATTTTTCAGCCAAATCGTTTACAATCAATGGATTATCGCTTAACAATAATTCCAGCGCAGGCGATGCAGAATCTAAACGCCCTGCTGCATTAAGACGTGGACCAATAACAAAACCCGCAGAATAAACAGTAACCCTTTTTACCCCTGCGACCCGCATTAATGCCCTTAATCCAATATTTTGTTGCAAAGACATAATTTTCAAACCTGTCGCAACAAAAGCACGATTTAATCCAATCAACGGCATTGTGTCACATATCGTTCCCAGTGCCACCAAATCAAGATAATTTAATAAATTAATTTGTTCGGCTTTATCACGAATATCACCATTGTTACACGATTTTAATTTCCGATTCAACGCAACCAAAGTTACAAAAGCAACCCCAACCCCCGCCAGATAATTAAGACCAGATGTATCATCAATACGTTTTGGATTAACAACCGCATCGGCATTTGGTAAATTTTCTTCTGGTAAATGGTGATCCGTAACAACAACTTGCATTCCCAAATCATGAATATGATTAACCTCTGTCACACAACTAATACCACAATCAACAGTAATAATTAAATCAACCGCCAATGTCTTGATTTCATCAATTGCGGATATATTAAGTCCGTAACCTTCGCCATCACGTGTTGGGATATGCCAAACAACATCCACCGACAGCGCACGCAAATATTTAACAAAAATGGCAGTAGATGTAATACCATCAACATCATAATCACCATAAATCGCAATCTTTTTCTTATTTAATATTGCGTTTTCTATGATAGCAATCGCCCTATCCATATCAATCAACGACGATGGATCAGGCATTTCATTTTTGACACTGGGGGTTAAAAAACGTTCAACATCATCGTCAGTCTCAATTCCACGATTATGCAAAATACTTTTTACCAAATTATCATCAGATACACTTACACTAACGTCTGGCACAAGCCATGCCTGTCCAAGCACGGACTTATCAACTATTCTTTTCACGCTTCACTCTTTTTTTTATTATCAATGATATTATACAAAAAATTTATTCAAATAGCAATGGTATGATTCCATCCAGGATTTTTCCCGTAACTGGAACGGCATTCCACGCGGCTGTTTTCCAACCCCACGATTCTTTTGTTGCCTTTGGTTCATCCAAAGTCACCAAAGAAATATACTGTGGCGCTTCTACTGGGAACACACTGATAAATGTGGTTACATTACGCGTTTTATCGGTCTTACCATTTGGCAGACGTTTTTCCGCAGTTCCTGTTTTACCACCGATATTAATGCCTGCGATTTTCGACTGTGCACTTTTACCACTAGTATCAGATGCAACATGGCGCATATTATCACGCAATTTAGCAGAAATTTCAGAATCCAATACCCGTTCACCAACCACACGCCCAACATTACGTTTTTTTAATGTAGGATAAATATAAAAACCACCGTTTGTCATTGCATTAACCGCCAAAAATGCGTGCATAGGTGTCACGGATATTCCATGTCCAATCGCAACTGTTGCCTTTTCTGTAATTTCCCACTGCCGCGGCATTTGTGGTCTTTCTGTGCGTCCAAATTCCAAATCAAGCGGTTGATTAAAATGTAAACGTTCAAAGAATTCTTTCTGTGTTCCATCTGGTAAATCTAATGCAATTTGCGCACTTCCAACATTACAAGAATGTATCATAATTTCATCAATATTAAAGTATGGTTTTGTTGGTTTAAAACTACTTACATCTGAAATAGTTGCAATATATTTACCGCGTTTTGTATATAATGGATATGGTTTTTTTATGTAATACAATTTATTTATTTTTTGTTCATATGCCATCGCAGTATTAAATATCTTAAATATAGATCCCATTTCTAAAATATCACGCATTGGTTTAAATTTTCTATTTACAACAGGATCCGCCCCGATGTTTGATGGGTTATAATCCGGCAAAGACACCATCGCAATAATTTCTCCTGTCCGCGAATTCATAAGCATACCCATTGCAGCCTTGGCTTGATATTCCTGCATAGCAATAGTTAATTGAGTATAAAATTGTTCTTGTACATGGGCATCTATGGATAAGTATAATGGGTCTTTATTTTCACTTAAATATTTATCATAGACTCTTTCTGCACCTTCTAATCCATAACCATCTCTTCCTACAAAACCTATTATATGTGAAAAACGACGACCTTTTGGATAATGGCGCATATACGTTGGTTCTATTTCCAATCCCGGCAATTTAGCTTTTTTTACTATATCGAGTTGCACATCATTGGCATATTTTTTTAAATATACAAACTTGCCAGCATTAATAAAATTAATAGCATCATTCACAGAATACTCTGGTATTGCTTTGTGTATAATCTGGGCAGTTGTATCAATATCATCAACAGCTACAGGCCTTAACATAATATGTCCAGAAATGACATTTTTAGCCAACACTTCGCCGTTTCTGTCAAAAATTTCCGCCCTTTCAGCTAAATTATTTTGTGTATAACTTTTTTGTTTTGCGTTTCCTTGTATTCCCAGCACTAATGTCCAAACCGCAAATAAGCAAAACAAACCAAGTATAATAATGTGAATGACTCTTAGTCTTACTTTATATCCGCCAGCGACGTTTTCACGTATATAACAAAATCTGCAAATATCCTTTCCTATTTCAAACAAATGCCTACCTCATTGGGATATCATCAATAGAAATATATTTTGTTGAGCCAACAATTTCTGCCTTTGGATTCATTTCAACAACCGCACCACGCAAAAATTCAGGTCTGGTTAACGACTCGAATCGCGTCTGGGCAACTGTAAGATTCTGACTTGTAATTTTTGTTTCTCTTCTTATGTCGTTCAATGCATTTTTTTGTGTCCTGTAACACACCTGCAAACCAACAGTCAACAAAGCAACCGCAATCAATGCACGTACACCAATTTGAAACATTTTCTCATCTTCGCCCATATCACCCTCTTATCATAGACATTTTATCATAAATTTTTAAAAAAACTAGCCATAGAATTTATTCCACCTAACCTAGCAATTCCTAAATTTATATTTAACTCTGATATTTCTTGTGCTATATCCATCGATTTAATTTCTGCTATTGTTTTACCGTCAATCATCGCCATAATTAAAGCAACAATACCAGCAACCAATTTCGAATCGGCGCGCCCATAAAATTTATCCCCATGACGACAAATTTCAACATAGGACGAACAACCTAAAATCTCAGTGCACTTTGCCCCCGCTGGCACGGGCGATAAAGACTTTCCAAAATCCATAACCATTTCCAACTTTTCAACTGGGTCTGTAATAGACTGTAAAATTTGCTTTATCTCACTATATTCCATTTCTACCACCCCTGATTTGTTAAGTCTAATTCTAAACGCGCTTTATCTGACATGCGCGACAAATCCCATGCAGGTTCCCAAACCAAATTGACAACGATATTTAGCCCATGTGCAATCTCTGATACCTTTGATTTAACCTGACCTAATATTTCATCCATTAATGGACATGTCGGACTTGTAAAGGTCATATCAATTTTTATATCAGTTTCGGAAATTTCTATATTATAAATTAAACCCATATCCCAGATATTCACAGGAACCTCTGGGTCATATATTGTTTGCAAAACATCTATAACATCTTGTTTAGTTATCATTTTATTATTTTATTTATTATTTTAATTGCGTATTTTATATCATGCATTGTATTCCATGAACCCACAGATATTCTGATTGAGCCATCAACACCAAAGAACTTATGTATCCATGACGCACACATATTTCCGACACGCATACAAATATTATACTGTGCAATTAATGCCCCAAAATCTAGAACATGCATATCATCAATAACAAAACTTAAAACAGACGAATTTGGTTTTGATATAATATGTATTCTTTTATTCTTAGACAATTCATCATACATAAATTTAATTAAATTTAAATCGGGTCTGTGCTTTTCTAATTCTGTAATAGTGACTGACAACCCGGCAATCTGTGTTATCGGCAATGTTCCCGCTTCAAATCGATTCGGTTCTTGTTCCAAAATCCATTTTTTATCAACGATTCTTTTAACCATTCCACCGCCGAATTTATCAGGACTAAAACGTTCTGGATTTTTGATATACATTACCCCAACACCTGTATCCGCGCCAATTTTATGACCCGAAAAGCACATAAAATCACAATCCCATTTTTTGACATCTATTGCGTTATGAACGACGTACTGGGCACAGTCAACAACCGTAATTACATTTGGATTTTTTTTGCGTGCATATTTTATAATTTTTTCAACATCCTGGGGCACTCCCAACACATTCGACATTGCGGTTATCAATAAAACATCACAATATGGAATTTTTTTGTAATCTATATTCAAATTTTTATCCAATGGGCAAACAACAAATTTAGATTCTGAATTTTCAAATGGCCCCCTTAAACTATGATGATCTAAATCAGACCCACAGCAAACAGTATTTTTACCCCACATTCCCTTGGTCGCGCGTAAGATATTTAAAATCCTGTTAACACCGTCAGTTGTCCCAAAAGTAAACACAACATTTTCCGAATCACAATTGATGAATTTTGCCACTAATTCGCGTGTAACACGAACCATATTATCAACATTTGACACGCGGGCGCACACCCCACGCCCTGAATTTGCATATTCATTTCGCAAAAAATTAGCCTGCCGTTTTATCATTTTTTCAGGCTTTAAATATGTTGCCGCCGCATCCAAATATATGATTTTTTTCATTATGATTTCTCTTGCTTTTTCTAGTGATTATAATACACTCTTTAACATTATCAACAACCAAAGGAGAAAAAAATGGCTTTGGAACATGCAAACGACGTAACATTTACATCTATGATTAAAGACGGTATAACATTGGTGGACTTTTGGGCATCTTGGTGTGGTCCATGCCGTATGTTTGGTCCAATATTTGAATCCGTATCCACTGAGGTCAACGATGTTCATTTTGTAAAATTTGAGATTGATGATACAAATCGAACAACGCCTACAAAATTTGGCATTCGTAGTATTCCATCTGTTTTGGCATTTAAAAATGGCGAATTAGTTGAGGCCAGAACTGGTCTTATGGATGAAGACACCTTAAAAGCATGGATTCAAGAACTAAAAGGATGATAAGATGGCTCCTAAAAAAGATTACAAGAACATAGAACTACCACCTAAGTACATTCCAAAAAAATCAGAACCATATATGTGTCCTGAACATTTAGCGTATTTCTATCAATTATTATCTGCACAAAAGCAAGAACTTGAAAGTGATGCAACATCTATGTTAAATTCCGTACGTCTTGCCGATCAAACAGATACCGGCAGTGTTGGTGATGATACAGATAACGCATCAATGGAAGAAGAGATAACAAAAAATCTGCGCATGCAACAACGCGATAATAATATGATGAAAAAAATCAATGCTGCACTTGATCGGATTGCGGATGGCACATATGGTTATAGCGTTGTATCTGGCGAAGAAATTGGATTGCAACGAATGTTAGCACGCCCACTTGCAACAATGACTATCGAAGAACAGGAAGAACACGAACAAAAAGAATAAAAAAACACCCGCTAAATTGGCGGGTATTTTTTATTTTTTTTCAACTTTCTTTCCATGTTTGATTGATTTTTTCTTCTCGGCTGGTTTTTGTGCAATTTCTTTTTTAAAGATTTTTACACCATCAGCTACATTTTTCATCATGCCAGGAATTTTGTTATAACCAAACAAAACAATAACTAACAAAACAATTACAAGAATTTCAATCCAACCAAGTCTTCCAAACATTTTTATCCCCTTTTATTTATTTTGCGACATAACAGTCTAAACCATCTGATTTAGCATTACGACAAAAACCATTAGCATCATTTTGATTATTGAACGAAACACGCAAACGATATGTTGTTGTTCCATTTTTCAACACAGCCGCCAAAATTGTTGTTTGCATACCACTAAACAATGCTGGATGTTCTGCGCGTAATTTGCGTTCACCATTTTCAGCGAGTGCACGTGAACTATACGACCCAAGTTGCACATACCATGCGCCTGCAGGTGCTTTTGATACAGGTTTTGATACTGGTGCTTTTTTTACAGGCTGCTTGGTATCTACAGTTTGTGCAGGATTAAATGTAACATCCTTTCTATCCTGAACCTGACGAACATGGACACTAGCATTTTCTTGAACAACGGGTTTAGTTTCTGGCACTGTCGCAGGTTTTACCGCAGGTTGTGGCAACGGTTGCACAACTGGTTTTGCCACCGGTGCCGGTTTTAAATCAGCAATAGCACCATCAACCACCAATGCGGGCGCGTCCAAGTCAATATCTACAGATGACGAAGAATTTCCACCAACTGTTTTTACAATAACATATGTTGCGAGAACAATTATTGCAACTGCGACCCCCAACAACAGCCAAGGTTTTTTCGGTCTTGGCGCGCTTAATGGTGCAACATCTGGCAAAACATCACCAGTATCGTCGTCCAGGTCAAGTAAGTCTAAAGTTTCTTCGTCGTTATTCATAAGGTTTCCCCCCTTGTTTTAAATATGTACTCATGGTATATTATACCACAAAAACAAATCATTACGAATAATTTATTTTGGCATATTACCAAAATTTGGTGGAACGATTAACTTTTGGTTCTCTTGAACCATTGGTTCACTTTTGCAGTTACAAGCACATCCTGCAACTGCAAACACAACACCCCCCAACATCAACACAGATATTATTTTTTTCATTTTTTCACCTTTTATTCTGGCATTTTAATTGCCGATTTCATTTGTTCAACAAATTCAGATAATGAAATGACTTCCTGTTTTTCAACTCCCAAACGACGCAGAGTTACAGATTTATCCGCCATTTCTTTTTCGCCGACAACCGCAATAATTGGTGTCTTGGACAATGACAATTCACGCACTTTGTAATTAACCTTTTCGTCACGCCAGTCACCACGCGAATTAACACCCGCGTTTTTCAACTGCGCTACGACATATTCGGCATAGTCGCGATATTTTTCAGATACCGGAACAACAACAACGGGTTCTGGGGACAACCACAATGGTAAATTACCACCTGTTGATTCAAGTAATATTCCCATAAAGCGTTCAATAGAACCCAACATAGCACGATGCAACATAATTGGACGATGCTTTTCACCATCTTCACCAATATAAGACAAATCAAAACGTTCTGGTAAATTCATATCCAATTGAACAGTCCCACATTGCCATACACGTCCCATAGAATCTTTCAGATAATTATCAATTTTGGGACCATAGAACGCCGCATCATTTTCTGCGATTTCATATTCTATACCATTTTTATCCAATGCATTTTTAAGCGCGCCCTCTGCTTTATCCCATACTTCATCAGACCCAATGCGGAATTCAGACAATGGACGTGTTGCCAATTTCATAGAAATTTTATCAAATCCAAATTTGCCATAAATATCCTTAATAAAGCGCAAGATTTTTACAACCTCTGTTTCCAATTGTTCTTCGGTACAGAAAATATGTGCATCATCTTGGGTAAATTCACGAACACGCATTAACCCCGCCAGTGAACCTGCGGCTTCATACCGATTTACCTTACCAAACTCTGCCAAATAAAGTGGCAAATCTTTATATGATTTAATACCCTGACCAAACACTAACATTCCACCTGGGCACGACATAGGCTTCACACAAAACACTTTACCATCTTGTGTTTTACCAGAATAATTATGCGCGCCATATTTTGCCCAATGGCCCGACCGTTCCCACAAACACCTATCCATCACAGAAGGTGTTGATATTTCCTGATACCCTGCCTTTTCCTGACGCATACGAATATATTCAATCAACTTGCGATAAATTTTATAACCCTTGTCATGCCAAAATACTGCACCCGGTGCATATTCAGGTTCAAAATGGAACAGGTCCATATCTCTACCCAGTTTACGATTATCGCGCGCCGCCGCTTCTTCCTGCATTTTCAAGAATTCATCTAATGCCTCTTTGGATTCAAACGCATCAACATAAATACGTTGCAACATTTTATTTTTGGAATCACCCTTCCAATATGCGCCCGCCACAGATTTAATTTTAAACCCATCCTTTGGTAAATCTTTGGATGATGCAACATGTGGTCCACGACACAAATCAACAAAATCACGGAAAGTGTACACAGACAATTTTTCCCCATTTGCATCATATTCTGACAACCATTCCATTTTATATGGTTGATCTGCAAAGATTTCCTTAGCCTCTGACAGTGATACAATTTTTTGTTCAAAACGACCATCTGACTTAATCAAAGATTTCATTTCTTTTTCAATCGCCGCAAAGTCTTCTTCGGAAAAACGATGTTCTGTATCAAAATCATAATAGAACCCATTTTCAATCGCAGGACCACCAGCAAATTTAACATCTGGATATAATTTTTTAATTGCCGCCGCCATAACATGCGCCAGTGAGTGACGAATAATTTCAATTGGATAAGACATAATAAACTACCTTATATTTTTTAATTTGTTAGATTTTTGATTATTATAATACGCGTGCACAATTCGTGCAAATAGAAATTATACCCCCAAAGGGGTTGCAGTAGTTGAGACAAATAACAAACCAAGTAATTTCATAACGTCTTTATTGTATAACTCCATTTCCCAAAAGTCAATGTTTTTTACCGATTGCCCAAACCAATAGCCCCGCCAAAGCAACCAATATCAGCATCCAATAATTTAATCCTATTGTTCTGTATGGGGTTAAATGCGCTCCAAACACAAATCCATCGAGCGTTCCACGCACCCCAACCGGCAATGACGATACCACTTCGCCCTCTGCCGACACAAACGCACTTATGCCCGAATAATTTGCACGGATAATTGGCACACCCGATTCAATTGCATACCTGCGCACCATATCCAGATGTTGGTATGTTCCCGGTGTCCCACCAAACCAATTATCGTTTGTAATATTTATAATTGCATCTAAATCTTGGCGACCAACGAGTGAATTCGAAAATATAATTTCATAGCAAATCGCCGGTGCGAACAAAAATTCTTGTTCTTCGCCATAAGGAATACTTATTAATTCAGGCCCCAATCCCGGTGTTAATTCCGCCGTTGCCTTAAAGAAACTAAACGGACTATATTCACCAAACGGTACCAGGTGCGATTTATAATACATTTCTGTAATCTGACCATCTTTATCTGCAATGACCATTGAATTATAAAATTCATTTCCAGAAAAAGTATTTGCACCAATAATTACATTATTTTGTAATGCCTGGGCTATTGGCATAATATCACCACGTCGTGCAACAAATGGATATGTTGTTTCTGGATACACAATTAAATCGACGTCTATTTCACCCTGACCCAAATCTACCAATTCAGAAATTCTATTTTGCGCATATTGCAACATATCTTCACGCGTCATTGGTGATTTTGAGGATTGACTTGTTGCGGGTTGCACAATTCGGATAATTGGCATTGGTGCGTCTAACCCGATATTTGCATATTCTATATTCGCCCTGCCCGCGACAAGGCCAATTCCAAACAACGCAACAAAACACAAAAATCCAAACCAACATGTTCCACATTTTATGTTACGCAAAACGGTAACCCAATAAGCAATCAAGCCAATAATTACAAAAGACAAACCCAACGCCCCCCACAATGCCATTGAATTTGCAACGATTGGGAAACCCAACATAATATTTGCAATTGGATTCCATGGAAAACCTGTAAAGATCCATTCACGCAACCATAATATGGCACTGCACGCTAATGCAAACAAAACCGGTTTTATATTATTTCTGATTTTTTTAAATCCAATTAACCCAAATGGCAGGGCAAAAAATATTGCCCCAACAATACCGATTCCAATAACCGCAGGTATTGTCCACACAGAATATACCTGGGCCAACGCAGGCACAACATATATCGAATGCAATGTCCACCAAAACATCGCAATTGCATACATTGCACCAAATGGCATTGCGCGCAACCATGATTTCCAAAAACCAACATTTTCATCACGTGTTGCAAAATGATATGCACCCATAAATGCCAAAACAGTTGCCCACCACATATTAAACGGCGCAAACCCCAACGCAGCAATCGCACCAAAAAGTGCATTTAAAATCAAATGCCACACACCACCAGATTTAATATGAAAACGATTAAAGAATTTTATTAATTTATTTCCAGGGCAACTCGAACACAATTCACATATCGAATCTGCGTATGGATTTTTTATACCCAATTTTTGTAATATTTTTATTTCTTTGGATTCCATAATGGTTGCTTGCTTGTTATTCAAATGATCATAGCCTAACAAATGTAAAACGCCATGAACAATCATGTGGGCGGTATGTTCTTCGACACTAATATTTGCATCCTTGGCTTCGCGCTTAACGGTATCGAGTGAGATATAAATATCCCCCAATAAAACATCATCACCCAATTCAAAAGACAAAACATTTGTGGGTTTATCCATACCACGATATTCGCGATTTAATTTGTGTATTTCTTTATCACCCGTAAGTGTGATTGATACCTCTGCATCTTTATACTGCGCGCCCACACCAGCATTTGCAATTTTTTCAAAATCTATATCGTATTTTTTCCAAGCACGATTATTATAGTTCACGTATACTTTCATATCCCATTGACCTCTGTTTTGTCTATAATTTATCATTTGCTTATAGCGAATATCTTTATTACAATTATACCACAAAAGATATATAAAATTAAAATAAAATGAAATCAGAATCGCGTCCTTTGGCCGACCTTATGCGTCCCAATACAATTGACGAAGTTGTTGGGCAAACTGCCCTGCTGGGTGAAAACGGTCTGGTTCGTAAAATGGTTGAAAATCATAAATTATCAAACCTGATACTGTGGGGGCCACCGGGCTGTGGCAAAACGACAATTGCGCGCGCACTCGCCAATTCTGTGGACATGGATTTTGTCCCAATGTCTGCGGTATTTTCTGGAACGGCTGATGTAAAAAAGGCAATGGATGCTGCGCGTATGAATCGCGAAATCGGACGCGGCACATTATTATTCATAGATGAAATCCATCGTTTTAATAAAACACAACAGGATACATTGTTACCATATCTCGAAGATGGTACTGTTGTTTTTATGGGTGCAACCACCGAAAACCCCAGTTTTAATTTGAATAACGCGTTACTGTCGCGTTGTCATGTTGGGGTTTTGTCACCATTAAACACAGATGATTTATTAATATTAATTAATCGCGCTGAAAAATTTTTAGATAAAAAATTACCTTTGACAAATGATGCGCGAACCCACCTTGCCCAGATATCAGATGGTGATGCCAGATTTTTATTAAATACCGTTGAGTATTTAATCAGTGCAAATTTTAAAAACGATTTAGATTCTGAAGATTTAGACAAGGTTATTCAAAAACGTGCACCTCTGGGCGACAAACACGGTGACGAACATTATAATTTAATATCTGCGGTTCATAAATCTTTGCGTGCATCAGACACTGATGCCGCACTTTATTGGACTGCGCGCATGATGACATCAGGCCAGGATCCAATGTATTTATTCCGACGTTTAACACGGTTTGCAATGGAAGATATTGGTTTGGCTGATCCAAATGCATTACAAATTGCGATTTCTGCATGGCAGGCATACGAAAGAATGGGTAGCCCAGAAGGCGACCTCGCATTAACAGAACTGGTTATATATCTGGGGACATCGCCAAAAAGCACCGCTAATTATCGCGCGCAATCTGCGGCATACGCATGTGCCAAGGAAAGCGGCAGTTTACCACCACCAAAAAACATTTTAAACGCCCCAACAAAAATGATGAAAGAAATGGGATATGGAGATGGTTATATATATGAGCCAGATACAGCATCAGGTTTCAGTGGTCAAAACTGTTTTCCAGAAAAAATGTCCCGGCAAAAATTTTATAATCCGATTGAACGTGGTTTCGAACGAGAGATAAAAAAACGTGTTGAATATTGGGATAATTTACGCGAACAAATTAAAAAATAAATCGCCAAATGGCGATTTACTTTTAAAACAGTATATTTAATTTTAACCCGACCAACAATTGCTTTTCTTCAAATTCATATTCTAGCATTCCTACATATTGTGTCCAACCAAATTGATGAACCAACTTAAAATTCATCCATTCTTGGTCACGCAATAAATTACGACTTGTAGATTTCAAAAAATCAAATCCAGCCCCCAGACGCCATTCATCGTTCAAACGAAAATATGCTTCGGGAACAAAATTCAAATATGCCATTCCACGTTCATCACTAAAAATCCAATTAGATTTAATAGTTCCTGCCAAACTTAGACCTTTCCATTGTTTTCCGAAACGCAACCCCGCATAATAAGTAGAGTTTGCATATTCCGGACTTCTGACTTGTTCAGAGCCACCAAATTTTAATCCAAACAAAACATCATAAACCATACCTGCACTATTATCAGAGGCAATTCCCATACGATATTTAGCCCCTAAGTCAAACGCAGAAAAACCATTTCCCCCATGATTAAAACCAAACTGATAGTGGATATTACCCTGTAGTGTAAATCTATCATTTAAACCATAAGATAAAGTTTCACCAACACGTAAAATTTCATCATAATATCTAACATCCGTTTCAGACATGACAGATTGGGCCGCCAACATAAACAATGGATCTGATGTATCATTCGCTAGCGTATGTGGTACCTTTGCTGTTTCTTTAGCAGCAACTTCACCACCACCATACATTTGCCCAGATGATGATGAAGTATCTAAATCATCGGGTGAAAAAGTATCTGCAATTTCTATTGCATATGCCCCCGAACAAAACACACTTAAAAACACAAAAAATAAAAATTTACGCATAATTTCTCCCTCATAGTAAGATAAATACTATCCAGACACAAACTATCTGGATAGTATTTTAAAAACACCTAGAACATAAATATCGCCTGTAATCCAACAGAATATTCTTGATAATCACTAAGGTGAGCACCACCCCATGGATACCATCTTGTTGCTGGTTTTTTAAATTCCATATCCTCATACAAACCTGTACTACGGTAATAAACGTCAATATCTTTTGATTTAGCACTATCATATAATGCAGCACGACCGTACAAATTCAACGCAAACCAATCATTTGGTTGCCAACCAAATGCCGCTTTTAATGACAACTGGTTATGCCAATCATAATAACCAAACAATGCCTCTATATTCAACGTCCAATCCTTGGCCAACACAGTAAAATCACCAAAACCTAATTCGCCATAGAATGCATTATCGACATCTTTTTTGTATGCTAAAAATATAGTTGCCCATTCTTCACCATCATCGCGTCCGCTTATACCATTACCATAGGTATTTCCGTCAAAATCAACAAGCCAACCACGTCCCAAGACATAAAGTGTAGATTGGGAAATTTTATATCCCGCCTTTAATTCCAATATGAAATTATTTGCGAAATCTTTTTGATGTTCAAAATAGAAAGATGTTGTTGCAATCCAATCATCGGTATCAACGATACGTCCCTGAACACCCAACCCCCACATGTTTAGACCACTTGTTGTCTCAGAATCAGATGTTCCGTTACTCCAATCAAATTTTGAATCCGTATAATCATAACGCAACATACCCATCAACGCCAATCTGTCAGTAATACCAAAACTTAAATCTTCTTTAATAGAAAAACCAGAACCCGTCCATTTAGCACCCTGCCCATCAAGAGGAATAACATCACCCTTTGGACTGTACAACACAGGTCCTTGACCAAAGAAATCAACATTATATCTATTATAGTTATAAGCAAAATCTGTCACAGAACCAAATTTATATTGCAATGGTTGAAAAAATGGATGCGCTAAATAATATTTGCGTCTTGAACTAGACCAATCAGAAATTGATTTTGCATTTTTCACAGATCTCGCATTTTTGGAATCATCAATGCCTTTATATAATACAGCTTTTTTTGAGGCAACAGTAATATCATCTGGACAATCTTTTCCAACAACTCCCCCTGTCTTGATCTTGGTTGGATAACCAATATAATTTATATTGTTATAAACCTTAACCGATGGGGTTTTGGCACAATTTGTGCATTTTGCAGCATTTGCATATCCAACACCCGTCATTGCCATCAAAGCCGCAACAGCAATTGAGAACTGAACTTTCATATAAAAACTCCTTACTTTCTGATGTCAATTATATCATAAAAACGAATCAGAAAAAAGCACTTTCTATAATTTATAAAATATGACGTTTATTGTTTGCATCTGGGGCACTAACAATACCTTCTTGCTCCATCTTTTCCATAAAACTTGCCGCCTTGTTGTAACCAACACCTAATCTGCGTTGCAGATATGAAATTGTTGGTTTTTTATCACGCAATATAATTTCTTTTGCCTGGATATATAAATCTGCATTTTTGGCTTCTTTACTATTATTGGCATCCACACCAGCACCATTTCCAACCGCAATACTTTCTTCGGATTCCGTAACACCACTAACATAATCAGGACTACATTGTTTGCGCAAGAAATTACCAACTTTGGTCAATTCATCATCAGATATAAACGCACCATGTATACGCACAGGGATACGGCCGGCCTCACTAAACAACATATCGCCACATGCCAATAATTGTTCAGCACCTTTTTCGCCCAGTGTTGTCATAGAGTCAATAACACTTCGCGCCTGGAAAGAAACACGTGTCGGGAAATTCGCTTTGATAACACCTGTAATTGTTGTCGCATCTGGTCGCTGTGTCGCCATAACCAGGTGAATACCTGCTGCACGTGCCTTTTGTGCGATACGCTGAACACAGGCTTCAACCTCTTTCCGGGCGAGTGACATCAGGTCTGCAACCTCATCAATAATAATAACAATATAAGGCATATCAGACAAATCGACTTCTTGTTCTTCAAATAACAATTCGCCTGTTTCTTCATCTGTACCAACAGGAACCTGACGCGTAACCGTTTCGCCACTTTCACGCTTTTCTGCTGCGATTTCATTATAACTTTCTATATTACGTGCATTCAGAACCTGCAATTGTTTATATCTTTCTTCCATTTCACGCACAGCCCACTTTAAAACATTAACTGCCGCAGCCGCATCCAATTTTACAATTGGTGTAATCAAATGTGGAATATCATCCCAGAATCCAAAATCAACTCCCTTTGGATCAATAATAATCAACTTACATTTATCGGGCGTAAAGTGATACACGATTGATGTGATAATAGATTGAACAAATACAGATTTTCCAGACCCAGTTCGACCTGCGATTAACATATGCGGCATTTTTGCCAAATCGTAATACATTGGATTACCACCAATATCCACCCCCAGCGCAAGCGGTATACGAAACTTAGAATTTATAAAAAACTCATTATCTATCAGTGTTTGATAGCGCACTGTTTGCGGACTCATATTAACCATTTCTACACCAATTAATTGTGTGCGCGGAATATGTGCAATACGAATTTTTTCGGTTGCCATCGCACGCACCATATCGGTCACAGTTTTACTAATATCTGCCATACGAACACCATCTTGGGGCATAAATTCATACAATGTAACGATTGGCCCTGGGCGAATTCCTGTAACCTTACCAACCACACCATAGTTTTCAAAATTAGCCTCCATCAATTCGGCTGTCCGTTTCAATTCAGGTGTAACAATATTTTTACCAAATACAGATTTTTGTAAAAACCGGGGATCTGGTAATTGAAAATCTTCCGCCATGGCACAACTAACCGCCATTGGCACCACACGCCTGCGCGATTTTTTCTTTGTTTTTTCTTCTTCCTCTACTTCTTCGTCTGTTTCTTCTTCTTCGTATTCTTCTTCAGCTTCTTCTTCTTCAACCTCTATTGGTGCAACAATATGGAATGCGGCAAGTATCCATCTGATAACACGCCAAACCTTGCGTCCAATAGAGACAATATTATCCCACTTTATATTTAATAAAGCACCAGCCAACAAACAAAAACCAACCAACAACAAAGCCCCGACCAATACACACCAATTCCCAATAAGTGAATAAACATCAGATGCAGCAATAAAACCCAACATTCCACCAAATGATGACTTTGGCACAACCATTCCAATACCAGCACTACCTATACACAACGCAATGAAAGTTCGTAAAAAATTATATTCTGGTGCAAAAGTATCTATATCGCCAACCAAACACGCAATTCCCCAACGAATAACACATAAAAAGATAAATAACGTGGGAACAAAGCCAACACCATATCGCAAAAAACCGACAATATTTCCCATTATTGACTGATTGCCAAATGTACTGGCCGTCGCCCAACCATCTAAATACGGATTATGAAAGAACAACGCAAGCACCGCCCATAGTCCCACCAGCACCAACACCACACCTGCAATACGGGTCAAGCCATGCTTTAATGCCACAGAAAAACTTTCTGGTAAAAAACGTTTTCTCGATTCCATACGGAGTATTTTATCATAAAAAAACAGAAAAAACAAAATTTACTTACGAAAATGTGCCAACACAAAATCTGCGACAACCATTCCGATAAATGCACCCAACAAAACATCTGTTGGCCAATGTGCACCAACAGCAACACGCGACACACCAATTAATATTGCGAATGACCAAGTAAGCGGTTTATACTTTGGCTTTAACATCCCCACCATAACCAGCGCAGCAAATGTCGCAAATGTATGCCCCGACGGCATCGAATTAAATGCCCAATCTGTCGCAAACGGTTTAAAACCCGTTATACCCAACGCTTCAAAAAATACAGGTCTGAAACGACCAATACAAATCTTTAATATTTTACCAATAACACTTGCACACAATACCGAACAAAACATCCAAAACGCATAATTGTTTTTAACCTTTGCATATGCATCTTTTATAATACTAATTAATTTTAAATTTTTTACATTATTCTTAAAACTATTTGGTGATTTCAGAATTTTCTTTATATACACATATAATGTAACAATACCAAAACCAACCAACCAAACCCATGCATCAAATACATATTCAAAAATTTTAAACAAACCACAATCCAGGTTACGCAACAAAACATATAGCGGTTTATCAAACCACGCGACACCCAACACGCACAATACGATTACGACTATTGCGCTAAAACCCAACAAGCGCCATTTGATTTTATTATCTTTGGATAGAAACATGCAATTTCCCCTATTCTGAAATTAAACGATTATAAATTTTATCATCTGTCAAAATTTTAACAGACATCGCCGCAGATAATGCGTCTTCATCTTCGCCCGATGTAATAACAGGACACCCACGACGCAGGGCATTTATATCAACGTCTGTATCCTGATTATAATCATGACGATTGAAATCATTATTTATAACATTTACCAAAAACGCACTCTGTTGTGATTCAGAACGAATATTAGACAAACACACTAACGGAAAAACACCACGACCATCTATATTTCTACCGCTATTTGTTTTTAATGACTTATTCATCAACTCTAATATACCACCATTTTTTAAATCTATACGTGTTGCGACACGGCCCACGCCTGCTGTTGGTGTTCCAATCAACACTGCGCGTTCATATTCATATAATGCCGCGGCTATTGCCTCTGCGGTGCCACGCGTCATATCAGACACCACCGCAACAATTTTTGCGTCGGTTACTGCATCACCACCCGGTACCACCTCAACCTCTTGGGCCATGGTTTCAACAACACGCATTATTGGCACCGCCCCCAAGAACAAACCAGACATCTGTGCCGCAGAACGAATATCATCACCCGTTGCAGAACGCAAATCTAAAATTATACCACTGGTCGACGCATATTTTTCCAACGCTTCACTCACAATTGCCACGGAATTATCAGATACACGATGAACAACAATTTCCAATATTTCTTCACCATCTGTTGTTGTTCTGTGAATTATATCTGCATCACTAAGTACAACTGTTGCGCGTCTTAATACAACATCACGATTGCCCATCGGTGTTAATAAATGTAATTTAAGTGTCCCCGAACTTAATCCATTGAATGCGACATCTATATCACCATCTGACAATTCTGATATTTCACGTCCATTTATTTTATCAATTAAATCACCTTCGGATATACCGGCAATATCCGCAGGCGAAGATTTATAAATCCCAGTGATACGAAAATTACCATACTGATCACGTGCGCCTTGAATTCCTGCACTGGTTAAAATTCGTCCATCTTGTAACAAATCTTGTTCAGAATAAATATAACGTCCATTTTCATCAATACCCTTTACCAACGCATCAACCAGAATCTTATAAATTTGCTCTTCGCTGAATTGCTGTAATCTGGAATCATTTTCCATTATCTTTAATAAAACCGCGGTTGTTATTTCACCAAAGGAACGCCAATCTTTATCGCTTGGGCGCGGATAATTTCCGATAATAGAATCCCCCCAAACCAAAACAACGCGTTCATCAGTCGCGGCGATATGCGCCTTAGGATTAAGGTTTTCCAACGATTCAATTGCGACATTTACACTTTTACCCGCCCAACGAACACCGTCTAGTTTTTCATAAATATCAGCAATATTATCAGATAGCACAGATAGGTTTATACCATTGGGTGCACGGTCTGTTTCGGTAAACATACCATCACCCAAACAGATAGCGGGAATAAACCCGAAAACCAAGATTGAAATCAATTTTAATATTTTCATATTTATCCCCCTACTGTGTGTAGTAATTACTTTATATCTGATTCACGTAAGTTAAAGTGATACAAAATTACATTCGATATATACATACTGGTCAAAGTTCCAGATACGACCGAGAATGTCATAGCAATTGCAAAATCACGCAACATTGCACCACCGAACAAATATATACCAACCAACGCCAATATCGTTGATACAGATGTCATAACCGTTCTGCGTAACATTTCATTAACAGACAAATCAATAACATCACTCATTGGCATTTTATGATAACGTTTCATATTTTCTTCGATTCGGTCATAGTTCACAACCTTATCATTAATGGAATATCCAACACCCATCAAAATAACCGCAATCGCTGTTTGGTCAAATTCCAATCCCATAATCGAATAAAAACCAAACATTAAAACAAAGTCTATTAACAACGAAACAAACGATCCGATTGCATATCCACCGCGATATTGTATCCAAACATAAATTGCCATCATGACAAACGAAACCAAGATAGCCAAGATACCACCACGAACCAATTCGCCACCGATTTTTGGTCCAACAATCTGGACCTGGGAATATGTAACATTTTCACCTAAGATATTTTTTATTTCGTGCACACGTTCATTTTGTTGTGTATCCGTCGCCCCCTTGGGCAAACCAACACGCACCAAAACCGAACCACCGTCCACAGCCTGTAATTCAGGGTCAAATGCAGACAATTCATGTCGCATTTTATCAATGGTATATTCTGCGTTAACTGGTGTCACCTCCATCGAAATACCACCAGCAAAATCAATACCATAATTTAAGCCTTTGAATATCAAAGACAACACAGATAAAACCATCGCAATACCAAAAACCCAATACGATAATTTACGATATTTCATAAAATGTAGTTGCATAATTATTCCCCTTTACGAACTTTAACATAATCAATTGCTCTATTCTTGCCAGCCATGTACCAATCAATAAGGACACGCGACAAGCATAAACATGTGAATAATGTTGTAATAACACCGACCGATAATGTGACTGCAAATCCACGAATCGGTCCTGCACCAAATTGGAACAACACCAATGCGCAAATCAAATTAGTCAATTCACTATCCATTACTGTTTTTGCAGAACGACGGAAACCTTCATCAACCGCACGCAATGTTGGAACACCCGCCCTGACTTCATCGCGGATTCGTTCGAATGGCAAAATGTTTGCGTCAACCGCCATACCCAATGTTAATACAATACCCGCAATACCCGGCAATGTAAGTGTTGCACCAAATAACGCGGACACACCGATAATCATCGCCAAATTTACCATCAAAACCAAATCTGCAATAGCCCCAAATCTGCCGTATAACAATATCATAAACAAAACAACAAACAGAACACCAACCGCAGACCCAATTTTACCGGCCGCAATTGTATCGGCACCCAAACCTGCACCAACTGTTCTTTCTTCGATAACCTGCAGGGGTGCCGGCAATGCACCACTGCGCAACAGCACCGCTAAATCTTTGGCCCCCTGAAGCGTAAAGCCACCTGATATTTGACCACGACCGCCCGGAATTGGTTCACGAATTGTTGGCGCAGACAGAACACGTCCGTCCAATACAATTGCGAATCGTTCATTAACATGTTCTGTTGTTAATCTCGCAAAACGACGCGCACCTGTTGTATCAAACACAGTTGTAACAACCGGCATATTATTTTGATCAAAATCCGCCTGGGAATCTTTTAACGATTCGCCTGACACCTCTACATGCGAATACACCGGCACCATTTGTGATGGCGAATCCATATACGGTAAAAATTCTGTTCCGTTTGGTGCACGTCCAGACGCCAACTGTTCCTGGGTAATATTTTCATTTACCAAATGGAAAGTCATTTTGGCGGTTTGACCAATTAACTCTTTGATATGTTCTGGGTTATCAACACCCGGCAACTGAATCAAAATATATTTACCGCCCTGGGATTGAATTGATGGTTCTTTGGTCCCCAATGCATCAATACGACGACGCACAATTTCAATACTACGCGCCAGCGCATCATCAATCATTTCTTGCTTATGTTTATCGGTATATTCAAGTGTGACTGTATTACCTGTGGACGAAATATCAACACCCACACCCAACGCACTGCGCAAACGTCCCTTGGCATCAGATATATCCGATGAATCACGAACATTAAATGAAATAACACCATCATTATTACGCAGCCCAGAAAAACGAATCACACCCTTGTTTCTATCAATCAATGCACTACGTGTTTCATCATACAGTTGAACCGCTTTATCTTTGAACATTGCGGTTGTATCAACCTCTAATAACAATTGCGCCCCACCCTTTAGATCCAATCCAAGTGGAACCGGTTGCACCCATGACGGATAATATTTTTGTAAATTTGAATCAAGCGTTGGTCCAACCAACCACACACCAAATATAGAAATCAGAATAATTAACCATTTCTTCCACATAACAAAAACCTTTATTTTTCAACACTTGCAATTGCACCTTTGGAAACCTCTATAACTACACCTTTTGCAATTTCCATTTCAATTGTTTTTTCATTAATCTTTTTCACAGTGCCATAAATACCCGCCGCCAAAATACGATTACCAACCTTGATAGAATCAACCATTTTCTGATATTCTGCCATACGCTTTTTATTTGGACGAACCATTAACAAATAAATTATTCCGAAAATAACAGCACAATAAATTACCAAACCTAAAAAACTACCCTGTTGTGCCGGTGCTGTTTGTGTTACTGTATCAACAACTTGTGTCGCTTCCATATTTAATCTCCTTTTTATTATGGTTCCAGAATAGACGATATTTCCTGTTGTGTAAAGCAAAAAACAGCACAACTTACAGCAAATAAAAAATGCCCGAACGGGCATTTTTTATTATTTATTGCGTGGGTATTTGACCGCCGCTTGTGCCGCCGCCAGACGTGCGATTGGCACGCGGAACGGACTGCACGATACAGAATCAAAACCAACCTGGTGGAAAAATTGGATAGAGTCCGGATCCCCACCATGTTCACCACAAACCCCTAAGTGAATATTTGCACCCTTGGTTGCGCGTGCTTTTGCAACTGCATCCTTTATCAACAGACCAACGCCCAATTGATCAACAGATGCAAATGGATCTGCAACATATACACCACGTGCGCGATATTCTTCCAAGATTTTACCTGTATCATCACGTGACATACCGAGTGTTGTTTGTGTCAAATCGTTTGTTCCAAATTCAAAGAACGAACAGCTTTCTGCGATTTCATTGGCCAGTAATGCCGCACGTGGCAATTCAATCATTGAACCAACTGTGTATTCAACTTTTTCACCTGTTTCTGCAAACAATGCAGATGCAGTTGAATCAATCACAGCCTTAACAATATCAACTTCTTTCTTGGAACCAACCAATGGCACTTCGATTTCTGGGAATACGCGAACACCCGCCTTTTGGCATTCCAATGCCGCAGACAAAATCGCACGTGTTTGCATTTCGCAAATTTCAGGATATGTAATTGCCAATCTGCAACCACGATGTCCCAACATTGGATTTTGTTCACGCAATGCTTCACTACGCGCCTTGATGAATTCTACTGATTTGCCAATATGCTTAGACAACACTTCGATTTCTTCATCTGTATGTGGCAAGAATTCATGTAGTGGTGGATCAATCAAACGAATTGTAACCGGCAGACCGTCCATAATTTTGAACAATTCAACCATATCCGCTTTTTGATAAGGCAACAATTTTGCCAATGCTGCGCGACGGCCTGCTTCATCATCAGCCAAAATCATTTCGCGCAAATCTTGGATACGTGATGGGTCAAAGAACATATGTTCTGTACGAACCAAACCAATACCTTCGGCACCAAAGTCGCGTGCTTGTTTTGCATCTTTTGGTGTTTCTGCATTTGCCTTTACCTTCAAAACTTTGATTTCATCAACCCATTGCATCAATGTTCCAAAGTTACCAGTCAACTCCACAGATACTGTTGGAACCGCACCTTCGATGATTTGCCCTTTGGCACCATCGATAGAAACCCAATCACCTTCGTGAATAACTGCGCCAGATGTTGTTTTCAAAGTTTTCGCTTCATAGTCAATTTTAATATCAGGCGATCCAGATACGCATGGTGTTCCCATACCACGTGCAACCACCGCAGCGTGTGATGTCATACCACCACGTGCAGTAATAACACCCTGGGCTGCATTCATACCGGCAATATCTTCGGGCGATGTTTCAATACGAATCAACATAACCTTTTTGCCTTCTTTGTTCCATTTTTCTGCATCTTCGGCATTAAATACTGCCTGACCTACTGCTGCCCCTGGGGATGCTGGCAAACCATTTGCAATAACTTTCTTTTCTGCTTTTGGATCCAACATTGGGTGCAACAAGTGATTCAACTGGTCTGCACCAACGCGCAAAATTGCTTCTTCTTTGGTAAGCAAACCTTCAGACACCATTTCAACCGCCATACGAACAGCCGCCGCCGCAGTACGTTTACCATTACGGCATTGCAACATCCACAATTTTTTATGTTCAATTGTGAATTCCATATCTTGCATATCTTTATAATGCTGTTCCAATTTATTGCGAACATCAACCAACTGGGCATAAACCTCTGGCATCGCTTCTTCTAATGATACACGACCCGATTCGTCTTTGGCCATTGGCTGTGGTGTACGAATACCCGCCACAACATCTTCCCCTTGGGCATTAATTAAATATTCACCATAGAATTTATTTTCACCTGTTGCAGGGTCACGACTGAAACACACACCCGTTGCAGAATCATCACCAGAATTTCCAAACACCATCGCCTGGACATTCACAGCGGTTCCCCAATCGCCAGGGATATTATTCAACTTACGATATGTGATCGCTTTCTTGGACATCCAAGAACCAAATACGGCACCAATACCCAACTCTAATTGTTCCCATGGATCCTGGGGGAATACTTTACCGATTTTAACACCGATTTCTTTGAACTTTTCAACCAAGTCTTTCAAATCATCAGCGGTCAATTCTGTATCAACTTTGTAACCCTTATCTTCCTTCATGCGTTCCAAAGTGTGTTCGAACAAATCAATATCTGCGCCCAACACAACATCACTAAACATCATGATAAAGCGACGATAAGAATCATATGCAAAACGCTCCGATCCTGAAATTTTTGCCAACGCTTTTACTGTTTCATCGTTTAAGCCTAAATTCAAAACTGTATCCATCATACCCGGCATAGAAACACGCGCGCCCGAACGAACAGACACCAACAATGGATTTTCCATATCTGCGAACTTTTTACCCATAATTGTTTCAATATGTGAAATACCGTCACGCACCTGGTCCATCAGGTCCGATGGATATGTTTGACCATTTTCATAATAATATGTACAAACATCAGTTGTAACCGTAAATCCCGCAGGAACCGGCAAACCAACCAAATTCATTTCTGCCAAATTAGCACCCTTACCACCCAGCAGATTACGCATATCTGCACGTCCTTCGGCGGCACCATTACCGAATTTATATACCCATTTTTCGCTCATAATATCTCCTTTGATAAAAGCCTTGCGATTGTGGGGCAAAAGTATCCCAAAAGCAAGTAAAAATTTGTTAATTTTAAGATTTCTTTCCAAGCGCAGATTTTTACAACCTGTGTTAAAATTTATGATATGAAACGAAAATTTGATAGCTATGGCGCAATTATACTGGGGATACACGACGCAGTGGTCAGTATAACTGGAACAATCGCAGGTTTAACATTTACATTAACCAATCGGCGATTACTATTGCTGACCTGTATCATAATGTCCGTTGTTGATGCAATGTCTATGACGGCGGCAAACTACCTGGCAACCAAGACCGATAATGTTCGTAATGCAAAAATCGCAGGATTCGCAACAGGCGCAGCATATATCATAACATCTGTGCTATTATTGGCACCATTTGCAATATTCACAAATGTAAATACTGCATTTGTTTCAACTATATTGATTGCGATTGGAATACTGCTTGGGTTTAATATTTGTGTTGGTCACCACAGACGCAGCGATTTTGTAAAACCATTTATAGAAATGCTGATAATTTGCACAGTTGTATCAATTGTCGCATTCGCCATCGGTCAATACGCAAAAATTTTCTTGGGGATAGAAATATAGTTCGCACTAATTCCCAACTGACCCGAACATAGCCGAACGAAAGCCCGAGTAGACCCGGAAGCCGTCCCCGCAGTGGTCCGCACAATAGAACGCGCAAGCGGCCGCAGAGGCGCGGTCGATGTAGAACACCCAACGCGACACAGCCGGAAACGTCATTTTACACCAGCAATACTGTCCCTTATCTGTTTGGTTAAAGTTTTGGTTCGTAGATTGTGCATATGTACCAGGTGTGCTATTACACGATGCTATGCCCTTTACTATGCCATAACTAAATGTCACACTCCAGGTTTGGTCTGTTGTCAGGCCGTATGTAGCGGTGTTTTTGGTCCATGCACCAGATTCCCCAGTACTATCATTCATAAAGCCGTAATCTGTCCCATTCGGATCTGGATCTATGCATTGGCTAAAACCGAGGTAGTATTGTCCGTTCGGGCATTGTGAATGTGGAACAAGTTCAAATACAAAATTGCCTGTATTGCCGTTCCATACTAGGTTATACCGACCTCCACTCGGGCCCGTTGGTAGTTTATCCTGTTTTGTTGAATCGTGATAACTGGTTGTTATGTATCCACTATCGTTCGTAAATGAACTTAGGTTTGTGGGTTTGTTGCTTAAATCATCATATGAACCTGTTTTTGCAACCGCCGGCAAAGAATCAACAACACTGTCCACATATGTCGTTGATGCAATATCGGCATATGATATATTACATATCGTTATTAAACCTGATATTATAAATATTCTTTTCATTTTCCTTTCGTCCCCCCACAGGTTTTAATCTTTGGTGGTGGCGTATAAATGCGTGGAAATACGCCACCAAAAAAACCGCAACATTTGTTAGCGGTTGGAGGTTCAAGACTATAATTTTCGAAAAATAGCGGGTTTATTTAGATATATCACCGCCCTCCAACCCACAGTTGGAGATATATTTTTACACCCACACGGGCAACGAAAATTCAGAGGTCTTGACGCCCCAACAACATCTTCATGCTGTCAAACAATAGGTTAAACAAAAAAACATTTTGTTTCAATATAAAAATATCTTTACATATACGCGCATCGGGTATAAATTTATGCCCATGACAAATTTACAAGATTCTGAATTTATAAAAAGATTAAATGTCCACCTGAATAATGGTGGCGTTATCGCATTTCCAACAGATACTGTGTGGGGGTTGGGCGCGTTGCCAAACCAAAATGGTGCAGACGCATTATTTGAAATAAAACAACGTCCGCACGAAAAACACCTTATAATTATGTCTGATGCATTGGAACATATAAAACCGTATATGAAAAATTATCCGGAAAGCGCATTTGATTTGGCAAAAAAGTATTGGCCGGGCGCATTAACGATTGGCGTGCCTGTCGCAGACACAAACACTATGTCATTTGGTGGCGTGCGTATCCCGAATTACAAACCGTTTCATGAACTGTGTGCGGTGATTAACGGTCATTGTTTGGCGACAACATCTGCGAACATATCAGGAATGACACCATTACAAAATGCCGATGAAATTCGTGCACAATTTCCAGATATTATTGTAGTGGATAACGCATTTGAAAAAATGGGTGGTGCGCCGAGTACTGTTGCAATTTTATCAGATGATAAAATTAACATTGTTCGTCAGGGTGCTGTTGTCATCGAATAAAAAATGCCCAAATGGGCATTTTTTATTTTTTATTACTTTTTTTTGCATGCTTTCTTTTTGGAATTGGTTTTGGTTCATACTCATCTTCATATTCCAAATCATCATCATCAAAGTCATCATCTAGTTCTAAACTAAATTCAAAATTCCCAGACAAAATATCCTGTATCGCTTTGCGAAACTTTGGATGATTTGATGAATATTTTTTTAGTCCTGCCAATGCCGCCGCCGCAATATATTTTTCAATATCTTCGCGTGATACATGTTTATTAATACCATCACGAACATGCGACATCATATCGGCAACCGCGCCACGCGCACGCCGCCAAAAGCGATGCTTACGCGCCCGAATAATTGCACGCACCCACATGCAAATTAAAAACACTAATAACGGAATAATTACAACCGCGACAAAGTAACGCATCCAATCTTGGCATACAGTTGTCCCCAGCAAAGGAACGCATATGCGTTGACAATGCAACAGCACAACCATAATTATTTCATACAGTGCAAATATAGTGAAACCCATTTTTAATTTGAATAACATTTGTATCTCCTTTATTTTATGCTACAAATGTTACCACAAAAACATACACACAACACTAGGAAGCAATCCTTATTCGCGCCACGCGACACTTTCGAACATAGAATTTATTTTTTGGCGCAATTCATCATCTGTAAAAAACTGATTACGCATCTCTGCTGTTGTTTTGTTATCATCATCTTCGAAATGCGGAATATATTTTTGCACCGCAATATTTTTAACACCGCGCCCTGCACAATCAGTGGCAATTGTTAATAAATCATCCTTGTCCACAAAACGCGGATCACAGGTTATCCGGACCTCTAAACTCTTACCCGTGGACAGCCAGAAATCTAAACTCTTGCTCATTCTATCAAATGCAATTGAATTACCGACCAGACTTTCATATTTTTCACGTGTTGCCTTATAATCAAGTCCAATCCAATCAACAATACTGGACACAGATTTTAATAATTCTGGATAAAAACCATTTGTATGCAAACCAACAAAGAAACCTAAATCACGAACACTTTGCATATAGTCTATTGCAGGTTTCCCCTGCATTAACGCTTCGCCACCTGAAAAAACGACGGCCTCAAGCCGCCCGACCCTGCTCTGCAACCAATCGAACATTTTTACCGGGTCATATTCACCATCACCAACATCTATTAAATGAGGATTGGAACAATACCTGCACCGCAAAGGACATCCACGCAAGAACAAAACACACGCAAGTTTCCCTGGATAATCAATTGTTGTAAACGAAACTAATCCTCCGATTTGAATGTCTTTCATATTTTTACTTACGCAACCTTTTTCAACAATTCACTGTGACGCAAACCAGTTGTTAAACTATTTTGTTCTGTAAAAGTTTTTCTTTCACAAAATTCAGAATACTTGCCAATATTAAAATTAGATACTGGTCTGATAAAACCCATTGAACGGGAAAATACTTCACATTTTGTTCTTTGGCATTCACAGTTTGTCATTTTTTACTCTCCTTTCTTTTTTTATTAATTATTTTTATTCTGGTTTGCAGCGATTTCTGCATCGCACTTTGGGCAAAACTCATGCTTACCCGGCAAATATCCATGCTTTGGGCATATAGAAAATGTCGGTGTCAAAGTCATATATGGAATCTTGTAATTTTCAAATATGGTTCTGACGATTTTCTGTGCCGCCTCACCCGAAGAAACCGGTTCACCCATATACAAATGCAACATTGTCCCACCGGTATATTTTCTCTGCAATTCTTCCTGGTGTTCCAACGCAACAAATGGGTCATCTGTAAAGTTCACAGGTAATTGTGTAGAATTTGTATAATATGGTGCTTCGCGTGTTCCCGCCGTAATAATGTCAGGGAAATTCTTAACATCTGTTTTTGCAAAACGGTATGAACATCCTTCGGCTGGTGTCGCTTCCAGGTTATACAGGTTACCAGTTTCTTCCTGGAAGTTTGCCAAATGTTCACGGATAAAGTCCATAACATCAACGACTAACTTTTTACCAAATACAGTCGCGATATTATCTGCGCCATTTGTAAAGTTCAAAACCATTTCATTTGCACCATTAACACCAATGGTTGAAAAATGATGATTCCAATCCCCCAGATAACGTTTTGTAAATGGGTATAGTCCGCGTTCCATATTTTTGGAAATAATTTTTCTTTTAATTTCCAGCGCATCACGACCATATGTAATAAGTCTTTCCAAATCTTTGAACAAGCCTTCGCGGTCGCCCTTGTGCAAATAGCCCAACCGCGCGAGGTTAATTGTCACCACACCAATAGAGCCCGTTTTTTCCGCAGATCCAAACAAACCACCACCGCGCTTTAACAATTCCCTAACATCCAAACGCAATCTGCAACACATAGAACGCACATCTGTTGGGTTCAAATCAGAGTTTAAGAAATTCTGGAAATTTGGAATACCATACTTTGCCGCCAAATCAAACAACGGTTTAACATTTGGGTGATTCCATGGGAAATCATCTGTGATATTATATGTTGGAATTGGGAAAGTAAATGGACGTCCCTGTGCATCACCTTCGGTCATAACTTCCAAAAATGCCTTATTAATAATATCCATTTCTTCCTGCAAATCACCATAAGTAAAGTCAACATGTTTTTTACCAACAAACGGATGTTGATCACGCAAATCTTTTGGACATGTCCAGTCAAAAGTAAAGTTAATAAACGGTGTTTGTGTTCCCCAACGACATGGCACAGCGCAATTAAATATCAATGTCTGCATCGCATTTTTAACATCAGCATAACTCAAATTATCAATACGAACATAAGGTGCCAGGTAAGTATCAACCGAAGAAAACGCCTGGGCACCTGCAAATTCATTTTGTAATGTCCCAAGGAAATTCACCATGTGCGAAATAGCAGTCGCCATGTGTTTCGCAGGTTCACATTGCAGATATCCCGGCACACCGTTAAATCCCTCATACAATAATTCACGCAGAGACCATCCTGCACAATAACCTGTTAACCATCCTAAATCATGAATATGAATCGCTGCGGACTTATGTGCCTCTGCAATTTCTTTGGGATATAAACTAAGCCAATATTCAGCAGTCACACGTTCACTGGTACGCAAAATCAAACCACCAATAGAATAACCGATATTTGCATTTTCTTTGACACGCCAATTTGATCCACCGACATAACCATCAATAACCTCAACCGCATCCACCGATGCTTCGCGTATTTCAGTGCGTTTTTTTCGATATATAATATATGCCTCTGCTGTCTTATACGCACGCACATCCATCAGTGTTTGCACAACGATATCTTGGACCTCTTCAACCGACGGAGTTGAATCGCCAAATTTATCATCCAACTTTGACAAAATAATACGAACAATAGAAACCAATTGTTCATCTGTTAATTCTTTGGTAACAGCCACCGCCCCAGAAATAGCCTTGGCTATTTTAGTGGCATCAAAATCAACAGTGTTACCCGAACGCTTTTTTATCTTTTTAATACGGCAAGGCAAACTTGCAACATTTTGTAAAACTATACCTTCCATGTTTCCTTTCCTATTTTTTGTCAAAATACAACATATAGTATTGTTTTTATTTGTTCAAACACAATATATAGTAAATCACAAAACACAACAATAAATAAAAAGCAAAAAAATTTATTTTTTTACTTGTATTTCTGTAATAGGCACAAATCCAGTATTTTTATTTTCGTAAAGCTCCAAAAACAACACACAAAACAAAATTTTGTATTAAAAAACCTCATCGATCCGATTCGTAAAAACACAAAATATAGTTATATTTTTCGATTCGATATACTATATGTTGACAAAATTGTTTTTATACAAACAATATTTTCAATAAACTTTTACTTCATAAAATTATAAAAAAATACTTGCATTTATTAAAATGCTTGTATACTATATGCAGTGCTTTACGGGGTTGTAGCTCAGCTGGTTTAGAGCGTCTGCCTGTCACGCAGAAGGTCGAGGGTTCGAGCCCCTTCAATCCCGCCAGGAATTTAACCGCCCATCCGGGCGGTTTTTTTTTGTGATTCGTTTTATATTTCCCACATTCGTCATTGCGAGTTATTGCTTTTTTACTCTCCTTTGTCATTGCGAGGGAACGATAGTGACCGTGGCAATCCAGTAAATACGTTTTTATACCTTATTATGACTGGATTGCTTCGCTGCGCTCGCAATGACAAAGGGGAATAAACGAAACGCGCGGCATAAGGAAACAATACTATTATTGACCAACCGACCCAAAAATGCTCGACCGGAAATCGGAAGAGCTCCGTACGGCGCCAAAGCAGCCGGAAACACAAAGGTACGCGCAACTGTCGTCGAAGCTGTCGTAGAACACCCAACGCGAAGCAGCCGGACTTGTTATCTTGCACCAGCAATACCCGCCCTCACTACTCTGGCTAAATTCTTCAGTGGTGGTTTCACCCATTGTACTACCAGGTGTGCTATTGCATGATGCTATACCTGTTACTTTATCACCAGTATATAATGTCGTACCCCATGTCCCGTTTTCTGTTAAGCCATAGGCGTCTGCTGCGTATGATGTACCATTATGTTTTATATAACCATATGATGTGCCATTTTGACTCACGTCTATGCACTGACTAAAGCCGATGTCGTATGTCCCAGATGGACATTGCAATGGTTCACGTGGCATTTCTTTAAACATAAACTGACCCGTTTCGCCGTTCCACACTAAATTATACTTTTTGCCGTCGGTTGGACCCGTAGGGATGTTTGGTATTGTTGGTTTGTTTGACAAATCGTTATATGAACCCGATGTTGCAACTGTCGCCAATGTGGGTTTGCCAGATAAATCAGCATATGCACCTGATGTTGCGACCGTTGATAATGATGATGGTTGAACCGCCGTTGCGCCCAATCCCGCACCAGTGCGAATCGTCGCCAGGTCGGAAATACTGTCCTGCTTTGTTGCAACAACACTATCCACATAGCCCACTGATGCAATATCTGCGTATGATGTATTACATATCGTTATTAAGCATAAAATCAAAAATATTCTTTTCATTTCCTTTCGTCCCCCCGGTTTTAATCCTTGGTGGTGGCGTAGAAATGCGTGGAAATACGCCACCAAAAAAACCACCGATTTGTGTCGAGTGGTTGGAGGTTCAAGACTATAATTTGAGAAAAATAGTGGGTTTATTCAGATATATCACCACCCTCCAACCGAAGTTGGAGATTTTTTACGTCCGGCACAAAACGGACAACTCAAATTTACGGGTCTTGACACCCCATTACGGTAACCCACCGTAACAACCTTATCTTACTATATTTATGTTTTTTAAGTCCAGGGAAAAATACATTAAAAATTTTTAACTGCGTTCAAACCAGGTATCAATTTCAGAAAATGGTATTATTTTATAAACTGGGCGGCCATGATTGCATTGACCGGCACGTTCTGTATTTTCAATATCACGAAGTAAAGCATTCATTTGCGCGACATCTAACCTTTGCCCTGCCCGCACAGAATGATGACACGCATAATTTGCCAATTTTAAATGCAACCGTTCACCCAATTGTGACGAATGACCGTTTGCCCGTACCTCATCCGCAATATCATGCAAAACAGCACCCCAATTCAAATCCCAATCAGACGGCTTTTCAAAAATCGCCACCGCATCATCACCAAATTCTTCTATGGTTAACCCAGATTGCTTTATTTCATCCGCCACTGATAGCACCGCCATAACATCTTCGGCACGTAAATTAACAACAATCGGTGTTAATAACGGTTGCGACTTTATTGCATGATTACGCAGATGTTCATATGTAATGCGTTCATGTGCAGCATGTTGATCAACAACAATTAAATTATCGCCATTGGTCGCCAAAATATATTTATTCCCAATCTGGGCCAGTGCATGCCCCAATGGAAAATCAGAAAACACATCATCCACAGAATTAACATTTTGATTCGGTGTCGGCGCATTATTTACCGATGCAAAAAAATCAGGTGTTGTTTTAATTGGCGAACATACATTTATATTTTTATTTTCCCAATTTCTATTATCACTATGAAATGTCCGAAACATATTTTGCACTGGCGCACTTTCAACCCGTGGTGCAAATTGCACGGGTTTCGAATCGGTTATGGTTTGTGCCAACCTATCCCGCAATGCCTTGATAATAAAAGAACGCACATGTGATGGCTCTAAAAAATGCACCTCTGTCTTGGCCGGCGAAACATTAACATCAACCGCATTTGAATCCAGGTTTAAATACAATGCACACAATGGAAATTCACGTGCATGCATAACATCCATATATGCCGCACGCAACGCACCAACCAAAACCTTATCCTTGACACAACGATTATTAACAAATAAATATTGATCAACCGACGATGCACGACGAAGTGTCGGTTCAGATATAACACCATACAGGTGCATATTTGACGAAGATGACGAAACATCAATATCCAACATTCGTCCCCTAACATCATCACCCATAATTGCAATTACGCGTTCAGACAAATCCTGATTTTTTGGAAACCGCCATTTGTTATTAAGGATAAAACCAACATCCATGCGCGACATAGCAAGTCTTTTTACAATATCAACCACCGCCATCAACTCTGCCCTATCCCCATGCAGGAATTTTAATCGCGCAGGCGTTTTTGCAAACAGGTTTTCAACCCTAATTCGTGTTCCACATTCCCAATCAGACGGACGAATATCACCATCATCAACACACAGTTGCCAACCATGTGGCTCGGTCACATTAAATGTATCAATCGTCATATTTGATACAGATGCAATTGATGGTAATGCTTCGCCACGAAAGCCCATATATGTAATATTTGATAAATTATCATCTGGCAATTTTGATGTTGCGTGGCGTGATACAGATTTTGCCAAATCATCGCGCGTCATACCACACCCATTATCAACAACACTTATCAGTGTGCGACCGCCATCAACAACATCAATAATAATTTGGTCTGCACCCGCGTCCAGCGCATTTTCCACCAATTCTTTGACAACCGATGCGGGGCGTTCTATGACCTCACCCGCGGCAATTTGGTTAACCAAAAAATCAGGCAGAACACGAACCGGCATTTTATTCCTTAAACTTTACATCCAAAATTTCAAACTCTTTTTCCCCAGATGGCAAGCGCACAGTGCATGTATCACCAATACAACGACCAATAAACGCACGGCCAACCGGCGAAGTGCACGATATAATTTGACGACCATCGGCCTCTACATCCGACAGTATACGACATTGCATTTTATTTCCATCTTCATCTTCGGCAACAACGCGTGCACCAAAAACAACACGATTCCCAGACAGTGATTCTATATCAATCACCTCTGCATTGCCGACAATACTTTCAATATATTGAATGCGTTTATCAATCTGTCTTTGTTTTTCTTTGGCGGCACTATAATCAGCATTTTCAGACAAATCACCCAGCGATCGCGCCCATTGCACAACCTTTAGTATTTCTGGTCGTTGGTTTTCTTTTAAATCTTTTAATTCTTTCAACAAAGAATCAAAGCCTTCCCTGGATATTGGTTTTTTTTCCATAACTTTTACACCTTTTTATTACTGTGAATTATAAACCATCATTTTAATTTTGCAATTAACAAATCATAGGGTATAATTAATAGGTTATGGCAACATCGCGTATTTTAAACAGGTTTCTTAGCCGCAGATTCTTTTCTGGGGTTGGTTTGGTTGTATTGGTTGTATGCGGAATAATATTTGCAGTAACGTTTGTTGAACGTCTGCCATCTAATCCAACTGCGGTCGCGACATTAATGGATTCTTGGACACGTCTGTTGGAATATATACCAATGTTTTTACCACTAACCGTATTTATGGGAACATTGGTTGCTGCATATAATTTAACAAAATCTTCAGAAATGATAATTATGTCGGGGGCCGGTCTGTCAACGTATCAAACGGCACGACCAATATTATTGGGTGCTGCATTGATTGGTATATTTGCAACAACCGTATTAAACCCTTATTCTGTAAAACTTAGCACACGCAACATAACATCTGATAAATTGCAACTGGTGGCGGGTTCTATTTGGCTACGCGAAGAATCTGATAACGGATACATAACCCTTATATCCAAGGGTATGCAACGTGCAGGCAATAACGACCTTATATTTACCGATTCGACAATATATATTCAAAATAAAGATTTTAAGTTACAACAACGCATATATGCTGACGCCGTTACATTATCAGATTTTGGTCTATCCTCAGACTCTGTTAAATCATGGAATAAAAATGGGAAAATGACAAAAACAAAGTGGTCCAAGGAAACAAAAATAAATCCACAAACTGTCCTGGATCGCTATCTGCAACCTGATCAAATTTCATTTTGGCAACTACCAAAATTTATACATAAAATGGAATCTATTGGAATCCCTGTTCGTGGGCATTGGGTTCAATTTTGGACATTGCTATTTTTACCATTGACTATGATTTCAATGGCAGTATTGGGTGTTGCTTTTTCCCAAACAAAACAACGACGCAATTATACATTTGGTGTAAAGTTCGCATTAGGAATCGTAACATGTTTTGCTGTATATTTTCTAATAAGTTTATTTAATGCACTGGGGGCCAGTGGTGCATTACCACCAATATTAGCAATCATTGCACCACCACTTATTATTATTGCGGGTGCCGGAACGTTTATTGCGGGCTTTGACACAATGTAGAAAGGGAAAGACATGCCGTTAAAGAAAAAAACATCACATAAAAAAATAATAATTTGGGCAATTATAATTATATTGTTGGTCTTGATGGTTATATATTTTCCACCAACACAAAACATGATAGAAATTGAATTATTCTCATGAATTATATAGATATATTTTTAGAAGCCCTGTCTGCAGAAAAAGGACGCAGTGAAAAAACCCTAACCAGTTATGCATCTGATTTAAACCATGCAAACGATTCGATACCTGGGGGTTTAATGTCTGCAACCACAGGCGATATTCAAAGTTATTTATCACATCTGCCGGACAAGGCATCATCTGTCGCACGCAAGGCCAGTGCCCTACGCGGGTTTTATAAATTTTTAATGCTTGAAAAAGTAATCAATGTTAACCCAACGCAAAATCTGGAATTACCAAAACGGTCGCGACCCCTGCCTAAATTTTTAAGTGTCGAAGAAATAGATTTATTAATATCTTCGGCGGGCGATACGAAAAATTCTGTTCGTTTGCGGGCGATGATTGAATTGCTATACGCATCTGGATTGCGTGTATCTGAATTATGCGAAATGCCAATTACTGCAAACCTGGGCGACAAATTATTAATCCATGGCAAGGGCGCCAAAGAACGAATCGTCCCAATGCACGAAGGTGCACAAATCGCACTGAGGAAATGGATGAGTATGCGTGAACCCGCCGAATCAAAATATGTATTTCCATCAAATTCACAGACAGGACACATAACACGCGATGGGTTCTTTAAGATATTAAAAAAATGTGCTGTGCTCGCTGGTATCGACCCCAATCGCGTATCACCCCACGTTCTGCGTCATTCGTTTGCTTCGCACTTACTTGCGGGGGGTGCAAACCTACGTGCAATACAAACAATGCTGGGACACGAAGATATCTCGACAACACAAATTTATACACATGTTTTACCTGAAAAATTGCGCCAGACCGTTGTGCAATATCACCCATTATCTGAAAATAAGGTTAGTAAAAAATGATAAAAAAATGTGACAAACCCGGATGTTCTAAGGCCGGCACATGTCGTGCTCCAAAGTCACGCGATTTGCGTGAATACTGGTGGTTTTGCCCAGAGCATGCTGCAGAATATAACAAGGATTGGAATTATTATGCAGATATGACCGAAGAAGAAATAGAAGCAGATTGGGAACGACAAACATTTGGCACCCCATTAAAAGACAAACAAACAGCCAATGCGGACGAAGCAGACTACATTAAATTCTTGAACGATTTTATAATGGGACGCAGTGCATTTGATCATGTTGCACCTAAAAAAACAGTATCTTCACAAATATCAAACGCATTTAAGGTTTTTGATTTACCTCTTTCTGCATCGTGGCGCGAAGTGGGGGTACGCTATCGTGCACTTGCCAAGAAATACCATCCTGACACCGCAAAAGACAAAAAATCTGCAACAGAGGAATTTACAAAAATAACCTCTGCATACGAAATATTGAAAAAATATTTCAAGAAATAGTTTTTGTTTACATTTTCGCCAAATTTATGCTAAGGTGAGCGCAAGGAAACAAGGAAAAACTATGTTTGATACGATTATTTTAGGTTCTGGACCTGCTGGATTAACCGCTGCATTATACTGTGCCCGCGCTAACAAAAGCACTTTAATCATTGCTGGCGACACGTTGGGCGGTCAAACATCAGAAATTGCACGCTTAGAAAATTATCCTGGGTTCACTGGGACAGGTATGGAATTAATTCAATTTATGTTAAAACAAGCAACCGCTTTTGGCGCAACCATCGTGTACACATCCGCAACAAATATCTCATGGGATGATAATTTTAACTATAGTATAACATGCGATAACGGTAAACAATACGAATCAAAAACAGTTGTTGTTGCAACTGGTGCACGCCCGAGACAGCTATCTATTGATGGTGCACGCGAATTAATCGGTCGTGGTGTATCTTATTGTGCAACATGTGATGGATTTTTCTATTCTGGAAAAAATGTATTGATTATTGGTGGTGGGAATTGTGCTTTGAATGATGCGTTGTATTTATCAGACTTGGCACACGATGTTAAAATTATTTACCGCCGTGCATCATTCACGCGCGCCGAAGAAATTCTTGTGGATCGCGTAAACGAACGTAAAAACATTACACCTGTATTTAATACCGAATTAACATCGATTCGGCAAAATCCCGATTCCCAGAATGGTGAGTTGATTGCAACATTATCAACAGGTGATGAAATTGTTTGTGATGGGATATTTGTTGCGATTGGACATGAAGCAAATACAGATTACCTGTCAGAGACAATCAAACGCGATGATTTGGGGCGTCTATCCCCCGATTCATTACCAGCAGGAATGTTTGTATCCGGCGATGTCCACAGTGGCATAAAGATGCAGGTTGCAACCGCTGTTGGCACAGGTTGCACTGCGGCAATGGATGCAATTGCTTACTTAAATTCAAAGGAATAATAAAATGTTAGATATAAAATTTATTCGTGAAAATCCAGACATTGTAAAAAATGCATGCAAGGTTAAAGGATTTACAGATTACACTGATGAAATATTAAAGTTGGACGTACGTGTTCGTGAACTAAAAACACTGACACAAACAATGACTGCGGAAAAAAATAAAATTTCCAAAGAAATTCCCACAGCATCTGACAAAGCATCTTTAGTCGCACGCAGCAAAGAAATTTCAAACGAAATTGCGGCCGATATGGACGAACTGGCACAAAAAGAATGTGAATTAAACGAACTGTTACATATGGTTCCACAAATTCCAGACGCATCCGCCCCGATTGGTCCAGACGAAGATTCTAATATAGAGGTTAAACGTGTTGGAACACCACGAGAGTTTGATTTCACCCCACGTCCACAATGGGAACTACTTGATATGAATGGCTGGTGGGCACCTGATAAAATCGCACAAATTTGTGGTCAACGCGTTTATTGTTTAATTGGCGAAGCCGCCGAACTTGAATTAGCAGTCCAGACATATGTGATACAAAAATTAATTCAGAAAGGATTTATCTTTATTAATTGCCCTTCTATCACAAAGCCACAAACTATATTTAACGCAGGCCATTTTAAGGGTACTGATTTATCCGTTATGGACAACGATGTATTTATGCTAACTGATACAGATAGATGTTTGGCTGGAACTGCAGAAATCATATTAAACTCTCTGCACTCTGGCGAAGTATTAAATGAAAAAGATCTACCAATTAAATATGCTGGTTTTTCACCATGTTTTCGTAAAGAAGCCGGTGCTGCCGGTCGTGACACCCGCGGAATCGTGCGTATACATCAATTTAACAAGGTGGAACAATATGTTTATTGCACACCACAGCAAAGCGATGAAATGCATGAACATATATTAAATAATCTATGTGAATTTATGCAGGACTTTGAATTACCGTATCGTGTAATTGCAAATTCTACCGGCGACATGGGCTTTAACAAGGTTAAAATGAATGATGTAGAAGCATGGTTCCCATCTGAAAACACATATCGCGAGGTTGGTTCTTGTTCATCCATTGGTCAATTCCAAGCACGCAGAACCAACACACGTTATCGCGACAAAGACGGCAATATGCAATTCTGTGCAACATTAAACAATACTGCTATCGCCCTGCCCCGTGCATTGGTTCCAATAATTGAAAACCATCAAAATCCAGATGGATCTGTTAATATTCCAAAGGTCTTACAACCCCTTATGGGTGGCCGAACCAAGATTGGTGGAAAACACTAAAAAACGCCCAAACGGGCGTTTTTTTTTATTTCACACGCTCTCTAACTGCAAAATAATCCAGCGGTAAATGCATACACACATAAGACCGAATTTTATTTAATGGTTTTTGTAATGCTTTCCAATCCCTATACAACATCAACACTTCATACTTGGCATAATATTTGTTGGTTACCTTATCATCGCCATAATATATCTGCAAATTACGTATCAATTTTTGATACATATCAAAAAGCTTTGTATCTGATTTATCAATACAATACATACCATTTTTATCTTTCACAATCGGCAAAAAGCCATCAGCTGTCATGAACAAACCATACTTCTGCATCGCACTTTCCTGGATAAAGTGTTTTGGATTAGTCGCTATAGTAGAACCACGTAATATATTTGCGTGTATTGCTTTTATTATTGTTTTATCACACAACACTCTGCACGAACGTTTATTCAAAGCATACAAATTCTTATTCAGTAATGCATCTATATCCTCAAAAAACGCAATCACTGTCTTGTCAAAATTTATTTGTTTCAGCATAGTATTTCCTCTTTTTACTAACAAAAGTTTAAGACAAAAAGCAAACTAGTCAACAAAAAAAAACACACAAAATGTTGAATTTTTAAAAATTTACGATAAAATATAGCCCTGCAAAATAAAAACAGGTAAAAAGTATGAAAATTAGAAATATTGCAATTATTGCACACGTTGACCACGGAAAAACAACTTTGGTTGACAATATGTTGAAACAATCTGGAACTTTTCGTGAAAATGAAAAGGTTGAAGATCGCATCATGGACAGCGGTGATATTGAACGTGAACGCGGAATTACTATTTCTGCAAAACCAACATCTGTGCAATGGGGCGAATATAAAATTAATATTGTTGATACACCGGGACACGCCGATTTTGGTGGCGAAGTTGAACGTATTTTATCCATGGTTGATGGCGTTGTTTTATTGGTCGATAGCGCCGAAGGCCCCCTGCCACAAACAAAATTTGTTTTGTCCAAGGCATTAAAACTGGGGCTGCGTCCTATCGTATGTATCAATAAAATTGACCGCAGTGATGCACGCCCTGATGAAGTATTAACCGAGACATTTGACCTGTTTGATAAATTAGGTGCAACCGATTCGCAACTTGATTTTCCATATCTTTATTCATGCGGACGTGATGGTTGGGCGATTCGTGATTTAAATGATATAAATAATGAGCACAAGGATTTAACACCCCTATTTCAATTAATTGTTGATCATGTGCCAGCCCCCGATTGTAATGGCGACCGTTGCCAAATTGATGCACCATTTAAAATGTTGGCAACCACACTTGAGGCTGATCCATATGTTGGTCGTATCTTAACCGGCAAAATTGAATCTGGTACGGTTAAGGTTGGGCAAAGTGTTAAAGCAATTAATATGAACGGCGAATTTATTGAAAACGCCAAAATCACAAAAATCATTGAACACCAGGGTGTCCAGAAAATTTCCCGCGACAGTGCATCTGCGGGTGACATTGTTGTTGTTGCCGGATTTTCCAAGGCAACTGTGGCGGACACATTATGCGATCCATCTGTGAACGAACCTATTCCTGCAATGCCAATTGACCCACCAACCCTGACCATGACTTTCTTTGTTAACACATCACCATTGGCGGGCAAGTCTGGTAAAAAATTAACATCGCGTATGATTGGCGAAAGATTGTTTAAAGAAGCCGAAACAAATATTGCCCTGCGCGTTACACAAAGTGAAAACAACGAAGCATTTGAGGTTTCCGGTCGTGGCGAATTGCAACTGGGGATTTTAATTGAAACAATGCGCCGCGAAGGTTTTGAATTATCTGTATCACGTCCACGCGTTGTTATGCAAACTGGCGCAAACGGCGAAAAGTTAGAACCAATTGAAGAAGTTGTTATTGATGTTGATGACGAATTCAGCGGAACCGTTATTGAAAAAATGACAAAACGCAAAGCGATGATTACAGAAATGAAAGCGTCTGGTGTTGGCAAAACACGTATTGTATTTTCTGCACCATCACGTGGTTTAATTGGTTATTTGTCTGAATTCAGAACAGATACACGCGGAACCGGAATTATGAACCGTGTATTTGATAAATATGATGAATATCGTGGTCCTATTGATTGGTATCGCCCGGGGGTTCTTGTTTCGATGGAGGCTGGACAAACCGCAACCTATGCCCTGCATAATTTGGAACCACGCGGAACCTTGTTTGTCGGTCCACAAACAGAAGTGTATTCTGGGATGATTATTGGTGAACATAGCAAGGAAAATGATATAGAGGTTAATCCTGTGCGCGGTAAACAATTAACCAATGTTCGCAGTGTAACCGCTGATGAAAAATTATTCCTGGCGCCACCACGTAAAATATCATTGGAAGAAGCGTTGTCTTATATCCAAGATGATGAGTTGGTAGAGGTAACCCCTGCAACAATTCGTCTGCGCAAAAAAGAACTGGATAGCGGCAAGCGCAAAAAAGCGTATCGCTTCGCCGAAAGTTATGATTAAAAAAACGCCCAAACGGGCGTTTTTATTGTTGTTTTTTTATTGAATAAAATTTATTATAAAAACACAAAGGGTTTGCAATTATGTGGAAAACTTTTTTTGTTATTTGTGAATTTCTATCTTACCTTATACCAAATCGTAAAAAACAATTATATATAAGGGAACACATGTTATTTGATTGGAAAAACAAATACAAAAGTCTAAAAAGCGGATGTCCTAATTTACAATTTAAACATGTAAAAATTATTCGTGGTGGTTGGAATATTGGTTTTATTGTTGATAATAAATACGTGTTCAAAATTGCCAAATTCTATGACGAAACAAAAACAATTAACAAGGTTACACGTGAAAAACGTATTACAGACGCATTCAGGAATGCTGTCAAAATAAAGGTTCCAAAGATTGTGATAATAAAAACCCCTAAGTTTGTGTTTTACCGCTATGATTTTATCGCTGGAAAAAATTTAAACCATCTGCCGGCACGCATCATAAAAAGATATTGCAATCGATTTGCTTCTGAAATTGCACAATTTATTTATGCGGTTCATAACACAACTCCTGCAGAAATCAATGATTTAAAAGTTAGCGATGGCGACGGATGGAATCATAATGATATTTGTAATAATATGATTGTAGATACCAAGTCCCACAAAATTGTTGGCATTATTGATTGGGAATATGCTGGATACGGAACACTTGAAACAGAATTTAATAACTGTGTTCGGTTTTCAAGTAGATTACGCAAATCTGATATACTAGATTCTATAAAATCAGAATATCAAAAACTACAACATAAATAAACATATACAAATGGAGAAAGAACATGCCCTCTAGAGCAAGACGACTTTTTGCTAATATAATATGCGGAATAATACCATCAAAAACAACCAGAGATAAAGTTCGTGCAAAAATTTGTTATTTTGAAAAAATTTTAAAATATAAAGAGTTTGTAAAACAATACGCAAAAGAAAACAACATTCCATATAAATCTAAATTATGTTTTGGTTATGGGTGTTATAACGCAATAATTATTTTAAATCAACAATGGGTATTTAAGTTTCCTTTGTGGGCATACAGAATGTCCGAAAACAAAAAACTTGCTACAAAAGAAAAAAGAATTGTTGATGCATTTAAAAACATTTCCCCCATTAAAATACCCAATGTGGAATTAATAGAATGGAACGGGGTAGTCGTTCGCAAATATGAATATATACCGGGTAAAGTATTAACCGATTTTACAGAAGAACAAATAGTAAAACATATATCATATTTTGCAAAAGAATTAGCAAACTTTTTATATATAATCGCAAAACACGACCCAAAAGAAATACAAGATTTAAAACCGTCAAAAAAATTAAAACCGGGGTTCTTGTATGGATGGTGCCAATGTGACATTTGGGCAAATTTTATGATAGACCCAAAAACAATGAAAATACTCGGTTTTATAGATTGGGAATTGGCAGAATTTGGGGACTTCAAAGGCACAATACACTTGGCTCTATTACGTTGGCGTAAACATGGTAAAGGTACATCAAGATTAGTAATAGAAATCATGGAACAATATGCTAAATTGTATTATAGCAACAATCACACAAAACATGTATCACAAAACGTATAAACTTATCTTTCATAATTTATATTAGTTTTAATTTTCTTTTTAACCACCTACGATAGTTTCCCCTGTTTTCCCGTCCAGGAATAAAGCACGCCGACAAATGAATAAATTTACGTTTTATCCACACAGATATATTACCCCCATGCATTTCATTATATTGCTGTAACAAATTATCATAATTATCCATATCAACCTGCCGAAACACTGGCAAAGTTTTATCATAGATAAAATTATTCTTATCAAAAAACAAACGCATATATTTATTTAATCCAATTATCTGTGGTGTAAAAGCCCCATGGTCTGTTTTTTGTTTTTCTATTGACGCATCAACAAAAACACTATTCAGCCCAACTGTATTGTTGATTAAATATTGTGTATCAGAATTGTCTTTTAATATACGATTACGTTTTATTTGTATAACTGTTCCCCCAGGTTTCATAAACAACGCTAAATGTAATGCTGTCCCGGCACAGCCAGCCAAACACTTGCAATTTTTTATAATGCCTATTTGGGCAGTCAAAGGTAATTGTTCTGGCCAAATAATTTTGTATCCATTATTCTTAAATATTTCTTGAACAAATTCTTCACCAAAAGTTTTTCTTTCATTCATTGCACTTCTGGATACATATACTTTATCGTATATTTCCTCTGATGACGGGACGTTATCAGCCATCGCAGCATAAGTTTTTCCAAAATCATTTGATGAATATATAGGAATATTAAATCCTTGTTCTGGAATATATACATTTTTGAATTGGGTGGTTTCATTCAAAATTAAAACATCCTTGGCCCCCAACATTTTCAACAATTCAATCATATAATTTGGCACAGGATTTACATCTTTATTATTTATTAAAACTACCTTCATATTTTTATATTTTTTATACAATAAAGCATACGCCCTATTCATGTGTTCAAGCAAAAAATGTCCAAATTGAGGATAAACGTTTCCAACAAAGATTACATCTTCATCAATATACGGTATGTTTTTATGATTAAATTTTGGAATAAATTGACCGTCTTTTTTACGCTTCTGACTAGACGCCTTTACAAATTTAAAATTGTTATCAAAGACCCCAAAACTATGTTTATGTTCATTAACAATGATACCACGCGTAATTTGAAAGATTTTTACATCTTGTTTAATATACTGTTTACAAGTATGTCTAACAAACCATCTTTTCCATACCTGTCGTCCAAAAATATCTAATTTCATGTTCAAACACTCTTTTTTATTAAAAACAATAGAATCAAACCAAACAAAGTTATATTTTTTCTACATATTCAAGACCCGAAATATCCACGAACTTTATGTCTAAGGTTTTTATTTGGGATAAAACATGCAACCACACGACACACACGTATCATCATCCTAGTAAATGCAGTATCCGGCATCTTTTTATCTGTTTTTCCGCGCAACCACGCAGCGCCACCATATTTTGGATCTTCTTTATGACGACTAATAATTTTGATTATCGCAAGTACCTTGGGTGATAAGCCACGTAATTTTGCCTCTGGAAAACCATAAGCTTGGCCGCATAATAGATATTCTTTATCAACCAGATATGCATTCAAATGCGATTCATCATCAACACAAGCATTTATATTATTCTTTATATCAATCCTAACATTTTTAGACAAAACCGCGCACATTTTCAAAAAACCAGTTGATGTTCCACCATTAAAAGCCCCACAAACATAATGTTTACCGCACCCAAACGGAATATAAGCCGTAGATTCGGACCGTCTTTCATACGGAAATTTGTCAGGTTGATTATCAAGTATATCACCATATTTTCCAGGATGTATCCCTGCAACAATTCCAGAAGTATGCCACAAATGTGGTGCAATTTCAGACAAATCTACATCATTTATAAATTCCATATTTGCATTAAAAAAATACATATAATCATATTTTTGTAATTCATCTTTTTTTTCTAAAAACATTTCAAAGCGCAACAAAGAATCATAAGGCCAACCCTTTTTCTGCGCAGAAACAACTGTAACATTCTTATTTTTTGAAAAATCAAAATCAGTATTATCTGTCCAAATAAAATAATGTTTTTCACAATTGAGTAAATGCTTTTCACAAGACAAATAAAAATCTTTCCAAAAACAGATATAACGACCAAGGGCAATATACAAAATAGCAACTTTAGGTTTCTTCATTTGTTTCCTCTTATAACCGAGGATATTATAAACAAAAACGATAAAATTTGCAAGTTTCTCTAGTTTATTTGTTTTATTGAAAAAACTTAATTTATCTTGTACATTAATGCTTATGTTAGGCAACAAACGATTGTTTTTATTTGCTGGATACGATAATGATAACATCATAGACGATGCATTGGTATATTATGTTCGTGCGCTATCTATGATTGGCGATGTAATTTTTATTGGCGATTCTGATTTTTCAGGTAAAGAATTAAATAAAATCAAACCATACACGATTTATGCCGCTGGGAAACGTCACAGCGAATATGATTTTGGTTCATATAAACGCGCATACCAATATGCAGATGATAAAAAACTATTTTCTAAATATGATTACATCTATATGGTAAATGATTCTGTTTACGGTCCATTATTTGATTTGGAATCAACCCTACAAAAAATAGAATCCGCTGATACAGATGTGTTTGGCCTGGTCCAAAGCAAACATAAAACATATGCACCAATTGAATCTTGGTTTATTGGCATGCGCACTAAAATCACCAAAACCAAATGGTTTAAGACTTTTATAAACTCTATAACTCAACAGAAATTCAAGACAGACGTGACTATATTATACGAAAACGGCTTTACCGATTTATTAATTAAACATAATGTATCTTGGCATTGTATGATAACTGTTCATGGGCGCGATACTTATAACCGTATAAAAAAACTATTTAAAGCGGGCTGTCCTTTTATAAAAAAATCTGCATTTACGCGTCACAACGGTGCGCTGGGTCGTCAGATTTTATATGTGTTAAAAAGAACAAACGCACGCGATGTAATTTTATCAAGTGCCAATCGTATATATGGAATAAAATATATTGATTGGTTATTAACAAACAACCCTATAAAAATTTTATATAGAAATATTACATACGGAATAACCAAACTAAGAAATGGTGGAATATGAAAAAAGAAAATAAAAAGATTGCGGTTATAACAATGGCGCGTGGCGATGAATTCTTTTTGCGTCGTTGGATTGCATATTATGGAAAAAATTTTGGCACCGAAAACCTTTATATTATTCTGGATGGAATTGACCAAAAAAAGCCCGCAAACGCTGGTCGCGCACACATTACAAAATTACCACACACAGACATGTCTCGGCATATCGGCGACAAATACAGAATTGGAAAATTAAACGAACTTGCACACAAACTATTAAAAACATATGACATTGTAATTGGTTGTGATAGTGATGAATTTCTAATTGTTGATCCAAAGACACACCAAACATTATCTGAATATTTATCAAACAAAAAAATTAAAAACACTCTATCGGGATTAGGGTTGGATGTTGGTCAAAATATGAAAACAGAATCTGCCCTGGACACAGATGCCCCATTATTGGAACAACGTGGATATGCCCTGCTCTCTACCCGTTATACAAAGCCGGTTGTAATAAACAAACCTGTATTTTGGGGAAGTGGTTTTCACAGCATCAAGCATCATAATTTTCATATAGATAAAAACTTATATTTATTTCATTTCGGATCAGTCGATATGAATATGCTGATTAAAAAGGCACAAAAACGCGGACCTGATTGGTTAAACCATTTAAAGCGTCGTGGCAACGGAACAATAAATGCTATTACTAACAAAAAACCAAAATCTGAGAAATGGTTAAAGATAGCAAGAATTTTACAAACCTATCTGCGTCCGATATACGCCCCACGAAAACCAGCAATGTTGGGATTACAGATTGTTGTAAACATACCGAAACGATTTAAGAAATCTGGGATATAAAATTTTCGATTCTGCGTTTATATTTTCTGGCGCGGATTGTTGGTGGATTATCAAACATACCAATATTGTTCATTTCGATCAACCGTTTCAAAATATGTTTTTTATTTTTACATTTATTAGCAGAACGCATAAATATTATAATAAATGGCCACAAAAATTCACGTCGCCAATTTTTTACCCAATGCCCAGATAATTTATTTTGCATAACGATTTTAAAAGCTTCTTGTGTTGCTAATGAAACATTATCAAAAACATTTTGTTCATCTGCGGAACGCAACGCAGACATTGGATTCGGAATATAAAAATATAATGGTGTGCGTATTATTATGCCAGTCGTTTTTTTTACCAAAACATCTGTCCAGAAAGGAAAATCTTCTGATATTTTTATCCTTGTATTAAATTTAATATTTTTTATTAAATCACGTTTAAACAAATGCAACACAGGATAACAATGTCTTATCTTGTACATTCCCCACGAATGATTTCTTTCAGTAGCAAATTTTATCAAATCACTTGTTTTTTTATAATGTATTTTATGTAACATAAAATTTGTGTTTAAGCGCTTTTCAAAGATTTTATTTACGTCTTGTCCTTGTAATATTTTATTGTACAAATCTCTGTCGTATCTAAAAGACACAATATCAACATGATGCATCGTTGCAAGATTATAAAGTATTTCTAATGTTTGCGGATGGATACAATCGTCACTATCCAAAAACATTATGTATTCAGCCAAAGATTTAGACACCCCAACATTTCTAGCATTACTAACACCACCATTTTTTTTATGAAGAACAACAAATCGTTTATCGCGCGCCGCATACTCTTCGGCTATTTCACCAGACTTATCAGGACTGCCGTCATCAACACAAATCGCCTGCCAATCTTTAAAAGTCTGATTTTGAACAGAATCTAAACACCGACGCAGATATTTTTCTACTTTATACATCGGGATAATTATCGAAACTTTTGACATATTTTATTTTCCTATAAAAGCATAAATTTGTTCACGCAATTCATACCATTGATTTGGTACATTATCAAATATACCGAGTTTATTCATTTCAATAAATTCTTGTTTAGCCACTTTGATTTCTTCATCTGATTTAAAATACTTTAATTTTCTAAATGCCCAATTTATAAAATACCACAAGAAATTTTCAGTCCATTTTGCCATTTGATATTGTGACGCTTTTTCAGAATATAATTTATACGCATATTTTATCCCTGTACACAAACTCTGCATTATGCGCAACTGTTTTGCAGATAATACAATTCCACCAAAATTAGGTATATAAAAATACAACGGTAATGGTGCAATTGTCACACGCGGATTTTTAAGCATAATTGCACTCCACCATGGAAAATCTTCAAATAAAATTCCCTTGATAAAAGGTGTATCGTCTATCAGAGTTTTACGATACATATTTTTCCAAACCTGACAATGTTTAATAAGCCATTTGCGATTTGGATTAAACCTATTATGTGCACGCTCTGTTGCATATTCAAAAACATCATCTGTGGTTCGTGTTTTTATTTTATCAATATTATATTTTTTCTTTATACCAAACGGCACGACATTATCAGTGTCTAAATGTAACACATGGCGCACCATCAATTGCGGACGATAAAACCTGTCGTATGTAAATGATACGATATCAGACTTGTTTTTTTCTGCCAACGAATATGCTATTTCCATTGTTTGCGGGTGTATAAAATCATCACTATCCAGATACATAATATACTTACCCTTGGCATATTTCATACCAAAATTACGTGCATCAGACAAACCGCCATTTTTTTTATGCACAACAACAAAACGTTTATCACGTGATGCATATTCTTCTGCTATTTCACCAGATTTATCAGGACTGCCATCATCAACACAAATCGCCTGCCAATCTTTAAAGGTCTGATTTTGAACAGAATCTAAACACCGACGCAGATATTTTTCAACACCATACATTGGAATAATAATAGATATTTTTGGCATAAATATACCCTTACATTTTGTTAATCATTTCATCTGCAAAAGACCCTGGAATAATATTATCGGTTCCACGATAAGTTGTCTTTTGAAAGAAAGTTTTTGATGCGATTTCATCAAATATCTTTTTATCAAACGGCGCATTTTGATACGCCCACCAAAGTGCATGTGTTGGGTCCTGATCTACATGCGGCATTTTTGCAAAATATTTTTTTGCACGAGGATCATTTGTCACCAAAGTTTTGAATAGTAATTGGTGCATAAAATAATCAAAACTACGGTTTTCATTCATCCAATAATCAAGTATCATCGCACGCCACGCAGCAAGCAAATAAGCACCCTTGCGCGCACGAATAAAACAATTTTGAACAAAAGAATATGGACTGCCTGCATGACCGGTTAAAAACATAAAAAAGTCTTGTTCAGAAATCCAATCTGGGATTGGGCTTGTTGCAAATCCAGTTGCATCCAACCAATAACCGCCATATTGATAAAGCAATTCCACACGACAGATATCAGCAAAATGCGCATTTTTAATTTTGCCAGCACGTCGTTTTTCCATAATTTTTTCGGGCAGTCGTATATAATCAAATACAGTTTTTTCATCCAATACGATTAATTCCTGACTACAATGTTTACGAACATTACGAAAACAAGCCTTAACCAATGCCGGCGCATTTTCTTCACCTTGCAACCACAGTGTAAAAATTTTGTCAGCATTGTCATTGTTTATTGCCTTGGTTTCACGAACCGCTGCTGCCGCCGGTAAATAGCGTTTAAAATAGCGCGGTATTACACGCGAAATAACATTACTGCGTATTTCGCGTCTTTTATCGCGGGACAACCAAAAAGGATTTAGTATATGTCCCCACAATATTATATCTGCAACAGCAACAGCGCGTGATAAATTCATGATTCATCCTTTTTATTCTTGTACTTCCCCAGAATCATCGTCATCAGCTGGTCCTGTTGTCATTTCTTCTGCGATACCATTGGATATTGCCATAATTTTTTGCAACAATTCTTCTTGGACATCTGGATGTTCTTTAATCCAGGTGTGCGCGTTTAATTCACCCTGGCCTATTCTTTCATTATTATACGAATAAAACGAACCAGCCTTTTCAATAATGTTGTATTTTACACCCATATCCAAAATTTCGCTAATACGCGATATCCCCTCACCATACATAATTTTGAAATCAACCGTTCTGAAAGGCGGTGCAACTTTATTTTTAACAACTTTGACCCTGGTTTCATTTCCAATAACATTTTCTTTATCTTTGATTGCGCCAGTTCTGCGAATATCCAAACGCACAGACGCATAGAATTTTAATGCATTACCACCAGATGTTGTTTCAGGATTACCAAACATAACACCGATTTTCATTCTAATTTGGTTAATAAAGATTAAAAGCGTATTTGTGCGTGAAACACTGCCCGCCAATTTTTTCAATGATTGCGACATCAGGCGCGCCGTTGTTCCCACAAAAGAATCACCAATATTTCCTTCTAACTCTGCCTTGGGCACCAATGCTGCGACCGAATCAATAACAACAACATCAACCGCCCCAGATTTAATCAAAGTATCTGCAATCTCTAATGCCTGTTCACCCGAATCAGGTTGCGAAATTATCAATTCAGAAACATTAACACCTAACTTTTTCGCATAACTGGGGTCCAACGCATTTTCCGCATCAATATACGCACATGTTCCACCTTTCTTTTGTGCTTCTGCCACCGCATGCAGGGCAAGTGTTGTTTTGCCCGAACTTTCAGGTCCATAAATTTCAACAATTCGACCACGTGGATACCCACCAATACCCAATGCGATATCCAAGCCGAGCGAGCCCGAAGATATTGCTTCTATATTCTGTTGTGAACCATCACCCATTTTCATAATGGCTTCTTTACCGAATTGTTTTTGAATTTGTGCCAATGCAGATTCCAGCGCAGGATTTTTTACACCTGCCACAGTTGCTGTTTCTTTCTTTGCCATACCTTTTCCTTTTGTTTAATTTTCTGTTAAAATCATACAAAGAAAAACCACAAAACGCAAGCAAGATAATTATTTGTGTGGCGCCCACAACACCGCAGTTGCAAGCATTGCGATAGTGCCACTAACATACCATACTGCCGAAGTCGACCCAAAAGTTGCGATACATACCGCACCCAAAATTGGGGTTATAATACTGGGTAAATTAACACTGGTTCTGAATATTCCATAAAAGCGCGATTGTTCACTTTTTTTCGTATTATCAAAGAACAACAAATCATGCACCGGTTCCATAAACGCCCCTGATATTTGCCATGCGACAAAAACAGCTAATAATGAATAACCTGTTAAACGGGTTGCCATAAATGCCAATACCGCCAAAGACACCAAACCAATCGTCATAAATAAACGGCTACCATTTTTTCTGACTAGTTTACCAATAAACAAATCTATCACAATATATGGTATTATACCAAGCGTCAAAACAATACCGAGGGTTGTTGCAGAGAATCCATATTCTATAACAATGATCGGCACATACACAAAACGCAACGCACGCAGGGCATAATATCCAAAATTAACACCATATGCACGCGCCATATTTGGATAAACAAAAAATGATTTTGCAGCCCGCATTAGCGAATTAAATGTTCTTTTTGGACTAACCTTGGCGATTTGTTTTTCTTCCTGCACAATACCGAATCGTTTAAAGAACATAAGCCCCGTCAAATACACAAGTGCAGACGCAAAAAAAGCCAACCTATTACTTGAAAAATATGAAGCGATTGATGTCGCAATCAACGGTGCCGCCAATGCCCCAACATTATTCCAAAAGTGATATCGCGCATTAAGATTTGCCATACCAACATTCTTTGAAAAATCTGCCATAAACAAAGGAATCAAAAGCATTATTAAAGTATACGCAACCCCTGATAAATAGTCCATTGTAACAAATGTTGTCATATTAACCGACATACTCATTATCGTATAACAGGCACCGATTAAAATCATAGAAGCATATAACAAACGCGCTTTGTTAAACCAGCGCAATAGTTGATTAGAAAACAATCCAATCAACATACAAAACACAGAATAGATACCGACATACACCCCAACGGCCGCCGAAGCAATTCCTTCACCAACAATTCCTGTAAAAAGTCCCAAAATTACCAGGGAATATACCGCATTATAAATACCATCACCACACCCCACGAACAAACCTAAATTCGCGAATGAAAACCCTGTGACATTGTCACGTATATAAAGATACTTATCTTTTGACAAATTCTCTCTCTTATGAGAAATAGTTTATCATAAATTGAAGTGAAAATAAATTATAAAAAAACACCCAAACGGGTGTTTTTTTTTACTTGTTAGCGGGTTTATCCGCAGACTGTTGTGCTTTTTTCTGTTCATACATCGCTTCGAAATCAACAGGTTGCATTGCAAATGGTGGCATACCTGATTCCGATGTCATACGTGTTATCAACGCACGCACAGATGGGAACAGCATTGTTGGAACATCTATTAACAAAGTGCGTTTTTTCGCCTCTTCATCTTTTTCTTCTTCCAGTTGCACTAATCCAGAATAAGTTGATTCAATAAGGAATACTGTTTTATCACCCTCTTCCAATTTAGAATGAACCTTGGTAATCAAATCAACCATAAATACATTATTATCTGCACCCTTAATCTGAATATCAATATTGATTTCAAGTTTAGCCTGGCCATTTCCGTCCTGTTTAAAGAACAAATCCGGGACATTTGGGCTTTCAAATGAAAAGTCTTTCAAGAATTGTGTAATTATTTTAAATTTAGACATGCGATTGCTCCTTTTTTTCCGCACCGTTTTATGATAATATAACATTATAAAAGAATTTTACAAGTGGGGAGTTTGGAAAAATGATGATTTTTGGTAAATTTAACTTAGTATCTTTGGCTGAATTGGTTGCCATAATATTTTTATCTGGCTGCGATGTAACCCCAACAACACATTCTGGTGACAAATCTATAATTCCATCAAATATGCGGGCCGTTTCTTATTCCGCCCTGCCCGATTGGGATGCAGACGATGTTCGTTATGCCCTGCAAGCATTTCGTAACACATGTCGCGCACGTGTTCAATTTACTGGTCGCGTTATTCCAGACCGCGAATTATTGATTGAAAAATGCAACATGTTACCCAGTGCCAGTGCAGATAACGCAACCGTTCGCGCATGGTTTGAATCAAACTTTCAACCATACCAGGTTATTGACGATATGGGACAAAAACGCGGGACATACACCGGATATTATTCCCCTGAAATTCCTGCATGCCGGCAACAAACCGCACAATGCAACGAACCATTAATGGGTATTCCAACAGATGGTCGCAATTATAAAAATGTTGATAAAAAGACAATTGTGAATAATAAAATCGGTCGCGTGCTGTATTGGGCAAATATTGTTGATGTCCAAAATATTCAAATTCAGGGTTCGGGCCTATTGAAACTTGATGACGGAACACATGTAAAATTAAACTTTGCCGCAACAAACGATATGCCGTTTAAATCTATTGGTGAACAATTGCGTAATCGCGGAATTAAACCATCGGGCGGTTACAGTGCAAATGCGGTTTGGACACACCTGAAACAAAATCCAACTCTCGCCCGCGAAGTAATTTATTCCAATCCGCGTTATGTGTATTTCAAGGAAGCCGAATCCAAAGATGTTGTTGGAAAATTAGGAACACCATTGTCCAAGATTCGCAGTATCGCGGTTGACGACAGTATTTATACGGTCGGCCTGCCGGTATATGTGAATACGAATTTATCAGATGGTCGCAAATTCCGCCGCCTGATGATTGCCCAGGATACCGGCAGTGCGATTCGTGGTTGGATTCGTGCAGATATCTTTTTCGGCAGTGGTGACGAAGCATATAAATTTGCACACGGCCAACATAGCACTGGCGAAATGTATATTTTGATGCCCAAGGAATATAGTTATGTCAAACCAAAATAATAAACTTTCCAAACGCGATGAACACCCTGTAACATTTGCTGGGGCGTTGGGGTCACTAATGCGTATATTTGGTATCCGTGCAAGTGATAGTGATTTAACTGCGCGTTGGTCTGAAATCATGGGCGACAAAATTTCATCGGTTGCACAACTCGTTGCGACAAAGAAAGGCCCAGACAAAAAATTTACAATCGTCCTGCGGCCATACAATCCTGCGATGGCATTGGAATTATCATACATGCGCGATGAAATCATAGAACGCATAAATAAATACTTTGGCTATGACGCAGTATCAAAACTAACATTTCGAAAGTGAAACAAAAAAATCTGCAAATGCAGATTTTTTTAATACGATTAACGTGATTGAAATTGTTGTTGGCTTTTTTCGTAACAAGTTTGCGCTTTTGTAAGATTTGTACTCAAATCAGACAAACACGTTTTCACATCCGAACTGGACATACTTGTATTTAAACATTTGTTGTTTCCACCATACGTACAAGCCTTTGCATAAGTTTCTGGGACTATTATCATACCAAAAATACCTTTCAAAATTTCATGATCGGTCTTCAGTTGCTTTTTTAAATCGCTTGACATTGATGAATCTTTATATTTTGAATTCATTATATTATAATTACTACGCAAACAAGCGATTATATCTGTAACCCCAATTTCTTCACCACAATTTCTGGCATCAGATAAGAAAATACCATTTCGCCTGTCTATATTACTGGCTGAACCAGAACTGCTTTGTGATGAACTGCTGCTTGATACACCACTTGCAACCTCTGCCTTGGTGGTCAGAACCGCCTTTTTCAACTGGGTCTTTAAACGTTTAACAATTGATTCCAAATATTCATATTGTTTATATAACTGTTGTGTAATAACCGTTGTTTTTAATGCAATTACTTCACTCATATCTGCACGTTGTGAAGAATCTATACCATTTGTCGTTTGTCCAATATTATACACATGTGTTGAACATAACGCTAATGCAGGGATAACATACGGTGTAACAGATTCACCTTCTTGACATTTTGTGCCCTTCTTAGCGTCACTAGTTGGCTCATCTGTTAAGCAAATGTCAGCATCTAAATTTTTGCTTGTTGTATATCCAAACAACTTTGTTTTTGCATTTTCATCATAACACCAATTCTTGCATTCAAGGCCGCTATCTTTTCTATAACAATTCGCAGGTGCATCCTGATTAATTAAGTTTTGTAATGTTTCAACATCCAAACTAGATTTTTTATTACGATTGCGGAACAATGCCACAGAATTCAATGCCGACGAAGCACATCCAACACGCACATTGTCGCCCAGGTCGCCCTGTTCTGCATATAACCATTGACGTTGAATTTCACCATCTTTTTCAGACAATGTTTTTTGCAACACGCAATACATATCGTCTTCGGGCGGAATTACCATACCAATAGTACATTCATGTCCACCTTTTGCTGGACCATCTTTCACAGATTTACCATTCTTACAATTACCAGCGTCGTAATACGAATAAACGGGTTTTTCTTCTTCTTTCACTTCTACTGGTGTTCTTGTCACCGATATTCCCTCTTTGTCTTTTGTTTCTGTTATGGTAAACTTTGCCCTCTGTGAACACAGGTATTGTCCCCATTGATTACAAGAATCATTTAACATCATATAAATATCGGTTACATCAACACCAACTGTTTGTGCCGTCATCAACGCATCATACATTTCATCCAACACTGCATTATACGGATCAAAAAATCCATTGGCTAATTCCTTAAAACGTTTTACACGTTTTGGACCGGTACAATTACTGCCCGTTGCATCACAACCCGCATAAGTAAAGATTGATTGCCCACCTTCTTGATACATTGTCGCCTTTAATGCCTTTAATTGTGTTTCGGCATTTTCAACATTGGTTAAAATTTCGCCACTAACCTGTTGACGCACAATAATATCAGGGTCAATACCACTCGCTGCGGCAACCTGTTGTGCAACGGTTAATTCTGTGTCTAATGCCGCCTGGGTGGCCGCTGCTTTTTTCTCTGCTGCCTCTGCTGCACGGGCGGCGGCATCTGCTGCTATCTGTTTTTGTTCCGCCAGTGCACTCTGTAATTGGGCAATAGTTTGTGCATTTTGATTCGCCATATCATTTTGCATTTGTTGCATCTGGTATTGCATTTGTTGTAATTGCTGGGCACTCTGTTGTGCTGCTGCCTGGGCCGCTGCATTTTGCGCTGCTGCCGCCGCCGCATTGGCTTTCGCTGTCGAATTTGCAACCAATTGTGCAACAACATAGTCTGTTAATCCTTGGGCCTCATACTGTCTGCACGTGTCATTTGCCTGGATACAACCTGTAACAATACTGGTTGCAACCGATGCATCTGCACACCCTGTCCCAGAACACTTTGGTTGTGCACAACGTATAATCAATGCATTACAATTGCCAAAGTCCGCCTCTGCTACCTTAGCACCATTTCCCACAGGCGAACGCGGATTCATCGCGGCTGCCCACTGGTTTCCAATTAATGAAGTATTGCTGTTAAATGCTGTCAAATTGCTGCCCGCTGTTGTTGCAACCGGTGGTTCCGCCATGACCCCAAAAGGCATCGCACAAAAAATACCAAACAAAATCTGCTTAAGTGTTTTCATTTTCTCTCTTGTAAGTAAATTTTATCATATTTGATAAAAAAATAAAAGTGAAATTATCACAAACCAAAACGCGCCATATTCGCATGTGTTAATGCAATCGCAATCGCATCAGATTCATCGGCCGTCTTTGGTTTTGCAACCGGCAGTAAAATCTTTAGCATTTTGTAAATTTGTTCCTTGTCCGCGTGCCCTGCACCGGTAAGGGCTTTTTTTATTTTATTTGCTTCATACTCAAAAATTTCAATATTATGATTTGCAACCGCCACCACTGCCGCCGCACGCGCATGCCCCAGCGCAAGCGTGGTTTTCGGATTCATATTTGAAAAAGTAATTTCTATACTGCAAACATCAGGCTTAAAAGTATCACAAATCTCTGACACATTACGAAATATAAATGCCAACCTTTCTGGGAATGCAATATTTGTTGGGGGCAGGACAACCCCACTCGCTACATAGTGTAATTCTGGACCATGCGAATCAACAATCGCCCAACCTGTATGTAACAAACCCGGATCTATGCCAAGTATCCTCATTTCCTACCCCACATAGTCAATAATGCAACCGAATAACACTGCAAAAAAGAAACACACACTGCCCCCAATTACAAACAAATGCCACAATGCATGCGAAAATTTCATCTTGCGCCACAGGTAAAATATAACACCAACCGTATATGCTGCCGCGCCCGACATCATAAACCACATTCCGCGTGCAGGAATATACTTTATCATAATCGGCAAAATACCAACACAACACCAACCCATAATTAAATACAATGCGACCGTCCATTTGGGTTGCTGGTGCGGATTATGTAATTTCATAATTGCACCAAAAATCACAATCGCCCACAGAACGCCAAAAATACTCCACCCCAAACCGCCACGCAAATTTACCAATAAAAACGGTGTATATGTTCCAGCAATCAAAGCATAAATTGCGATTGAATCCCATACTTCAAAAAAGCATTCACTCTTACTGCCTATTGCGGCATGACACATGGTCGAACCAAAATATAATGTGAACATAGTTAAACCAAATACAGAACACGAAACAATCGCCCACACATTATGGTATAACACCGCGAACACAACCAACAAACAAAGCCCAGCAATTGCCAAACCAATTCCAATACCATGTGTTAAAATATTCAGTGTTTCTTCGGCATGTGTGGCGGGACGTTCCCAACGGAATAGTCCCGTTGCACGCAAAACCTTTAATAATGTTTTTGCATGTGAATTTTGTTTAACTTCTTTTAATTGTTTGCGAACAACTTCTTTTGTTTTTTTCATTTTATCACCTTTTCTACTCTCTCTGATACCATTTGTTTACCCATCACCTGCATAATAGAATACAGGTCTGGCGTATTTGTGCGACCGGTTAATGCCACACGCAGATTCATCGCAACATCGCCATTTTTAACACCACGCGCGGTTGCAATCGCAACAATTTTATTCCACCAAGTATCTTTGTCATCGCCCTCATTAAATGTCGCCAAAAAGTCGCGCAACAAATCAGAGTTAAATTCATATTCTGTGTTGGCCACAAACAATTCATTCCAAAAATATCCGATTTCAGATAATGTTTGCTTCCATGTAATAAAGTCTTTACGCACGCGTTTTGGGTTATCGCGTTCAATGGATAAAATACGGGTCAGGTAATCGACATCTGCGATTTGTTTTTTATTAACATCATCACCATATTCATTTGCCCACGCAATTACATTTGCTACCAAATCAGAAACAGTCATCGCACCAATATATTCCTTAGCCCACCACTCTAGTTTTTTCATATCAAATAGCGCACCAGACATTGGAATCTTTTTTGGTTTCATTTCGTAATCCCAGAAAGATTTAACCACACCCTTCATTTTTGCTTCTTCGTATCCAGACGCAGCAATGTTACCCAAATATTCCAAAACTGCATCTGTTGGCCAACCATCCGCCATAAAGAACGCAACATTCGCCTCTGGATCTTTACGTTTAGACAACTTGCGTTGTTTTCCTGTTTCTGCATCTATTTTATCGATTGTAGATGTATGAATATAAAGCGGTGGCAGCCATTCCATCATACGGAACAATTGGTAATGCAATGGCAATGATGACAACCATTCTTCACCACGAATAACATGTGTCGTGCGCATAAAGTGATCATCAACCAAGTGTGCAAAATGATATGTAGGCAATCCATCATTTGATTTTATCAAAACCAAATCTTCATTATTTTCTGGGAAAGAAATCGAACCACGCACCGCATCTTTACAGAAAATTCTTTTATTTGGGTCGCCTGTTGAATACAAGCGAATTGATGGCTTTTCACCATTATCCAGATGTGTAATTATTTCTTCTTCTGTTAAATCTCTATCCCGTGCCCATTCGCCATAAATACCTGTTGCAAATCCAGCAGATGTTTGTTTTTTTCGAATTTCATCCATCTCTTCGGGCTTTAAAAAGCAAGGATATGCCAAACCCTTTTCCAACAAATACGCAGCAACACTATGATAAATATCTTTTCTTTGCGATTGATAATAAGGACCATATTCAGGAATATCATTATATTTCAAACCAAATTTATTCAAAGAATCTATGATTATATCAACCGCCTCTTTAACCTCACGCTTGGTATCTGTATCTTCGATTCGCAACATAAAAACACCACCTGATTGTGATGCCAATTTACAATCAATCAACGCACCATACAGCCCCCCCAGATGCATCAATCCGGTCGGACTGGGCGCAAAACGCGTAACAAATGCCCCATCTGGCAAATTACGTGCTGGGAACTTTGCCTCTAATTCATCCAGGGTATATTTTGGTGCACCGCCTAAGACGCGTGCTATTAAATCTTTACTTAATCCATTACGCATATTACAAGTCCTTGTTTTTTGATTTTATTATTTTATACTAAAAATATGGAAAAACAAGAAATAAGAACTTTTGGTCGCCGACATGGCAAAAAATTATCTGCCCGTAAAACAACCTTGATGGAAACGGTATTGCCACACATAAATCCAACAGGCATTACGACAGATGGCAATACAATTCTTGAAATCGGCTTTGGTAATGGCGAACATGTGCGTGATTTGGCACTATCCAACCCAAACGTAACAATTATTGGTGCGGAACCATTTGCAAACGGTGTTGCCGCCCTGCTTTCTGCAATGACCGATTCGCAAAATAAAATTTTAGATGAATACAAAAACATCTATATTTGGCCGGACGATGTGCGCCTGTATCTTGAAAACAACAACATAAAATTCAACCAGATTTGGGTTTTACACCCTGACCCATGGCCAAAAGCAAGACATAAAAAACGCAGGTTGTTATCGGCGGAATTTCTAAACATATTGTCGCAACACCTATCCCAAAATGGCGAAATTATAATTGGCACCGACCATTGGGAATACTTTGATTGGATTGTTGAACAAGTAAAACAAACCGCGCTATACGCATCGTTTCCTGACTTTCAGGTGATTAAGACACGTTACCAGGAAAAGAACAAGGCCGGCACAATAACCCCCAAATATTTAATTTTGAAAAACTAATTTTTATAGGTTTGAATTATTTTAATATTGATGTTCGGGCGCATAGATTGTGCCAAACGCCAAACCTGTTCATTACGCATTTCACTATCACCCAATTTCAACACCAAACCGCCATTATAAGTATCAGGCCACAAATCAAACATAGTTGTAATACGCCCAACAAAATCAGATTTATCATCCAAATCTTTGGTTAATACGATTGTCAAAGAATCAGCCTGTAATTTAATCAGACAATCAAACAAATGTTCCCAATCCAGTGCATTAACATCATCAATATCCAAACCCACAGATAAAGTTTTACCGAAAAACAAATCGTCACACACAGGGGATATAGCATCAACAAAATCATCTAAACATTTTAATTGTATAAAAATTTGTGCCCCGTCTGCCCCACGAATAAAACCATCCTTTACAGACCGTACAAATGCCGACCAATCTGCATTTTCCGCGGCATAAAACCCGGATAATATTTTAATTTTTGTTTTTTCTGTCCATGGCCACACAACGCCAACCGCCCCAGGAACAACCGATACATATTCAAAATTATTTTCAATCGCAAAAGCGACCGCCCCCGCCAGGGTGGTTTTATCATTATCTTGACCGCACCACAATATCGTGGGGTTGGACACCTGTTCATCAAAAGTAATTTCTTCTTTAATCATTATGCTTTATACTTTATCATAAATATGATAGAATTAAAACAAATGAAAAAGAAATTTGATAATATTTTGTTAATAATTCTATGGTTACTCGCGATGTGCCTGGGGACATGTTTTTGGCTTAATACTCGCTACGGTTTTAATATGTTCTATGGTCCACATTGGGAATACCTATCGTATGCCCAGGCATCTAATTTGAATATAAACAAATGGTTTTATGTATCTATTGTTGTTGCTATTGTGATTACAATCATTGGACTGTATCTAATTGTAACCCCAAATATACTCAGTAAGTGTAAGCGGTTTAAAAACATAAAAACCGCAAATGAAAAACAATCGGCACAACCAACAAACGAATCACAAGCGGCGGCAATAAATGAACCTGTGCGTCCACCGCGCCCCAACACACCAATTGTTGTTAATAGTACGCCAATTAATCCTGTAAAGACAGAACCAACAAATATTGCACCCACACAAATGGCAACCACCCCACAATACACCGATGAATTAAAACAGATATTCCAAGATGCGGGTTTTGTGGTAAAACAGGCACCAATAATAAACGGTGTTCAAACATCTTTGTTTGCTGCCGGCACGGGTGAGGTTGTATATATCGGTGCAACCGGCATAACACACGACAAAATGCAATCAGCAATTGATAAATTGCGCGGTGTGTTTTCTGACACATTGGACGATATAGAAATAAATATAAACGCGTTTATTGTTTCCCCATTGGATAATTCAGACAACGATAGTATTATAGATTTTGCAACAATTGATGATTTACGCGAATACATACAGGCGCACACAAATCCACCATTACCTGATGATGACGACGGTAATTTTGATGCATTTTCTAGTTTTATAACTACGGTTGCTGAATACATAGGGAACATATGATGGAACTGAACGAAACAACGGCACAACAAAGGTTAGCAGATTTAGGCATGGATGATATGCCGGTAATAGAATGCCACCCCGTTCCAACACAAGTATCCCCCGATTGGTTTATAAAATATAAAGAGTTGGTTCATCGTTTTATGGAAACATTGATGGACAGCAGTCAGGAAATTGCATTTTTAAACCTGTCCCCAGATGAATTTATGGATTTAATAAGCGGTCGCGCAATTCCACGCAATATGTCTGTGCGTTTTCGTGTGCCATTAATGTGGGGTGGCGCGTTGGATATAGATAATTTATTTATGTGCCGCACATTTCCATATTCTTATAATCTGGATAGGTTTATCATTGAACAATCTGGCAATAAAACAATTTGGTTGCCGAACCCTGTGAAAAAGATTTATGTCCCCGCACACACTGCGGGCGGTGGCGACGGGGGTAATGCAACATCAGACAGGCTTTCACAAATGGCGGCACAAATTGCAGCGACGCGCGGAATGGAGTAAACATGACCCAAGATGAATTTTTATCTTTGATAAAATCCAAAGGCGCCCTGTGTTGGGGACCATCCAGTGCGCGCGCAATATCGTTTGCAAATTCCAATTTGCAACAGAACAAATGCGCAATGTTACCAAACTTTTTAATACAATTATATGAATGCACTGCGGGAATAAATTTGGGATCTGGATATATTTTCGGTCCATCTGAATTATCAAACATGAATCAATTTCCAATCCCCAGTATTGTGGCGGTATCCAGTGATGTTCGTCATATTTCTGGGGGCAAAACAATTTTTGGCCACAACGATTTATTCTGGTTTGGTTGTGATGCATTTGGCACATGTTATATGTTGGATAATTTAACACTAAAACCCTTACGTAAATACGATGATTGCTATCGGGCATTATACGATTGTTTAATTGGGGGGAAAATATAAGAAATGAAAAAAATATCTGTATCTTTATCGGGACATCAAACAAGTATTTCATTGGAACCAGAATTTATAAACGAATTAAAAAACATCGCTATACGCATGGAAACATCGGTTTCTGCAATTATAAATAATATAGACAGCACGCGCGCGCCCGATACGAATTTATGCTCTGCCCTGCGTGTTTGGATATTACAACACAAATAATAATTTAAATTTTCTTTTTTTATGTTATAATTACGAACGATAGGCGACAGCTTATCGGGGTGTAGAAGCCCGAAAAACAGCGTCCGCGACGACGAAAAACATCTCCAACATGGGTTGGAGGGTGGCGAAATATAAAGAATAAGCCCACTATACTGTTTTATAGCTTCTAACCTCCAACCGTCTTTTGACGGTTTTATTGTGGCAAAGGAGCAAAAACATGAAACCGATATTTTTTATAATAATATTATTTCTATCAACATCTGCATATGGTGTTGCTATACATTATGATAAATACCAAACAGACCTAACCACAACAAAACACACAACCCCATCATTAAACACTATTTATAATGGTGTTCATTATTATGGGGCATTATTTACTAACCCACCACCCAAAAACACATTACATTTTTTATCAAATGATACAACATATTGGTTGGGCCCATGGTGTGATGCCGGAACATACGCAACCGGTGGCAATCAATGCACGCAATGTGGTATTGGGCATTATTGTCCAGGTGGTATTGAACGCAATTCTTGCACATACGGAATAATTGGTTGTCCAAATATAAACCATCAATCAGATTCCGAAATGCCGACCGGCACAGAAAACATTTATAATCGCATTCTTACCATGTCAGAGGTTGAAACATATCTGCCCCCGACCACATTAGATGATTGGGAAAAAATATATTTAGGACTTAGATACGACTCAACAAAACCGTGCGACATGTCACCAAACGATCCACATGCTTCAGAAATTAATTTTATTTTAACACCAGGAACGTACTTAGTACTCCATAGACGTTATGGGGATGCAACATCTGTATCTAGCGATGCAATTTGCGGCATACCATACATAGCAGCTACTGCATATATAATTATATTTGATCATAACGTCAGTTATCGCCCCATAGCGGCCTGCAGCAAAATTTTTAACTACTTTGACACCAACAACACACCATTTAAAGGATATACTTTAAGAATACCAGACTATTATCATATAACAAACGAAAATATAACAAATATAAACAATTTATGTTATGACCTAACACAAATGATGGGTAGCCTATATGCTACACAACTCGGTGTGTTTAAATTAAAATAACCGCCCGATTTGGGCGGTTGTTTTTTACTTATCAAAACCGTTATGCAGCAGCAGTAAACACTTTCTGGACATCGTCGTTGTCTTCCAGCGCATCTACTAACTTTTCAATTTTTGCATATGTTTCATCGTCCAAATCCATTGGCATATTGGGGACCCATGTTAATTCAGCACTATCAGGTTCGCCCAACTTATCGTTCAAAAATTTTTGAACATTCATAAAGTCATCTGGTTTTGTTGTAATGATAAAACCTTCTTCGGAACTTTCCAGATTTTCAACATCTGTTTCCATAATTATTTCCATCATTTCATCTTCGGTTTTGCCGATGGAAGATGGATACATAATCTGGCCCGCGCGCGTGAACAAAAATGCAACGCTGCCTTCTTCGCCCATATTGCCACCGTTTTTGGCAAAGATGTTTCTAACCTCTGGCACGGTTCTGCGTGGATTATCGGTTAATGCCTCTACTATAACTGGAACCGCACCTGGACCGTAACCTTCATATCGCACAGAAACATAGTTTTCTGTATTTGAACCCGATGCCTTTTCAATTGCGCGTTTAATGTTATCATTTGGCATTGAATTCTTGCGCGCTTGTAGAATTGCCAAACGCAAACGCGGATTATTGTCTGGATTTGGGTCGCCCGTTTTTGCCGACATTGTTATTTCACGCGCCAATTTGGTAAACAAACCACTACGCGCCGCATCAACCAAACCTTTCTTGTGTTGTATATTATGCCATTTACTGTGTCCACTCATATTTGACCTTTTTATTTTATTAATGTAAAATTACCCTAAAAGGATAACAAATGATTGGAAAATTGCAAGGGCAAGTTGATTTTATTGGTGAAGATTTCGTTATTTTAATGGCGGGACCCGTTGGGTACAAGGTGTATACCCCCGAAATACTGACCCCAAAGTCAACGGTAACGCTATGGATTGAAACGATTGTGCGCGAAGATTCCATACGTTTATTTGGCTTTTTAACCCAAAACACCCAAAATTTATTCAACCTATTAACAACTGTATCGGGCGTTGGACCAAAGGTTGCAATGGCAATCCTGGGCACAATTAAAACCGACACATTACTATCTGCAATCGCAACAGGCGACGCAAAAACCATTAGTTCCGCCCCGGGCGTTGGTAAAAAGGTTGCGGAAAAGATTATTGTTGAATTAAAGAACAAGGTTGGCGGTTCATCATTTGATTTTGCGTCAACCTCTGATTCATCTACCTCTGCCCTGCCCGATTTGTTGGCTGCGCTCGAATCATTGGGTTATCGCCGATTGGATATAATTGATATTGCACAAAAGATTGTGTCTGCGAATCCTGATTCAGATGTATCTAAACTTGTTCCAATCGCATTAAAAGAAATTAGTTCAGGAAAATAAAAATGAATAACGACACAATTTTTGCACTATCCAGTGGCTTTGGTAAATGTGGCGTATCTGTCATTCGCGTCAGTGGTAACGACTTATCAGATATGTTTAAAACATTACTAGGTAAATCAAAATATGATGCGCGTCATGCATATTTCTGTAATTTGCGTGATAAAAATGGCGAATTAATTGACCAATCGGTTATTACATTTTTTAAGGGTCCTAACTCTTTTACCGGCCAAGATGTGATAGAGATTTATTCCCACGGTGCGCCCGCCGTTGTAAATGCGATTTTTGAATACCTTAAAACATTTGGGGCGCGACTTGCTAATCGGGGTGAATTTTCACAACGCGCATTTTATAACAGCAAAATGGATTTAACCGATGTTGATGGTTTGGCGGCATTGTTGGATGCACAAACAGACATGCAACGCAAAACCGCATTAAAATCTATGATGGGTGGCGATGGTAAAATTTACAACGCATGGCGTTCAAAAATGATTGAAATTGCTGCGTATAGCGCGGCTATACTTGATTATGATTCTGATGATTTACCCGTCAATATTGGCGACAAAATCAAATCACAAACAAACGAATTATACACTGAAATATCAACCGCATTATCACATTATAAAAATTCACGCACCATACGAAGTGGTTTTAATATTGTATTGGTGGGCGAAACAAATGTTGGTAAATCATCAATATTTAATTGTCTGGTTGGATCAAATCGTGCAATCGTATCAAACACCCCGGGCACAACACGTGATGTCGTGTCGGCACAACTGGATATTGATGGATATTTGGTAAACCTGTCTGACACTGCCGGTTTGCGTGAAACAAACGATAATATTGAACAAATGGGTATTGAACGCACCCGTTCAGAAATTGAAAATGCAAATTTGGTATTACGTGTTGAAACACTTGATTTACAGGCAAAACCAAACGATAACGAAATTCTTGTTATAAATAAATCAGATTTATTAAAGTCAAAAACTAACAAAGATGCGATTTATGTATCTGCAAAAACAGGCGATGGAATAAATGAATTAACCAACGCTATACGCAATAAAATCCACAAATTATTAGATGGTTCGGAATCTGATTTGGTAATAAACGCACGCACATACGATTTATTATCAGAATGTCGCGATGAATTAAATAACGCACTCACAAAATCAAATGACAACTATGACATATTTTCTGAACATGTCCGGCGCGCCGCGGACGCACTTGGAAAAATTTTAGGGTTAATAACCGCCGCCGATGTTATGGATGCAACATTTTCCCAACTATGTCTGGGCAAATAATAAAGGCTAATTTTTTTAGCCTTTATTTCTTTATTCATGTTTAATTGTATATTTACCATCAATTAAGTTTTGTTGAACCAGATGATGTTTAACCTTTTGCGTGCTTGTCATTGGCAAATCATCATTTGTCATTGCAAAGTGAGTAACCCATTTATATGGTGCAACTGCAATATTTTGTTTTGCAACCGCCGACGCCAATTTTTCAATTGTCATTGTGTTTTCCACACTAAACACTGCGTATACAACGGTTTTACCTTTTACCTTATGTTCAAACACAGCAACATTTTTAACCCCATCAATTTCTGAATACAAGGCCTCTAATTCATCAGGATAAACATTTTTGCCAGAATCTAAAACAATAACTTGCTTCTTGCGTCCTGCAAAATGATATTCACCGTTTTTATCCAAAAACACTAAATCACCAGTATTAAAGAATCCTTTATCATCAAACAATTCTTTATTCGCTTCATCATTATCCAGATATCCATCAAAAACTTGATGACCACGCACCCACAAAACACCAACACCGTTTTCATCCTTATCGCGGATTTCACATTCGTTACATCCCATTGGTGCACCAAACGCAAATGGCACACGCTTTTTTACAGGTTTAGAGCAACACATTGGTCCAACCGTTTCTGTCATTCCATATCCCTGAACAAAGGTCAGTCCCAATGATTCATAGAATCTTTCCACCTCTGGCTTGGTTGCTGCGCCACCCGCAATCAATAAATTTGCACGTCCACCAAAGACCTGTAATATAGGTTTTTGAACTTTTTTAACAATGTTGCCCAAACCAACCTTAGATAACATCTTTTGGCGTTTTAACACCCAAGATACAACCCACCACTTATGTTGTGCCTTGATGCCATCAATAATTTTATTGCGGAATATTTCCCATAAACGCGGGACCGCCGGTATTGTATGGGGTTTATAAACCTTGAAATCTTCCATAATCGCCTTTGGATTAACAGACGGCTGTAACAAAACCCCCAACCCATAATGCAGTGGTGCCAACACCCCCGTTGCAAAACCAAATATATGATACAATGGTAAAAAGCCATACATTATAGTATTTGGTTTAATCCATTCATTAAAATCTTCAAATGTATTTGCACACTCTATCAAATTAAAATGTGTTAATGGCACAACCTTGGGATTACCGGTTGACCCCGATGTAAAAGACAAAATTGCAATATCGTTCGCCGCCAATGGATAATCTTCTAAATCTTCATCTGCTTTTGCGTCTTTCTTTTCTATATCAATAAATTTGAAACGCGCCTTGTCATAAAAGAACGATTTTTGTGCACACACAAATTTGCAGTTCACCCTATCTGTCATATTATCATATTCAAATGGTGTCAGGTTTGTATCCAACATTAAAACACGCCCCCCAACATACCAAATGCCAAACAAGGTTAATATAAATTCAGGCACATTATGTGATAACACACCAACAACATCACCTGGTTTAACACCATTTTTAATCAGTGATGTCGCACGCGCCTTAACCATATCAACAAATGCAGAAAAACTAATATTTTCACGAATCAGAAACAAATTGTCCGGAAAACGTTCTGCCGTTTGTTGTAAAAATTGAAACATATTCATCTATCTATTTCCTTTTATTCTTTTCTTGTAGGATACATGCCATCAATCAAGTTCTGACGCACAACATGATGTTTGACTTTTTGTGTACTTGTCATCGGCAATTCATCATTTGTCATTGCAAAGTGCGTAACCCATTTATAGGACGCAACTTTTTTATTCGCATTCGCCACCTGTTCTGCCAACTTATCCAATGTCATATTTTTATCGACACTAAACACAGCATAAGTAACGGTTTTATCCTTAACCTTGTGTTCAAATACCGCAACACCCTTAACACCCGGTATTTCCATAAACATTGCTTCCAACTCATCTGGATAAACATTTTTACCAGAATCTAAAACAATAACTTGTTTTTTACGACCTGCGAAATGCAACTCTCCATTTTTATCCATATAAACCATGTCGCCGGTATTAAAGAACCCTTTATCATCAAAGACTTCTTTATTTACCGCATCGTTATTCAGGTATCCACCAAACACCTGGTGACCACGAACCCACAAAACACCGATACCATTATCGTCTTTATCACGAATTTCACATTCATTGTTTGTCGTTGGTCCACCAACAGAAAATGCCATACGGCGTTTTCCTGGTTTTGAAATACAGATTGGTCCAACTGTTTCGGTCAATCCATAACCCTGAATAAATGTTAAACCAAGTGATTCATAAAACTTTTCCACCTCTGGCTTGGTCGCAGCACCACCTGCAATCAACAGACGTGCACGTCCACCAAAAATGTTTAATATAGGTTCTTGAATTTTACGTGTAACAAAGTCCAACCCCATCGATGACAATGTGCTTTGGTTTTTCAAAATAAATGAAACTATGCGCCACTTTTTCTGAGCTATTAAATTATCAATTATTTTATTTCTGAACATTTCCCACAAACGCGGCACCGCCGGAATAACATGTGGTTTAAACTTTTTAAAATCGTCCATAATATATTTTGGATTAATTGTTGGTTGCAATACCAAGCCACCACCAAAATGAACCGTCGCCAAAATACCAATTGCAAACCCAAATATATGATACAGTGGCAAGAAGCCATACATAATATCGCCAGAGCCAAAATACTCACTCATATCTTCCAGCGAATACGCACATTCTACCAAATTATAGTGTGTTAATGGCACAACCTTTGGATTACCGGTTGAACCCGATGTAAAAGACAATGATGCAATATCTGTATCTTTGACCTTTGCCGGATATAAATCAGGATCTGTTTTTTCGTCATGCGCAGTAATGTCTAAGAATTTAAAATTTTGTGAATCAAAGAAAAAAGATGGCTCCGCACATACAAATTTACACCCTGCTATTTCTGTCATATTTTCGTATTCAAATGGTGTTAAATTTGTATCCAACATCAAAACACGTGCACCCAAATACCAAATCGCAAACAGTGTCAACGGGAACTGTGGTATATTATGTGCCAAAACACCAACAACATCGTCTTTTTTTATACCAACATTTTTGAGTGTTGTTGCCCTTGCACGAACCATCGCCATAAAAGAAGCGTATGTTATATTTTCGCGAACCAGAAACAAATTTTCAGGCCATTGTGCAACTGCAACTTCCAACAAATTATTCATATTCATATCAAAAATCCTTGTTGTTTTTTTATCTGACTATGTGTATTATACCCCTTAGAAAAGAGATTGCAAACATGAAAATACTTACATTAAACATCAATTCAATTCGTGCCCATATTGAAAGTTTTATAGATATTTTGCGTTCTGGCAAATATGACACAATTTTAGTCCAGGAATTAAAGGTAGAAAATGCGTCTTTTCCATTTAATGTCTTTGATGAATATGGTTATAATATCAAGGTTTTTGGTCAAAAAAGTTGGAATGGTGTTGCTGTATTTTCTAAAAATTCTATCGAAGATGTAACATTTGGTATACCAAATTACCCAGATATAAACGCGCGTTTACTAGAATGTGTTATTGATGGTCATATTCGTATAATCAATGTATATATGCCAAACGGTGAAAGCATAGAATCACCAAAATTTCCATATAAATTGGAATGGATGAATGCGTTTACCAAACACATATCTCAATACATTGATTCCGAAGAACCTGTTATAATTGCCGGTGATTTTAATGTCGCAATAGATGATAGGGATATTTGGAAACCTGCTATTTATATTGGTTCTTCGATTTCTGCACCAGCAGCACGCAAAATAATGCAAGACTGGCTAAATACTGGCTGGGTGGATGCTTGGCGCACACTGCACCCTGACACAGACGATTACACATGGTATGGATATCGTGGTGGCGATACCGTTGGTAAAAAACAAGGATTACGTCTGGATTATTTCTTATGTAACAAAACCGCATATAAAACAGTAAATAATTGCACGATTGATTTATCACCACGCATGGCGAACAAACCAACCGATCATTGCGGGCTAATTTTAGACATTGATTAATCGTCTATACGCGCCAAATCATCGTATGCACGATATTTTGGATCATTGTTTTCGTGATATTCGTATGCCGCGCAACCAACAGAATACATATTAAACAACCCCTTTACCTTATCAATTGCCGCATCAATCATTTGCGCCGTATCATCTATATCATAAACAATCGGTTTTACATCAGAATTCTTTAATTGCAAAAACAGCATTATTGGCGTTTGTGATTTTTCTGTTGTCTTTATTTTGAATCCACCCGATTGCAATATAAACGCTTCCAATGGTAATTGTGGCATATTACCATCCGTTAATTGCTTTTTACTGGGCGCATTACCTGTTTTAATATCCAACACACCACCATCCCAAATCCTATCGGCACGTGCACGAACATTTCGCCCTGCGATATTAACCACGCCACCAATTTCAGGAATACTGTTTTGCAACAAATCTTTTTCTTGTTCCAGCAAAACACTTATCTCAGAAAACCGTTTATGCCAAAAATGAAACAACAAATTATTTTCACCCAAAACCTGCTTTGCCAAACTATCCATTTGTGGAATTAAATATTGCACAGAAAAATCTTTACTATTTTCTATAACCGAATGAACCAGGTTGCCAAACGCACGCGCATCTGGACCAACCCAATAATCATCCATTGGTTTCAATCGTAATATATGCCGCGCATAAAAGGCATATGGGTTATGAATTAGCAACTCTAGTTCTGTAACATAAACATCGGACCAATCTGACGGTGGTGTTGGTGCATTTAACACCAGTGGATTACTCTCAACATCATCACGTATACGCACGTTTTTAAGGACTTCTTCAGATGCACCTGTATCAAAATTACCACCACGTGCAATTACGCGTGATAAAAAGCGTGACATTGTTGTTTGAACACCACCCGATATACAACTGCGTAACCAATATACTTCCTTGGCGCACGACAAATTTATAAAATCTAACGCCATCAAAGAAACTTTTTTATCACGCGATGGCAAACCTATTTTTTGTGCAATACTTATTGGCAACCATGAATTTTCATACCCCTGGGATGGAAACATGCCATCATTTAGCCCCGTCAGAATAACGACATCCGCAGTTTGCATACGCGCTTCCATTGTTCCTAATACAACAACATTGACATTTTCTTGTTGACGATTGCGCAATGTAATAGACGACAGACAATCAGATACAAATGCCCTAACCTCTGACACAGACAAATGCATATCATACTGAACCAAAATATCCGACAGGTGTTTTAATTTTTCCCAAATCATAATTGCGTTTTCATCATCAATCATAAAGGCCGGCGAAAAACCATCTTTGTTATTCCAAACAAATTCTGACAAAGCATCAAATAAATTATAGTTTTTTGATTTGTATATATCGTCAAAAGAACAATCATGTTTTTCAATAAAATCATCAAACATATTTAATATCGCGCGTCCCAATTGCGACATAGTGGCGGATATACCACCCGAAAAATCTGCATCAATATTTCGCGCACTACATGCCGCCGCTATACGCTGGTTTCCTGCCGCATCCGGTGTAATAACCATTACAGATTTATTTTGTGTGATTGCCATAGTGCATATTTCAGCAACGGCATTTGCTTCTTCACTTTCGCGCGAACATTGAACAAAATGGCAATATGAAATGTCGTGTTTTGGTGCATCTTTTGTTGTATCATTACCAAACGCAAAATTAAAGAAATCTATCTGACTGGTCCCAACATCAATTTCATTTATCTCATCTAACTTAACACCTATGCGTTGCAAAAATTTATACTCTGCATTATACGGATTTGTGTCCAAACAAAAATCGTCTATATCCCCATCTATCTTACCCGACAAAATAATTCTTCCATGTTTTGATTTTGCAACCGCCTCCATCAAATCTGCGGTGGCAGGCACACTCGCCGTGGAACCACAAACAATGACTAACTTATATTTATCTAAACATTTAATCCAATTATGAATACCACGATTACGCACAGCAGTTTGTGTTTCACGATTATTCAATACCGTTGGTAATACAGATGTTAATAAGCCTAACATTTTCGCCTTGCTCTTAAAATGTTCTGCGTATTTATCATCTATTATATTTTGCCAATCAATATCTGTTATTTGCTTACCTTCATTTTCAAGATAATCTGCCATACGCACGAAATCCTGGGCTACAGGCAACGCGTTTGCAATATTTCCTATATTTGCATCATTTGCCAGTAATTTTGCCAAAACAATCACGCGTTCTAATGTATCAACCGCCCCAGATTTATCATATTCAAAATCTTCATCTTCTAATTCTTCACCCAACGCAACAAGATGTGGCAATAAAACCGCCCCATTGTTTTTTTGGACAAACATTTGTTCTGCGCTGCGAACCGCCCTGCGCGATGGTAAAAATATAAGAATATCCGACAAAGAAATATTTTCATGCAATACCAATTCATACAGCGCATCCAACATGCGTGCAGGGTTTGTCGCATAAAAAATATTTTTATTTAATGCCAATTATTGCCCTTAAATTTTCTATTCCTAAACCTGTTTCTGCCGATGTTTCTAAAACTTCTTGGGCCATTGCACCATGTTCATCGTGCGCGATTAAAATTTGTGACTTTTCGCGAATTTTTTTATCTTTTTTTGTATAAACGATTTGATATAAAATTCCATTTTCATCACAAAAGTCGAGTAATTCCAAATCAGATTTTTTTACCCCCACCCTTGAATCAATCAATATAAACAAACGTTTTAATTGTGTGCGCGACAATAAATATTTTTCCAATCTTTCCAACCACTGAACCGCGGTTTCTTTGGATGTTCGCGCATAACCATAACCCGGCAAATCGACCAACATTATTCTATCATCTATATTGAACATATTTATTTGTTGTGTTCGCCCCGGGGTATTTGATGTTCGTGCAATAGTTTGTCCCACAATCGCATTTATTAATGAAGATTTACCAACATTACTGCGTCCAACAAAAGCATACTCATTAAATTGAGTATTCGGCAAAGATTCAACAATATCAAAAGATCCAACAAATCGTATCATTTATTTTTTACCTTTCAGCAACCTGTTATATGCTTCTTTTTTTGAAATACCAGCACGCAGTGCCAAATCAGATGCCGCACTTTTGGTATTATCCGCCACAATATCATTAACCATTTCAGATATTTCACTATCCGACATTTTGTGTTCTGGGGCGGGTCCAATAACAATAACAATTTCACCACGTGGTGGTTCTATACGCATTAAATCTGCGGCATAGCCAATTATAACACTCTCATAAATTTTTGTAATCTCGCGCACAATTGCAATTTTTCTTTCTGGCATAACACGTGCTAATGCAGATATAGTATTCATAATGCGTTTTGGGCTTTCGTAATATACAATCGTATGACGAATTTTATTGTCATCGCGTAATTTCTTTTCATCAAAGAAACCACAAAAAGTAAATCTGTCTGTTGGAAATCCAGATAATACCAATGCAGAAATCACCGCCGTTGGTCCCGGCACAATGAACACAGGAATATTTGCCGCACGCGCCGCACTCACGATACGATACCCCGGGTCACTTACAGAAGGCATACCTGCATCAGAAACAAAAGCAATACTTTCGCCTGTCCCGATTCGTTTTATCAATTCTGGAACGACCTTTTGCTCATTATGTTCATGGCAAGAAATCCGTTTTGTTGTTATATCAAAATGTGCTGCCAATTTTCCAAAAACGCGCGTATCTTCACATGCAACAGCGTCAACATTGCGCAACACATCTATTGCACGTGGCGATAAATCCGCCAAATTTCCAATTGGTGTTCCAACAATGTATAAGCCTGTTTGCATTTGTTATCCTTTTATAGTAAAATGATACAGAAATAAATGGATTTTTCAATGTTTATAAAAAATTTTTTATACTTTATTGGACTTTTGGGTATCTTGGCTGGATGCAGTACACAAACAAAAACAGAACCAACATGGGACTATTCTGAAATAACTAATCCAACCCAATTACGTGGTATTCCAAATGCAGAATACGATACAAACGCACAACACAATGTTGTTGCTCTATTACCTTTAAGTGGTGAAAATGCTGATATTGGACGTAGCATACAATATTCTATTGAATTAGCTGCATTAGAAGCACAACCAAATCCTATGTTTATCAAATTTTATGACACAGAAGGCGAATCGTCTTTAAACACTATTCAAGACGCCTTATCAACCAACCCTGAATTTATAATTGGACCGGTATTTGCCCCCGAGGCACGCATTGTTCGTAACAAAAAATCTGACGACATACCAGTATTGTCATTTACATCTGACAGAACTGCTATTGGCGATGGTGTAATGAGTATTGCCCTATTACCTATTAATTCAATAGAAGCAATCGTCCAAGAAATAACAAACGACAATGTCAAAAATATAATTATTGTTGCGCCCGAAACAGATTCTGGTCACCTGATGGCAGGTGCGGCATTGACTGCCGCAGATATAAATGATATTGAAATATCTGGTATTTTCTTTTATTCAGAAAATGATTCCGAATCAATCAAGATGTCTATGTCGGATGCCTCTGCGCACGAAATTCGCTCCAAAGCAAACAACAAAGCACGCGAAATTTTATCCGACATATTAACAAACGAAACACTAACTGAGCTTGAAGATTCCAGTATATCTGTCCAACTGGACAAATTATCAAAAACCGAATATCTTGGAAAGTTACCGTATAGCGCCGTTTTATTTTTAGGTAATGCAATCGATACAAAAAGTTTAGCATCTTTCCTTAGGTATTATGAGGTTGATTCGCGTTCTGTTCGTTTTTATGGAACGGCACTTTGGGATGATAGTGATATTGCATCAGACTTTACAATGTCTGGCGCAAAATACGCAACTTTACCAGAAACAGAAAAAACATTTTCTGCTGTATACGCACAAATCTCTGGGTTTCAGCCATCCAAGATTGCATCATTCGGATATGATGCAACCAAAATTGCATCATTGTTTTTAAACAAAAAAACAGGACTAACAACCCCAAGTGGTTTTAACGGTGTAAATGGAATTGTCCGTTTTAATTCAAATGGCACCAATGAACGCGCAATGCGTATAATGTATTTGAACGCATCTGGGACCCCACGCGAAATAAAACACGCAAAAACAAATTTCAAAACACAATTATATAAGCTAAGTTATGATGACATAGAGTCAGCAGACGGATATTCTTTATCAGAATATTCTGTAGACCCAATGGATTATATTTCCATACCTGAACGTTTTATAAAAAAATATAAGAAAACAAAATCTGATAAAGAGATGCTTCCACAAACCCAATCTGCAATAACAATTGTAAACACAGACACTGGCGACTCTCTAAAAGCATCTGATTACAAATCAGTCAAACACGAATCAATCAAACAAAAATTAATAGATAGTGTTGAAATACAAGAATAACAGGAAACGATATGTTTAAGTTTATAAAAAAATTATTTATTAAACCTACAACTAAAACAAACGGCGTGTCTGTTCGTGATTTTTATAATCAATCCCCAGAAAAAGAATTTGGTCGCACTACCCAAGATGCATCCCATATGCTTGAATTTCAGACTACTGAATATTTTTATAAAAAATATCTCAAAAAAGATATGAAAATATTAGATGCTGGTGGTGGCCCGGGGCGTTATACGGTTGATTTGGCAAAACAAGGTTATCATATGACCTTGCTTGACATATCTGACAAAGAATTAGAGTTAGCAAAACGAAAAATCAGACAATATCGTGTTGATAAAAATGTTGATTCCGTTGATTTGGGTTCTATTACAGATTTACCGTACAAAGACAATTCTTTTGATATGGTTTTATGTGTTGGCGGTCCTTTATCACATCTGCACACAGAACAAGAACGGAAAAAAGCAATTAAAGAACTGGTTCGTGTTGCAAAACCTGGGGCACCAATATTTATTTCTGTTATGGCGCGTCCTGCAGTATTAAATTTATGTGTCAAAGATTTTGCACAATATATTAAAACTTACGGCCATAAAAACGAATATGATTTTTGGAAAGAAACAACTCTATTAACAACAGCCGGCGATGACAACTGGTTTATTGGTTGTTCTTATGCACATTTTTTCTGGCCAAGTGAATTGAAAGATTTGGTATTAAAAACAGCCAAGAACACAAAACTATTACATTATGTTGCCCTGGAATGGCCAAACCAAAACACACACAAAGAATTTAACGAAATTGCAAAAAACAAACATCATTATAAAAAATGGTTAGATTTACATTTTTCTATATGTGAACATCCAGATATGTTATCCCTAAGTGCCCACATAATGATTGTTATTCAGAAAAAGAAATAAAATTATATATGTTTGCACAATCTACTTGTTTTACCCAAACCACATCTATCAAAAATAAAAATACCCCATGTGCGGAGGTGTTTTTATTTTGGTGGGAGTGGAAGCACCTTGATATACAATAATAAAAATCTATAAAAACTCTAATTAACAATATCCGTTTTTATGATTTTTCTAATTATCTATCTGCGTAGTCGCTCGCGCGGCACATTATATGCGCCAGCTACGCGGCAATCGTAACGATTTTGCTTTCGCAAAATCTACTGCTTGTCGAACCAAAGGATTCAATCCAAACAACATCCAGCAAAATAAAAAACGACCATAAAGGTCGTTTTTTATTTTGGTGGGAGTGGAAGGAGTCGAACCTTCTCAAGCAAAGCTAACAGATTTACAGTCTGCCCCGGCTCTCCGACTCCGGCGCACGCCCAATCTTTTTGGTGCAAGCAATAACACTTTACCGCCACACACCCAAATTCCTGGTGCGAGCAGCGGGAATCGAACCCGCATTTCAAGCTTGGAAGGCTTGCATTCTAGCCCTTGAACTATGCTCGCAACAAATCTAAAGTAGTCAGATTATATAATATTTTTTATTAAACGCAAGCATTTATTCTTTGACAGGCACAACCAATGGCAAACATTCGCCCCCATCATTCGGACAACACTTAAATTCCATATTTCCAACATCCTTAAATCTTTCACCATCGCAACAACCGAACTTATTCGGTTTTGATTCATCCGGGCACAGCCCATTTGCGCGTAAATCTTGAATTTGTTCTGGGGTTAATGGTTCCGATTCTGGTTCTGCTATCGCGACAACACACATCTTATCATACTGGGCCTGTAATTTTTCTATCTCTGCCTGCAAGGAATCACAAGTCGGTATTTCTTCTGTTGCCACAGGTTGTTCTGTGACCACCGATGACGCGGTCCGAACAGCAGCAGTTCGTATTTTTGACGTTCTTTGCGTAACACATTGTGTGTTATACGTATCCTGTAACGATTTTAATTTTGTGCTTTCTTCGTCTGTCAATGTATCAACGGCTTTTAATTCATCTATTTGTTTTTTTACCTCACCACAATTTGGTCTATTAACCACAGCCGGTGTTACTTCTTCGGCCATACAAACACACGGCAACAAAAGAAAAACAGCAAATAATATTTTTTTCATCTTAACCACCTTTATTCATTTATAATTTTTTCCACCTCTAAGATAAAATCTATCGCAGGGTTCGTCAGGCGTTTTGCCTTATCAAACATTTCTTGGGCTGCCGCTTGCATTTGCAATTTTTTATAAGTTTCAACAACTGTTATTGTATCATCTTCACTTAACTTATCATCTGTTATCGCACGTGCAACCGCCAATTCTTGTTCTGCCAATTCTTTGTAATATGCGGTTTCATCCTCACAACCGCGTTCTGCAATTATCGCATAAATTTTAGCGTTGTTTATATGATCATCATAATCATAAGCATTCGGATTAACCCTTATCAACATTTCATCACGAACTTTTGTGCATATTGATTTGTTATTAACAACAATGTCGGCTTTTTTCATATTAATGACTTGTTCAGAAACATTTTCAATTTTTTGCACAACTGTTTTAGTTTTTGTTATAGCCAAGCCAACCATTAAACCACATGCAAACAACCCAAGCAACGCAACAACCGCTAATATGCGCTGACGAATAATATCTTTTTTTGAATATTTTTTCATTTTGCTCTCTCCCTTATAATATTACTTAACTATACCCTTCTTTATGGTTATAACCCTATCTGCCCTATTGGCGAGTCCCATATCATGTGTAACAAACAACATAGACATTTTATTTTTGCGCACCAATTCCAACAACATATCAAACACAACCGTTGCATGTTCCGGGTCCAGATTTCCTGTTGGTTCGTCTGCCAAAACAATTTCAGGATTATTTGCAATCGCACGCGCAACCGCAGTTCGTTGTTGTTCGCCACCCGACATTTCACCCGGCAAATGCCCCGCCCTGTGCAGGACATTAACCGACTTTAATAATTTTGCCGCCCTGGCATTTGCAACATCTTCGTCAACCCCATTTGCCATCATTGGCAATGTAACATTTTCAAGTGCAGTAAAATCAGACAATAAATTATGCCTTTGATAAACAAATCCGATTTTTTGACGGCGAAACAATGTTCTTTCTTCATCGTTCATTTTTTGCACCGGCACACCACAAATTAAAATACTGCCTGATGTTGGTTTATCCAACAATCCCACACATTGTAATAATGTTGATTTACCCGACCCCGATTGTCCCACCAGTGCGATTATTTCACCACGATGCAAATCAAAACCACCGCCAGATAAAACACGTAATGGCTGACCACCTTCCATAAAAGTTTTTTTAATATCACGCACAGACAGAACGACTTCGCGTTTTTCAATCTTTGATAAAGAATTCAAAATTCCAGCCATCACACCAACCTTTATTCATTTCTTAATACATCAACCGGGTCTGTATTTGCCGCCTTCCATGCGGGATAAATTGTTGCCAAAAACGCCAAACCTATTGCCAAGGTTGCAATTCCAAACACCGTTCCAAATTCTAACTTAGACGGTAATTCAGATAAATAATATAATTCTGATGGGAATAAATCGCGTCCTGTTAACCATTGGAAAAACTGACGAATTGGTTCAATATATGTTGCAACCAACACACCCAATATTGTTCCAGAAACCGCACCAATAACACCAATAGATGTCCCAGACAAAACAAATATTTTCATCATAGATTTACGCGACACACCAAATGTTCGCAGAACAGCAATATCTTTGGACTTATCCTTAACCAACATAACAAGTGATGATACAATATTAAATGCCGCAACAATTACAATCAGCATTAATATCAAAAACATAACATTTGATTCAACCTGCAGGGCGCCAACAAAACTGCGATTTAAATCACGCCAATCACGAACAACAAAACCATCTGGCAATAATGTAACCAACGCATCACGCACAGCACGTGTTTCTTCGGGATTATCCAAAAACAAATCAATATGCGTTACAGAATTACCAATATTCAGATATTTTTGTGCTGTCCCCAGTGGCATAAATATATATCCTGAATCATATTCATACATTCCCATAAAGAAAGAACTCTTAACCGGATACGACATAATGCGTGGCATAGAACCAAACGGTGTTGGTGTTGCACCATTTGCAGATATAAGCGACACATCATCACCCATTGTAACACCTAATGCGCGCGTTAACGCCGCACCTGCAACCAATTCACCATCCTGGACTTCTGATAATGCCTTGCCATATACACGGGTTCCAGAATGTGTTTTTGAAATAAGGTCCGACATATTAATACCGCGAATCATTGCACCTGTATTATTACCCTTGGCGGTCGCCATAACCTGACCTTCGGCTATTGGAACAATTGATTTAACATGCGCATTCACAATTTTATTTTGACGCATTTTATCAATCAAAAAATCATAATCAGAAATTGCACCATCTTGGTAATACACAACAACATGACCATTCATACCAATTATACGCGACAATAATGTATCGTGAAAACCGCCCATAACCGACATAACAACAATTAATGTTGCAACACCCAACATAATACCAAGTAAAGACACCCACGAAACGACCGAACCAAATCCGCGTTTTTTTGCCCCCAGATATCTGAACGCAACCTTGCGTTCCATTTTTGAAAACAACATCTTTTTTCCTTTATATCATTACTCGCTTAAAAAAGCCCTCAATGCATCCCCCGACAAATCACCGACATAGTTTTGCGCCTTTGTCCCTGAATCAACAATAGATATTATACGTGGCGACACAAATACAACCAATTCTGCAAACGGACTTATTAATGTTTCTGGTGTCGTAACAAACGAATGTGTTGGAATACCAATAATTACATAATTATCACCAACACTAGACGGTATTTCAAATGAAGATAACTCACCGTTGCTTGTTCTTAACACAACCTTGGCATCAATTTTATCATAACCACCAAAGTCACCATATTTTGCGGTTGCACCAATTATCAAATCTGTTTCTAAACGTTCTTCCTTACTGCATTGGCCAATATCAAATCTGGACTGCCATCCATTTGGAATTGCAAATGTTCCCTGGGATATCAACACCACATTAGATTGCTGGGACAAAAATTCCTGCAGGGTTTTTGTATTAATTTCGGGTCCCACCACCAGCGCACGCCCAACAACACCCGGGATAGACATCTTTACATTTTTTTCACCAAATGCAGGCAATAAATTCATCCAAACAATCGGATTATCTGTGCGCGGATAAACGCGATATACATCAATATCCCATGCCACCATATATTTTTTTGACGATATATCTGCAATTATTTGTGCCGCTTCACGTTCTGTTTGATAATTACCATCAAACACCAGGGTTTTATCCTGCCAGTTAATTAATAAATTACGCATATCTGCCCCACGCATAGCATCAACCAAGGCCATAATTATCGTTTCGTCTTTTGGCATTTTAATCATCCACTTTCCATGATAACTAAGGTGGATTTCACCAGAATCTTTATCATAAGTATAATATGCGTGTCCCATTTTAGACATTAAATCAACCGCATCAGAAAGCGTCCCCGATGAAATAGTTCCGGAAATTTTATCAACCATTTCTTCATCTTCGACAACGGCAATATCTGTTCCCATTAATAATTTGTCCAATGCCTGTTTAACGGTTAATTTTTTAAACTCATAATCATCAACACTTAAATCATCTGGCAAAGCAGCGCCGGTATTAAGGCGAACTATTTCAATTTTTTCTTCGGGCACCACAGAAACAACACTTTGATTATTCCAATCAACAGTGCACCGTTTTGGCAATTCTACAGAAAAGCGTTGTGCAGTATCCGTTGTTAATGCCGCCTTTTTTGGGAAAATAGGCACAGAATTTTCATCAATGACCAGATTATCAACCACCGTTACCGTATCATAAAGCGGAACATTGTTATTTTGGGTACAACCAAACAAACAAAACGCACACCCAAGAAACACTCCTAAATTAAACTTCATATCTTCACCTCTTGTGTATAAGGATACTATATATTCATAATTTTTTCAAACTCTTCTAATGTCATTTCATAAATTGGTTTTTGTGATGGTGTAACCATAGACTTTACATCTTCAAATTGCGCAGTTAATCTTTCAATAACAGACGACACTTCTGACGGGACAACCACAGATTTATCCTGCATCAGACGACGGCCATATTCCACAATAAATTCTAAAACATCTGCGGCTAAAAAGCGTCCAACATAATTTTCCAACGGCAAACCACCCTTTTCCACACATATTGCAGACATAGTAGTAAGTAATTGATTATAAAAATTTGCCAAACTTATAAAGTGTTCAACTGTTATTGCCATACTCTTTCCTTTTTCTTTTTATACCACATTATAAAAACTATTGCCACCAGAACGCAATTAAATTATAATAGGAAGTATGAGAATGAAAATATTAGTTGTTTTATTGACCCTAACCGCGTGTGCATCCGTTAATCGTGGTAGTATTGATGATGCAACTGTTCTTAATTGGGAAAACGAAATGGTAACCACCGAACAATTTGTCCGTGATCATAAGTCTTGTTTGGGTATTACCTCAAACGAATACGCCCCACGGTCCCGTGTTGCAAAATTAATATCCCCAAACCAAAGTGCACAAATGCCCGATTGGGATGGATTGTGGGTAACATTTCAATCTAATGAATATCGGGATGTTGGTCAACGTGCCCTGCTTTCTGTTCCGCGTTCCCAAACATCAAAAACCGTTGGCGCATATCGCCGCTGCATGTTCAGACGCGGATACCTACTTCGCGCAATGTAAGCACAAAAATTTGTTATTTCTAAATAATATGATATAATACAAATGGAAATGAGAAAAACAATTTGGTTTTGGCTGTGTTTTGTATGCGCTATTGTTTTGGCGATATATTTTTCTGCGCGTATAGTAATGATAAAAATGAATTACGGCAAACCTGTTCTCGTTCACAATATATCTATTGTCGCAGATCGTTCTGATGTTGATTTATCCCCCCTGCGCGATGCGGTTTCGGTATCATCTGGCACACCACTATATAGCGTAAACCTTGAATCAATAAACAACCACATTGCTTCTGTTGCTGGCGTTAAAAAATCGTCTATTCGCCGCCTGCCCAATGGCACGATCAGTGTGCATGTTCAAATGCATAATGTATTGGGACTATATCAGCAATCTGACGGTATGTATTACCCGATTTCTGATGACGGTTTTATTGTTAATGATCCATCCGTTGAGCGTCAACCAAACACCATATTATTTCGTGGTGCAAAACCAAAAAACATTACAAAAATCACACAATCTGTAACGCCACTAACACCATTTATTGATTATATTGAATGGATAGAAAACAGACGTTGGAATATATACACAACAACTGGCATAACTATTTTACTGCCCGAAGATGTTGTTGGAACACCCGAATACGAACCTAATGATGCTATTGTTAAATTAAACAATTTAAATCAGGAAAAAAGCATATTATCACGCGCAATCAAGGTTATAGATTTACGTGACAACAAACGTATTTTGGTTCAATAAATGAATTTACTGGATACGCAGTTTTTGTGTTTAGATATTGGAACAAGTTGTGTTCGTGGCATTGCACATCGTATTCAAAGTGGCAATATTACAAATTCTGCAACAGCTATCTGCGAAAGTCTTGACACAATCTTTGCAATTAAAACTGTGGTTAATGAACTGGAACATACACTTGGACGGCATTTTGACAATGCATATATAACAGGAAATTTTGGCCAATCAGAATTTAATATCTATCAAAAACACACTAAATGGAATGGCGAACACAAAATTTCTGTTCCAGACATCCATGCCCAATTATCACAAATCAATATCCCAGATGGTTTTTATCCGATGCATATAATTCCATTGGTTTATAACACGCCCAGGGCACGTGATATAAAATCACCAATCGGACATACTGATTATGAATTAATATCTGCATTTGGTGCAATTATGTATGACCAGACGCGCAAGGATGAAATCTTGGCAACATTACATCGTTGTCATATCCAGGCCATATCTTTTTTTGACCCGCATTTTGTTCAAAATTCCATATTAAACAAGGACAAGAAAACGACACTGTTTCTGGATATGGGTGCCCAATTCACAACAGCATCAATTTGGACAAATCGTGGTTGTGTTTGGCATATAAAAATCAAGGAAGCAATGTCTGATATAACCTCGGAAATCGCTCAAAATTTAAACATAGATTTTGAAGAAGCAGAAAGGATTAAACGCAATGTCGCAAATTTAATTTCCCAGGAAAACGATCATTTTACCCCCGCAGATAGTGCATATGATTTTTCCAGGTCAGATGTAAACGATATTCTAATTCCAATGGTTGTTAATATAATTGGTCGCATCAAAGAATTGTCTATTGGGGCGATTGAAAAATATAAACCAACTCAAATTATACTTACTGGTGGTGGTTCAGAAATCGAAGGCACACTTGATTTTTTTGAAAATGCTTTTGGACTGCCCGGTCAAAATTTACACCCAGATGCAACCATCAATTCTTTAAGTAATTATATTTGGAAAGCCGAAGAAGATCATTGTAAAATTTTTGACATGCGTCAAAAAAGATTAAAATCTATTAGTGCAAAAATAACTAAATTATTTTCCAGAAAACCAAAAAAACAAAAACAAAAATTTATTCCGATTTTACCTAGCACACTATGTTTCAATATGCAACGCCCAGAAACATATAACCTATTTAACACTAATGGTATATCAATGATACATGTTGATATTATGGATGGATTATATGTTAATAAAATAGCAGGCAGCATCGCCGAATTAAAAACAATTCGTTCACATACGCGTGCGCATTTACATGTTCATTTGATGACAGAATCACCATCTATTTGGGCCAAAGATGTTATTAATGCTGGTGCTGATACTGTTATAATTTCAACAAATACATCGGGTGTAAAAAATGCATTGCGTGAAATAAAGGCATCTGGACACCGTTGTGGAATCGCATTAAATCCAGAATCAGATGTCAGTATTTTAAAACCTATTTTACGCGACATAGATGAAGTTATGGTAATGGCGGTAAAACCAGGTGCCGCTGGCCAGCAATTTAATCCTGATGTTTTAAGGAAAATAAGTGTACTAGCAGCCACACGCAAAAAATACGGATTAAAATTTTTAATTTCTGTTGATGGTGGTATTAATGACAAAACAGCCCAGATGTGCTGGCATGCCGGTGCTGATTTACTGGTCAGCGGTTCTTATCTTGCTCGCTCTAATGATTTTTCTGATGCAATTCAGAGTATGTTAAAGAAATCATAAAATTATTTTATAACAATTTTTCGACCATCACCATATTCAGATAAATATATATGTATTGTATTTTGTGGTAAAATATCAGATGCAATATCAGGCCATTCAATCAAAGTAATATCATTATCAATCGCGTACGGTAAACCAATCTCAACCAATTCAGATGCATCTGCAACACGATATAAATCAAAATGTGAAATACCATCGTAATTTTGCACAATTGTAAATGTTGGACTGGGAACAATGGTATCTTTACCACGCAGTGTGCGAATTATTTGACGCGCGATTTCAGACTTTCCCATACCCAAATCACCATGTAAAGCGACCGTTACAGGCGCATGCAGCGTTTTTGCAAATTCTGTTGCCCACGCACGTGTCGCATCTATATTTGGTAATATTATCTCTGACATAATAACTTAGCGCCCTTTATATAATTTATTGCGTATGTTGGAGTCATTATATGTTTATTTTCTTGTATTTGTTTCAATGCAAGTTGTGCTTTATTTTCTGTGTCATATGCACATCTTACACGAACCGCACCACCATCTATAATTTGTATAAAATCTATTGCCCAATAATCTTTCCATAACTGGGAATGATATATATAGTTTCCAACTTCTATAATATTTTTAAACAACATATTATTTTACCTTTGTATTACCAACTATGTAAACCTTTTGTGGCAAATCAGAATGTGGCATTAATTTACTGTCGCGTTTTTTTAATGCTTCAACCGCCTTTAATGCCAAATTTTTTGTTCTATATTGATAACGAACCAATAATGTAAACACTCCGCGTTCAACCAAAATATCCGCGCCAAATGCTTCTTTTTTCAAATTTTCAGGAATATAAATTCCTTCAACTGCTGTAATTTCTCTAAAATCAACCATCGTTTTTACCTTTATTCCAATATTAATAAATCATCTTCTAGTTTGTGTATTGTGTCGCGTATTGCGGCCGCTTCTTCAAACTCAAGATTTTCTGCCGCCTTTCTCATTTTAACCGTTAGCGACTTAATCTCTTTACGAATCGATTCGGCATCCATGACACCATCTTTATTATACACAAATTTGCGTTTGTTATCAGTTTTTTTACCGACAACCTCACTAAACACAGCCTTGGTAATAGTTTGCGGAACAATACCATGTTCATTATTATATGCCATTTGTTTTTCGCGTCTGCGTGCTGTTTCGTCCAGCGCAATTTTCATAGATTCAGTAATACTGTCAGCATATAAAATTACACGACCATTTGCATTACGTGCCGCGCGCCCAATTGTCTGAATCAAACTTCGCGCAGAACGCAGAAAGCCTTCTTTATCTGCATCCATAATTGCAACCAATTCGCATTCTGGGACATCTAAACCTTCACGCAATAAATTAATACCAACCAAAACATCATACACACCTGTGCGTAAATCACGCAACAATTCAATTCGTTCCAGTGTATCAATATCGCTGTGCATATAGCGTGCACGGATGCCATTTTCGGTTAAGTAGTCTGTTAATTGTTCTGCCATTTTTTTGGTAAGTGTGGTAACCAGCACCCTGCCCTTTACCTGTTTTAATTCATCCAGCAAATCATCAACCTGGTGTGCAATTGGACGAACATCACAAACCGGATCTAATAAACCCGTTGGTCTAATAACCTGTTCGGATACAATTCCACCCGATTGTTCCAATTCCCAATTTGCAGGTGTTGCAGAAACAAAAATACTTTGCGGACGCAACTTATCCCATTCATCAAAAGTGAGCGGTCTGTTATCAACACACGATGGCAACCTGAAACCATATTGCGCAAGCGTTTCCTTGCGCGCCCTATCCCCACGCGCCATTGCACCAATCTGTGGCACCGTAACATGGCTTTCATCAACGAATAAAAGTGCATCTTTTGGCAGGTATTCAAACAGAGTCGGTGGTGGCTCACCCGGGGCCCGTCCTGTTAAATACCGTGAATAATTTTCAATACCGCGACAGGTTCCTGTTGCCTCCATCATTTCTATATCAAAATTAACCCGTTCTCTCAGGCGCTGTTCTTCGATATATTTCATATTATCATGAAAATATTTTAACCGTTCGTCTAAATCGATTCTAATTTGTTCTATTGCCTGTAACACCGACGGCATAGGCGTTGCGTAATGTGAATTAGGGTATATAACGATTCTATCTAATTTTTGTAATTTTGCGCCGGTTAGTGTATCAAATTCCCAAATATCTTCAACTTCGTCACCAAAGAAAGACATTTTCCACGCCCTGTCTGCCATATGTGACGGGAACACATCCAACACATCACCACGCACACGAAAATCACCACGCACTGATGCCACATCATTGCGTTTATATTGAATATCAACCAGATAATGCATAACATCAGCCATTGATATTTTATCACCTGTTTTGATAGAAAAACGCATATTTGAATATTCTTCGGGTGAACCCATACCATAAATAGAAGATACCGACGAAACAACAATAACATCACGTTCTTCCAGCATTGCACGCGTTGCACTATGGCGCATACGGTCCAGTTGTTCATTTATGGATGCATCTTTATCAATATATGTATCTGTGGTTGGGACATACGCTTCGGGCTGATAATAATCATAATACGACACAAAATATTCGACATGGTTTTCTGGGAAAAAAGATTTCATTTCCGTATATAACTGTGCCGCCAAGATTTTATTTGGTGCCATTATAAGTGCCGGTCGCGACAATTTGGCGATAACATTTGCCATTGTAAAAGTTTTTCCCGATCCCGTAACTCCTAATAAAACCTGAGATTTTTTGCCACAACTTACCCCATCAACCAATTCTGCAATTGCTGTTGGCTGGTCCCCCATTGGGGCATAAGGACTTTGAAGATTAAATATACTTTTTTTGTTCACAAACATTAATATAATATTTTATAATAAAAAAACAAGGGAGGAGAAAATGCGTGTAAAGCCACGACACAAAAGACGTATTTTATGGACATCTATATCATTATGTGGCGCCATATTGGCGGCATACATCATTGTTCCGCCCATAATTAACCTGAATCGACTAAAGCCACGCATAGAAAACACCATTTCTGAACAAACTGGAACAAGTGTAAAAATCAATGGTGATGTCAATATTAGTTTACTTGGCCATGCCACAATTGTTGCACATGATATTGATATTGGTTTTGGCAATATATCAAATATGATATTCTCTATTCCGTTACATTATTTGTTTAATCTGGATAACGCACCATTAAATAATGATATTGATATATACGGTGGTAATTTTAACATAGATTCCGTTGAACCGTTTTTGTTTAAGTACAATATAACGGTAAATAATAGTAATGTTCAATTTTTAAACAAAACCTATAACATATCACGTGCGGTTATTTCAAACGGTGATTTTACTGGGACGGTCAGAACCAATCAGCATAAATATGATATTGTTGTATCAGATGGTAATTTTATTGTAAAAAACAATAACAACAACTTGGACATATACGGCCATCTATTTCCTGACGGCACCGCAAATGGCCACCTGTACATAGAAACGGACAACGTGAATAAATGGTTTGAATTTAGCGAACCACAAATACAATCACATATTATCACATCTTTGGATTTTAATTGGGATGGCAAATACGGATTTGAATTTACAAACATTCATGCAAATGACATAACCGGAAAAATTGTTCTATACCCTGATGGCAGCCGCAGTGTAACACTACGTTCTAATAACCTTAATTACGATATGTCGTTTTTAATGAACCAAAATAATTTATTTTACGAAACTGATTTTGATTTAGATTTTTACGGCAATATAAAAATAGGGAAACATACGTTTAAACATTTATTGGTTAAGGGTAATGGCGGAACAAACACAATAAACATAAATAATATTATTGCTGATAACATTCATTTGTCTGGTGGAACTATAACTAATAATGGCGCAGAAAATGTAAATCTTGTAATATCTAAAAACGATTACGACACATCATGTTTGTTTTCTGGGACACCACAAAACTGGGGTTGTAACAAATTTACATACAGGGACATATCTGGTGTTCTAACGGTAAAAAACGATTATTTTACTGCGGAAATTTCATCATCTGAAAATATGCCACCAATTGAATCTTTAAAAAAAGCCTTCAAGTCCTTAGGGAACAATGGCATAATACATTTTTCTTTTTCTGACCGTTCTGGTATAATACAAATAAACAAAAACAACATCAATACGACATACACATTTGCTAAAGATGTATCTTTGACCGACATTGGTATAAATATTGATTTTTTGCCAGAATTTATGAAATATGGTAAAGGAAATTTTACATCAGAAAATGGTGCAATTACATTTATTCCACAAACCCAAGATTGGTCCATAAAAATAGACAATCACGCCTTTTATATTACTGGTAATAATTTTAAACAATGGCTGCCAAATATTAATTTAGATTTTATAAAAAACATGCCTTACACCGCATCTGGTAAATTTAATAAAGACAACATCGCAGATTTATATATATTAATAAATGAACATGTGTTTAATGGTTCTGCCACACGCGCTGCAATTACACTAACAACAGAAAATCTAGACCTCGATAAATTTATAAATGATGAATTTATAGAAAATTTCCAAGAATTATCTTTTACTCATCAGCACCCAATCGCGACGTTATTTGATATTCCCATAGAAATATCATTATCTGCGAATAAATTTATATATGATGGCATAGAATATAATAATTTTATCTACGCCACAAAACCAAACATGCAAACAATATCTATTTCTGATAATGCACGCGGTAATTTGTTAAGTATAATAAACAAAGACAAAAACGAATATGCAATTACCGCACAAATTAACAAATTTTTACTCGACAGTGGTTTATTAACATACGATATGCCATTAAATGTTTATAACTCAACCGTTACTGGTGATATAATATTAAAAACGAATGGTAAAATTGCAGATGATATTTATTACAATATGAAAGGCAACATTAATCTAACATTCGAAGGCGGTGAATTAATCGGTTTTTCATTTGATGATTTATATGCTTCAACTAACAGTTTAACCAGTACCAATGCAGAATTTGCAATTTCAAATATTTTATCAGGTGGGTTATGTAACCTAAAAAAATTGCATATTATTGGATCATACAAGGACGGTATCTTTAAAACAACAACCCCTCTTACACTAACAACACGTCACACAGAAACAACAGGTATATTAACAATAGCAGACAATCAAATTAATGGAATATTTAACATTATTCTGCGCGGAACATCGCCCAATCCGACACCGATACAATTAACATTAAATCCTGATGGATCACGTAATTATTCACTATCTGAAATTATGATGAATTTTGATACTGGGTTTATGCAAACATTTATTCAAACACATAACCAGTTCTAAAAAAACGACCCACTTAAATGGGTCGTCTTCTTATCCTTTCTTGCGGATTTGTATATGTGTTTCACGCAACTGTTTTTCGGTAATTTCTGTTGGTGCCCCCATCATCAAATCCTGACCGCGTTGGTTTGTTGGAAACAACACAACCCCGCGCAAATTTGGTTCCCCCCGCATAATTTGGACAAGTCTATCCAAACCAAACGCACACCCACCGTGCGGTGGTGCACCATATTGGAACGCGTTATACATACCACCAAACTTTTCCTTAACGGTTTCTTCATTGTAGCCCGTAATATCGAAACATTTAATCATTATTTCAGGGTTATAATTACGCAAACCACCACTACAGATTTCATTACCATTTAATACCATATCAAACTGTGCCGCCTTAATCGACAACGGATCTTTGGTATTTAATTCTTCCAATGTTGCCATAGGGAACGAAAACGGATTATGCGTAAATGCGATTCCTGTTGGTGATTCTGGGTCGGCTTCAAAGAATGGGAATTCTTCAATCCAACACAACTTAAATTCTTTTTCATCAATCAAGCCTAAATCTTCACCTAACTTAATACGTAATTTACCTGCGGCTTTGGCTGCTTTTTCAACATCGTCACAAATAAAGAACAACGAAGAATTGCCCCCTGCGATTTCATGCAATTTTGCGATTCTTGCCTCATCTAACTTTTTTGCAACCGGTCCTTTTGCTTCATCTGCAAAAACGATATATCCCAATCCGCCCAGTTCCAATTCTTTGACGGCATATTCGCCCAACTTATCAAACCAAGAACGTGGTTTATCAGATGAATTTGGTGCAGGAATTGCACGAACAACCGCCCCATTTTCAATTGAATTTGCAAAGATTCCAAAATCAGAACCACGGAAAATTTCTGTAACATCAGAAATAATAATTGGATTACGTAAATCTGGTTTATCCGTTCCATATTTCAACATAGCATCATCAAATGCAATATGTGGAATATCCGAACAAATCTTTGCATCAGGGACAAATTCACGAATCATCTCTGGAATCAAAGTATTACCAATCGCCTGAATATCTGGCAAATCAACAAAAGACATTTCCATATCTAACTGATAAAATTCTATCAATCTATCTGCACGCAAATCTTCATCGCGAAAACAAGGTGCAATTTGGAAATATCTATCAAACCCAGAAATTTGAATCAACTGTTTAAATTGTTGTGGTGCCTGGGGCAATGCATAAAACATTCCATGATGAATACGCGATGGAACGATAAAATCACGTGCACCTTCGGGACTCGATGCTGTCAAAATTGGGGTTTGAAATTCAGAAAATCCATATTCCCACATTTTATCACGAATAAATTTCATAACACGGTTACGAAACAAAATATTTTGATGCAACGATTCACGACGCAAATCAATATAGCGATATTTTAAACGCAAATCTTCGGCAACCGTGCCATCATCACCAAACACTTGGAATGGCAATACATCTGCATTGGTAAGTATTTCCCACGATTTTGCCTGCACTTCTATGGCACCTGTTGTTATTTTATCATTAACCGCGTCCGCATCACGTGCAACAACCGTACCTGTAATTTTAATCACAGATTCAGGACGAATTTTTTCAAGATTTTCATCCCCACCATCAAACACACACTGTGTAATACCATAGTTATCGCGTAAGTCCACAAACAATAATGCACCATGGTCGCGTTTACGATGAACCCAACCGGACAAAACAACCGTTTCACCAACGTTTTTTTCTGTCAATTCACCACAAGTATTTGTTCTATACTTTGATTTTAACGATATCATTTTTTTTAGCCTTTGTTTATTTCGGCACAGAAAAACAAGAATTTTTCGGCACCCAAAAACAATCTTAAAACACAGGGGCGCTAAGATTTTTTCGCGCGGTGCCACCCTGATTTTATACTTTTGGCTTGGACTTGAATATTCCGTGGTTGTTGATCACATCATCACATTCGCACCCAAATACAACAAAATAATAAACCCATAACTTCCAATTTGCAAGTAATATAAAAATTTGATAAAATATTTCCTCTCGAAAGGAGAATATTATGAATCCTATTTTTGGTGAATTTTTTGGTTATGTCTCAGGCCTATGCACCGCCATCGCCTTTCTGCCCCAGGCAATAAAATCCATTATTACAAAAAATATATCTGGGCTATCGCGGTCTATGTATATTATATACTGTATCGGCTTGGTCTGTTGGATTTTATACGGGATATATTTACACTCTATTCAGATAATTTTCTTTAATTCTATTACATTGGTATTTAATACGATAATTCTGTATATGATTTGCACCGCAACAAAATCAGGTAAATCAAAAAAGAAGAAATAACAAGGCGCCCATTTGGGCGCTTTTTATTCTGGTGCCCCTAGTTCATAATAGTTGGGACAACTGGAATACATTTTATACCGAAATAATCAAAAACGCAAGAATTATCAAGGAAAGCGGTATATCTAATGTTTTGCGTGTCGCTAACGGTGGTTTTGTGCCAAATCGCAAGAATCCTAAACCTTAACACCAGGGAAGAATAGGAATGTATATTTATATTAACAAACCTTTTCGCAATTTGCAGTTTCCTCAGCATTAAACTCTGGAACACGTGCCACTTCGGCAGGTTGTTCAAAGTATGTTTTTATATGACGATAAACATCTTCCACAAAGCCCTTGCATTGTTCTGTATTTTCTGTCTGAACCGAAAATGTATTATCATTGTTTTTTCTAATTGATGCTATTGCCACATTGCCACCAATGTAAGCAGAAGAAACTTCAATTGCGTGGTCGACAGTCCAATAAGCCAGATTAACCGCATTAGCAACATTTGGTATAGAATCTATTTGTATAATCTTTTTTATTAAATGAATCGAGGGCATACCATTTGTAAAACCAGAGCCAATAATTGTGTACCACATACCAGAAGATTGAATTGGTGATATCATAAGCCCTGTTATCTTATACAAATAAAATTCACCACAATGATAAAAACCTATTACTGATACAAATTGAATCTGTTGTAAAAAATCATTGTGTAATTTTTGTATTAATAACCCTTTTGTATGCTCTGGAACTTTTGTTATCATTAATTCGTTGATAAAGTTATAAAAACCTTTTGTTATATCAGAAATAATAGCATCCGCTGTTCTATCTGGAACATCAAACTGAAAATCTTCAAATTTTAAATTCAAAAAATTTAAGAAAAAACGCAAATAATTATCTGCACCAGCACAACAACAAACTATTCTGTTTTTTACTATGTGTGTTTTCAAATTATCAACACCAACTTGGTCAACAGAACACATTCCGTCAGAAGCAATCACTACACCATCTCTGCATAAAACCCCAATACCAATAGTCATATAAAATTACTCCTGAATCAAAACGCTATTAACTTTCATTTCAGGAAATTCGTCATAAATTGCGAAACACAATTCACGAAAACTCTTTTTTAAAACGAAAGGAATTAATGTGCACTGAATATAATCTCTTTCTGCTTTTGTTAAAAAATTGGCTGTGTCAGCACGTTTAACAATTTTATAAAGTGATAAATTGTTGTGTTTTTCAATTTCCATTTTTTCGTCTTTTACCAATTCATTTATAACAGCTTTCAATTCTGAATCATATGGTCCATATAAATATGGTTGAAAATTGAAATACGTGCCGTTTTGTCCCAACCTTTTTTCAATCAAAAAAAACAATTTTTGCACCTTTATCGGTGACAAATAAGGATGGTCAGCCGGCAACAAACTAAAAACGTTTAAAACAAATTCTTTTCTATCCATAGGTCTATTCTTTACTAAAATATTTACCAAACATTAATTATTATTGCAACAACAATATAATAAAAACAACGGTTTTGTATGTTTGTATTATACCATAAAGCACCATAAAATGAAAGAAAAAACAACTTTCTATATTGCAAAATGGCTTTTTCTGGCATATAATCATAAACAGAGTCGTAAAACAATTCGGCTTCAGAATCCAAGAGATTGGGTTCGGGGCTATCTCAAGCCCAGTTCATTCGGTGCGAAAGCATCGTTAATCTGATGTGATGGTGTTTTTGCACCGTTATCATCCCTGACTTATGGTCGGGGGGCTGTTGGTTATAAAATACGGGAAACTGGAAAGCCAATGGAATCAATAATGAACTGATTTGAGAAGTCCCCGACCGCTCTTTCTTGGGCGGTCTTTTTATACAAAGGAGCTCAAAAATGTCAGAAAAAGTCAGTGTAAATCAACAAAGCAATAAAAAAGAAAGAAATGTTATTATTTCAGGATATGCTTGGTGGCTAGTAGTCATTGGAGCATTGTTTTCTGGATGTCTTAATGGTTATGATATGCGTTTTGGTATTCAAAATGAAGATATAATGTTTTGGTCAACAATTTTGATTGGTTTTATTATGGGCTTAATTCCCGTATGTTTGGCAACATTTCTTGAAAAGAAACATCGTGCATATATTTATTGGCTTAGTTTCTTTTCTGTTTGGATGCCACTAGGTATATTTGTTTGGGCGATTGCTGTAATTTGGGCGATTTTTGATAAAAAACGTATATAAAGGATTAAATATGAAAAAAACATTAGTAATAATAACTGCTTGTTTGGTGCTATCTGCTTGTTCTCATACTCATATAACTGAAGATATAATAGGTTATAACGAAACAGGTAAAGCCTTGGTTAGAGTGTGTAAATCGTCCGGCATTGGTGCCAATGCTAAGGCATTTGGGTCATCGTGCTTAATTGAATTGAGAGATTATGGAAAAATTTCTAATACAGCAAATACCATAAATGTGATTTCTAATGACGACAGATGAAAAAGGATATAAAAATGAAAAAAATAATATTTATAATTATATGCTGTCTAAGTGTTAATATTTGTCAGGCACAAACATTTAAATCTATGTCAGAACTAGAAGAAGGCTTTATGGCTTTATGTGCTATTGTTGTATTTTTTATAATACTGATAATTATAGGTATTCAAAACAATTTACAACAAAAACCGCGTGCAGATAAACCTGTATCGCAACAAGTAAAATTACCTAAAAAAGCAGAGCACGGGGCTATGTGGCGATTATTGTTGGGTGGAAGTGAACAGATACCAGAGTTTGATACGATAGTATGTTTTAATAGGGTTCTTGGAAAACCAACTTTGTTCGAATATGATGGTGACCTGAATAAGATAAAGAATCTGGCAAACAACCACGGTTTATTAAACTGGCTATGTGATATACGTCAACAATGGTTTGGTCTATTAAAAAACACAAAAAACATCCCCGTATCAACAATGACATTTTTCTTGTTTGATGCAAAAGGTAACATTTTAGGAATGGCGGCATTGTGGGAAGAAAAAACTTTTGGTAGAGACTTCACGCCTTTTAGAATTCCATTAGAGGTTATAAAAGATACTTCATACGATTATCAAAAACTGAAACAAATGTCAGAAAGAAACCGGAAAGCGTTTTTAGAGGTTGTTGGGGGCAAGTAGTAAAAAATACTAGTTTTTGTGGTAATTTTTTTGGACTAGGTATAAAAATGTATGCTTAAAATCACCCAAAAAGCATACTTTTTTATCACAAATAAGTTAATTAGTGATAATAACGACTTTTATTATTTTGCTCGCAACACCACGGATTTTATGGTGTTGAGCCGTTTTTGATGCGAATAAAAGTCACAAATAAGCGTTTTTGTCGTAATTTATAAAAACAAATAATTTTGCCCAAAAAGTGTGTATGCGAATACTAACATACATTTTTGGATTAAAAAATTTTTTACCAAAACACTTTACATTCTGTTTTTGTATGATAATATTACATATGTGTAATATTTTATGAGTGTAAAATGACAGACAAGAAAACAAAACACATATTCGATTCTCGTGAATCTTTGCAAGGATGGTCTTTTGATACAGGTTTCAACAAACTAACCTTTAAAAACGCGAAATACGAAATGACTTTTGATGGGCAAGAATTACAAGAACTTTTGCAAGAAATGTCCACATTAAAAAAAATTATATCCAACGAACCCCAACAAGAATATCCTGGGCAATATCTGGTATCAAATAAATCCAAACTAGCACACGTGATACTTACCCAAGAATCAATGGATGTGTTTATGTCTGCATCGGATAATTTGTCAGATAAAAAATACTTACAAGAATTACACGACAAAAAGTTTCACAAACAGGATATTCCTATCAGCAGTCGTAATCTGAACGATTGGATACATACACAAAAGTTGCTACCAGACGACCGCACAAACACTGAACAATGGCACACCTTTTCCAAAATAGACATCGCATATATTTATGTTCTAAAAGCCTGTCGCGAGTTTGGAATATCACTTCGTTTCTTACATAATGCCAAAGAATCTTTGCTTACCCGGATACCACAAAGCAAATTCTGTCTGCTTGAAATCGCATACACTTGTTTTGATAAAAGTAAAGAATCTAGGGACATCTTTCTTTATATGGATTCCACTGGACATTGCAATATTGCACGTATAGACGATATTGTCCTGATGGCAAAAGAAAAAATGATTAACAAAAATTTCATACTTAACCTTAGTGAGGTCTGGCGTGAAATATAAGAACCAACCACTTTTACAATGCATCGCACAAACCGATATAAAAGTGGTTTCACTTAACCCTGTTTTTGCTTACGCACAATCCGAAGCCAAAACGCAACCAATATGGTGGATGCGATGGCGACGTTGTCTGTGGCAGAATGCAGAAAACATCTGGGCAACACAAGTTTGACAGACAAACAAATCGAAACTATCAGGGATAACCTGACGGTAATGATAAACACAATATTTAACAAGGTGCTAAACAATGCAAATAACAAAAGCGGTATGTTATATAAGGGTATCAAGCGATAAGCAAGTCAGTGATGGCAACGGGTTAGAAACCCAACAATGGGCTTGCCAATCCTGGGCAAAACGTAATGAATACACGATTGAACGCTTTTTTGTAGATGCCGCTAAAACGGGCACAAAGACCGAGGGTCGCGATAAACTTGCCGAAATGATAGATTACCTGGCAAAGACAAAAGAATCCAGATTAGTATTGTTTTATGACATAAGTCGTCTGGCACGTAACGCTGGTGATTTTCTTAAACTTCGTAAATCTATGGAAAAGAGCGGACACAGATTAGCAACCTGTAAAGGCGTTTTGGAAACAAGCCCTGTTGGAAAATTTATGGCAACGATAGAAGCAGCCCAAGCGGAATTATTTGCAGACCAAAATCGAGAACGCACAGTTGCTGGTATGCGTGAAGCCGCAAGGAATGGATATTGGATAACACATCAACCGCCGGGATACCAGTTTGTAAAAGTTGGAAGTCGCAAAGAATTGAAACGACAAGAACCCTTGGCGAGTATTATACAAACAGCCCAAGAAGATTTTGCAGATGCTAAGTTATTTTCACAAACTGACGTTGCAAATTTTTTGACCCAAAAGATGCGTTGCGCTGGATTAGAAACCCCAAAGAACATCTTTGATTTCGTAAAGCGCATTTTGACAGACCGGAAATACACGGCAATTTTTGCATATCCAAAATATGATATACCCGTGCAAAAGTGGCATATAGAACCATTGATTAGCACTGAAACTTTTGAGTTAATTCAAGACAGGTTGCACGGTATCAATCGGGTAAAGCATAGAAAATATAACAAGCACGACGAAAGGTTTCCGTTAAAGGGACTGATTATTTGCCCAACGTGTGGTCGTCCATTGACAGCCAGTATGACAAAACGTGGTAAATATCCATACTATCAATGTCAAAACAGAAAGTGCCCCGACAAAAAATTAGCAAACGTGTCCCCACAGATATTACACAAAGAATTCGAAACAGAAATCTTGGATAAAATCGCCCCATCCGAGAATTTGATTGCGTTAACCCGGGCGATAGCAACAAAAGAATATTCTGAACGCAACAAGTTATCCAGTGCAAATAATGAAGAAAAGAAAAAGCGTATTAGCGAAATTGAACAAGAACAGTCTAAAATTGCCGATGCTTATATCGGGGCAAGCGATATAATGAAAAAATCGCTTAACCAAAAGATTGATGCGCTGGAATCCGAGAAGTTAACATTACAAGACGAAGTTGATAACTACGAACCAGAACTTATGCCATTTGACGAAGCGTTTAATTATGTTGCGGACTTTTTGAATCGACCAATTGAGGCGTGGCGTAATGGCGATTATGGTATAAAACAAATGGTCCTAAATTTGTGTTTTGCTGATAAAATTTCTTATAACAAAGAGCAAAAATTTGGGACTCCTAAATTATCCCAGATTTTCAATATGTTCAGCGGTTTTTTACAGGGGAATTCTTGTCTGGTGCCCCAGATGATTTCTCAAGAGGACCACATGACTAGATTCTATAACTTGGTTATGGATATGTCAACACAATTGGGTTATATATGCAGAGCTTTTGGTGATTAAACCAATTATATTTGATTTAGACATAGAAAATAATGTCCAAATCAAATCATTAATAGCTTGCTTTTTGGACACTTTCACGTCAGTGTACAGCTATATTTAAAGGTTTCAATTATACAAAAGGATATTCATATGGTAAAAATTCTATATGTAAGGGTTTCAACTATTACCCAAAATGAAGATAGACAGGTTCAGGAAGCAGATAATTATGACAAAGTATTTTTAGATAAGTGTTCAGGGAAAGATGTAAATAGACCAGCCTTGCAAGAAATGCTTTCTTATGTAAGAGATGGCGATGAAGTATATGTGCACGAACTATCAAGATTAGGAAGAAATACATTTGATTTACTAAAATTGGTAAGAACCTTACTTGATAAATCTGTTAGTGTGCATTTTATAAAAGAAAATCTGCATTTTAACCCAGATAAAGCAGACCCTGTATCCAATATGACTTTTGAAATATTTTCAGCAGTTGCAAGCTTTGAACGACAACTTATAAACCAAAGATGCCAAGAAGGTAGAGTTCTGGCAAAAGCAGCCGGTAAATATAAGGGCTCTAAAAAGCACCTATCTAATGAACAAATTGCTGAACTCAAAGAATTGGTAGCACAAAACAGAAAAGTATGGACACCTACTGCTTTGGCTAAAAGATACAGCATATGCAGAGCAAGCGTTTATAATTATCTAAAAATGTAAATTCAAAATTTAGTCATGTTTAATCCAGACAAATAAGTAATGAAGATAGAATCTTCATTAACAATAATAACCAAAAGGGTTAAACCATGGCAAAGATAAAAAGAAAGAAGCTGGTAAAGCTAATTAATAGAACAAAAAACGAACAAATAGACAATATCTGGTTACACATTGGATTTCTGGGTACTAACATAGATGGCTGTCTAGGCAGACTGATTCCTACAGATTCTATGTTTACAGAAGATGAAAGGTTTCCAGATACTTTATCTGAGATACAAAACTTTCTTGGTCATGTAATGACTGTTAAAAGATTAATGTTAATCAGACAATGTAGTGTTAATCCAGAAATAGTTCATATGATACACCAATTAGAAGAAAACCCTCAAAATATTTGGCAAATCTTTAATGAACATAGGCATATCTTTGATATAAAAAAGAAGTCAAATAATCAATCTAAAGAAGATGATAAAGAAAAATATAATACTATTAAAAAAGTTGTTGAAAAATGGCTTTCAAAAGAAGAATAAATATAAACCCACGATTATTAGCCGTGGGAGTTATACAATTTGTAATTATTTGAAATAAATATTCAATATTTCTGTTACTGAGTCCCTTATAGATTCTTGTTCTTTGGATATACTATCTATTTCTTGCTCTAATGGGCTAATTAAATCTATAATTTTGTTTTGGTCAGAAAGGTTATGTAAATCAATTTGCAAAGCATATGCATCGTTTCTGTTCAAACCTCCAGAGCCTAATCCTTTATTCAAAGATTCTAAATTTAACCTTTTTAAAACAAAATACACATAGTCTATCAAAACAGAATTATTCTTTATATTAACATAATAAGTTGTATCTATAGGGGTATTGTTCATTGATATTTTATTAACCTTGCCAACAGAACCTTTTCTGCCCACTATTATAGAAGGACCTTTAATAAGGTATTTATCATGATACCCTATTATGCCATTAGCACCAACAACAGGATATTCACCATCATTTCGTTTTTGTTTTGGAAGAGGTACACCATATTCCAAAGAAATAATATCTCCTAATCTTTTTTTATCTGTTGAAGTAAAAGATTTAAATATATCAAACTCTTCTTGAAGAAGTTTTTTCTTCTTTAAAAGTAAACTACTTTGCTTATCGTATAGTATGTGCAATTTTTCTATAATATTTTCTTGGTCTTTTTTTGGAAGAACAGGTATTTTTATTTTTAGTATATTGGTTTTAGACAATCCGCCCTGTGCTGCACCAGAAACAACAGATTTCATCATATTTTGACCGTAATCAGAATATAAAAAAGCAAACAAATATTCTTGTAAAATTTTATTTGTTTTAGCACGTAAAATAAAAACATGTTCGTTAACAGAGCTTTTGCTATACGGATACCCAGAATCTAACAATGCAACTTTCCCTGTTAAAGCTCCATCTTTACACAACAAAATGTCATTTGGTTTTATAATACCATGTGACATTCTATCAAATTCATCCTCTGTTATGTATCTCATATTTGAAAAAACAACTTTACCATCTAAACCTATATGTTCACCACCTAAACTAGGTATTCCAGTCTTTTGTCGTTCTTGGCCAATTTTACTGTTTCTGCTGCCCGTTTGTATGGTTTCTAACAAATTACCAAGTTGTTCCAAAGGATATGTTGTATCAAACTCTATTTTTTTTTTAGCATTTAAATTAAGAGATTTATTAAATTGCACCGTATCAAACGATATTAAATCAGATAAATTTAGATAATCTATATGTTCATGTAAACTATGGTCTGGATTATTTTTGATACTCACAACTTCTTTTGCTACATTCACATTCTGAAAATTATTCAATATATATGTATTTAGCTTACAACCGTTATATTTATTCAAACAATCAAATAATTTAGTCTTTATATTGTTATCGGCATCTCTATATATTTGAATACCCTCATGTCCCCTGCGATTTGAAAATTCATAGCCATAGAAAGCCTTTTCTGTATCTTTGTCTTTGGAATCAGCTAAAACTATTTTTTGTGTATACGTCAATGCAAAATATGTTAATTTTTCTTTCTCTATTTCAATCACTTCAGAAACAGGAATATCTTTATATTCCTTACAAAAATCACTATTCATATCACAAGTTGACTTATTGTTTTTTAGAAAATTAACATAATCTTCAAATTTTAAACTGTCCCAAACAGAATTAATATATAAAGAAACACAATTTTTTATTCCATTTATTGATACATCTTCGTATGTTTCAAAGAACTTTTCTGTTGCCGATTTTATTTCTTCAAAAACAAAAGATGCTCTTTTTCTCATAAACAAAATAACAGTTTTTGTATTGGTTGCTGCAAATGCCTGTCCGCCCAAAGCAACAATTGCTTTGAATTCAAAATTCTTTAACAAAATTTCTCTGGCTTTTTCATAAATACCGTTATTAGTTAATACAGATATCGGTAATACTATTGCAACAATACCATTTTCTCGTACTAATTGTTTTGCTCTTTCTATAAATAAACATTCTATTTCAGAACTGTTATCTGTTAAATCCTTATATAAATCAAAAGAATTAATACCATCATTTAAAGTGTTTTTAAATGCTCTGACGGCATAAGGTGGGTTTGATATTAAGACATCAAATTGTTCATTATCTTTGGTGTTTTTTAGACTTTTTAATTTATCTTTATACACTGTGCTTTTAGAAAAACTATCTAAGCCATCCGCATGAATAATATTTGCCAAACCATCGCCATTTAGGAAACATGCAATTTTTGTGGTTTTTACCAAACGATAATCTAAATCAATACCATAAACATATTTTTCTGCCCAAGCGAAATCATTTATTTGCCAAGATTCTACCTCTTTTTTTAGAGAGGTTTTAGCGATCTTACTGGTGTCAACAGTTTTAATGATTTTATTATATTCATCCATAACTTCTGTTAAAAAATGTCCAGATCCCATGGCATAATCTATAGTGTATGGTAATATATCATCTTTTTTGTTTTGAATGTTATCATAAATAATTTCTCTTAATGGTATACTATTTATTATAAACTGTGTTATTGGTACAGGTGTAAAAAACTGTCCGGACTCTTGCTTAATACTATCTTTTAAAAGACTTTCAAAAAAATCACCTAAAAATTGTTGTTTATGAGAATAGCGTAGTTGTTTGTCTTGTAATAATTCTACAATTTCACGAACAACTTTTGCATTATCTTTAAAAGATTGCTTGTCAAAAACTTCTCTAAAACCAAAAACATTGTCTTTATACAATCTTAACTGTCTATAGGCATCGATTAATTCTTGATTGTTAGCTCTGTTAGCAATAGATTGAAAATCCTGAAGAGTAATATCTTCAATGTCCTTATTTAGGTAATATTTCATGCCGTTCATATACAAATCAGATAAATCTAGCAATAAATCTTCATCTGATTTTTCGTTGGTACCACTACGAGTTTGAAATTTCAATTCTTCATCGTCGTTTGTATCTTCATCATAAATTTTGCATAAAAACAAATTAATAATTTTATTAAAAGCATTTGATTTATCTGAAATAACATTATGTCTTAATATTTCAGCAAATTTATTGTATATGTTATCACCATCAACTTTATTTAATGGTTTTAAATCCATTTTTGTTAATGCTTTAGATTGCAAATTGTAAGGTTTAACCCAAGATTCAAAAATGCCGTTGTCTTCAAATTTGCCCAACCACCTATTGTATCTATCTTCTTGATTTAAATCTGCCCAATCTTTATGATTATAAACAATGGAAGTTTTGTATTCTTGGGTATCTGGATTATATGTATATAAACATATGGCTTCTGTTGTTTTGGGTTCCTGTTGCAAATAACTAAAAATTTGTGAACCATTTTTAGATTTATTTAAGGTGTTTTTAATCTCTGTTTCAAAATCTTTTCCCCAAACTTTGCATTCAATCATCAAAAACGCCATACCATGCAAATCTTTAACAAGAATATCTAGAAAACCCTTGCCGTTATGCCCCAGATTCCATGTTTTTTCTAACTCTATACTTTCTGGTTTATAACCTTTTTCTAAAAGCCTATTAACACACTCTAAAACAACAAAACTTTCTGTTTGGTGAAAATTACACGTTGTTTTACGACCTGTTTTTATTTTTGTACCATAATCAATAATAGAATTCTGTGGGCAAATGCAATCATACTTTATGGTAATTTCATATCCATTATAACACTTAGCCCAAACATTAGTTTGTCCTGATTTTGGTGAAAAACCAATGGATTCAATAAGTTGTATAAAATTACTCATATAGTATATCTTTTCTTATATTTTAACATATAATTGGCATAAATTCACCAAAAATATTAAAAAAAATCCACATAAAAATCAATAATATTTTAAATATTAGTAATTTTTATTAGAGTGGATTATGTAATAAAAAACAATAAATACATTATTTTTTTGGTTTTTTGCTCATTTTTTCACCTGTTTCAGCAAAAAAAGCATCGTCACTATTTATTGCTCCAGATGTAATAATGAATATAGCATCTCCTGTATTCATTACAAAATCTTTGTATTTTAAATCTTTGCACCTGTTTCTAAAAAGCCGTAGTTGTGTTGAATCTTCTTGTGTTGTATAAAACCCAAGTTTTACAGTAAATAAGTACCCAACCAAATCTTCAACTAAATTAAGGTCAGAAGAATCACACATTGCAAAGCAATTAATGAAGCTTTCTAATCTTATATACGATAATAAATTGACTGTTTCTTCTGGATAATCAAACAATAATTGTCCTATGTCAGGAATTACATATACTATATTTCTGTTTATTCCTAATGTTTCCAGATGTTTTATACTATCAAAGAATTCTTCTTCTGATTTGATGAGATTGAAATGTTTTGTGTGTTCTGGAAAAATTGATAACCATTCAATTTCTCCCTTATCTAAAATATACACACGTGAAGTATCTTTGTTTGTTGTATCAAAAAATAATTTCATATGATCTATTAACCAGTTTTTTTCTATTTCAAAAGAAATAGATTTTTCACCTGTAAATAAAATTGTCTGAAAACTTAAAGGTGTACAGTTTTTCAATACATCATTATCGTCAAATACACATAAAGATTTATGTAATAAATTTTCATTACATCTTGCAAAATTTGCTGCTATTTTCATTTTTTACTCCTTATTTATACATATATTTATCAAATGTAAACAAACATAAAAATTTACTTTTGCATATGTAAAAAAAACTAAATATCTAAACTTTTTGCTAAAAGGTAAATTTCAATAAATAATATATTAAGTAGTACTACTTAATATAAATTTTTTTTATTTTACCTTTGACAGACATGTTATCTATATGCAGGTCTATCATATATTTCAGGGTGAATTTCTTTCACCACATTTTTTCGTGTGATTTCATAATTTATAGTATCTATTTCTCCTGCTGGTCTAAAACAATCTATGTTTTCCTTGAAAGACACGATAACTGTTTTTAACACCTGTAAATCTTTTATTCTGGTATATTTAATCACATTGCTAAAATTTAAAATATTTTGAGCAACTATATTAAATATATTTTTCCCTAAAATACAATTATAATTACTGTCCAAGATAACAAATCTTGCACACATTACACCTGGGATATAATAATTACCTTGTTGGTCTATAACTAAATATAATCCATATAAATTAGATATGAATGCATTTATTTTTCTAACTATCCCTGTTGTTTCACCACTTATATTGATTATTCTATTAATGTAAACAGTTCCCAGGTTGCCACATAGATTATTATATTTTGTTGAATCTTGTATTTTTATATAATTATTAAAGAAGTTATTAACTATATCATTAATATTATCTTCTGATAGTTTGTGCTTTCGTGCTTTTTTATTATATTCATTTAAAAAATAATTTATGGCAAATTTTTCTGCTAATAAAACATCTGTTTTATTAACATCCGGTAAATAATCGTGCCAGTCTTTGACTTCTTCAACAAACTCTCTTTTGTTTATTTTAAGTCCTTTTACAAGATATTCTACTTGGGATGTTAATTGATCTGTGTTTGATAAAATATCTGCATTACCACCAAGTTTTTTTATTGTATTTACTATTTCAGGGACATTACTCATAAAATCACTAATGTTAGGGTTCTTTTGTTTTTCTTGGTGAATTATATATGGCACTAATTGAGATAGTTCTTCATATGAATTGCCACGTGATAGACCTTGGGAAAATATTTTTTGTCCAATTTCTATGTTAGATTGACCATTCGTTATTGCAGATGCTTCTTTTTGTGCCTTGTTATCCTCAGTGTGTTTTTGGGGATGATTTGACTGTGAAACTGTGTGCCGCTCTTCAAAAATACTTTCGTCTATTGACAATGAATTTTGCTTTAATGTTAAAATTGCATCAGAAAAAGCTTCATATACATCATATTCTGAATAATATGATTTTCTATATTGTAATGTCCCAGGAACCCTAAACCATGCTTTGGGCATATCAATAATTTTCTGACATACAGGTAATTCTATTTTCAATAGCTGAGATGCCACATTTTGTAAATATTTTTGAACCATACGTCTTTGTTTAGAAGTCATATCCTTATCACAAAAAATCCACATATGTGTGCCCATTCCATTGTTTTTATTTTCATAAACAGAATTGTTTCTGAATGAATTAATAAAAGCAGATTGTATTTTGGTGTATTGGTCTTTTAATGATTCTTCATGACAATCTAAATCTATCCACAATACCCTTGAATACTCTTGCTGAATAAACCCATAGTTATCAAAATTATTTTGAATATATCTCAGTTTGTTAAAATAGTTATCTTGGTTTTTAAATTTACAAGGACGACCTTTTTGTTTGGCATATTGATTTGAATAAAAACTTAAAACCTTATTGGTTTTTGGGTCTTTATAACCAACAAAATGAATGTTATAACCAAATTCTTTCAGAATATATCTTTTTAATTCATATGTTTTTTGATTACGTCTCTTTAATGCTTTTTTTATACCAAAAAATAGTTTTTTTTCTTTGTTTGATAATGTTTTTATGTCTTTTGATAAAAGTTCTTTAACTTTTTCATCGTCTAAAGAAATTCCATGATAATAATTATATGTAGAATTCATGATGAGCCTCATTTTATATTATGGTTAATATGCCCCTTGAAAAAATTTTTCCAAGGGACACGTGTGTTAGTCACGCCGTTGGCATGGTTTCAATTAATTGTTTTACAAGACCAGGTAAGAAACATTCCCCTATACAGGTCCTAATTAGATTTTCTGAACACCAATCTGGCACTGGATAATCATCTGGTAATCCTGTTAACCTCAATATTTCTAACAAAGATAGAACACGAGCGTCGCTGTAAAGACCGTCTGGCATAAGGCGACCAGGATGACCTGTTGATTGAGAGCCCCAACTTCCATTGTTTGTCGTGATTGTCGGGGCTGGTTTATCCCAAGAAATCCTTGAATACGATTGCCGGAAAGATTTCACTCTAGAACCATCTGCTTTTCGTGGATAAAAGAATTTGTTATCCTGTGAACAGCCCCCTGAAGGTGTGTGTCTCATAGTAATAACATGTCTTTCTGGTAAAGATGGGGCTTTATGATATTTTATTCCACTATCTTCACCTGCTTCTATACTGGGTAAATCACCAATGACATCAATTACTCTGATTTGGCGATCACGCTTTTGTGGTGCTGGCCAAAAGCCATGTTTTGATGCTAGTACAATGGCTCTTTTTCTGTGTTGTGGAATTCCAAAATCTGCTGCATCTAGTACAACTATATTAACATTATATCCTAAACCTGTTAATGTCTCGTCAATAAGTTTTCTTATCTGGATTTTTGCATCGCCAACTTGGATATGTGCTGTCAAAAATTGAGGCACATTTTCTATGATAACATATTCAGGATCAGTCCTACGTATGATATCTAAAGTTGGTAGAATCAAAAATTGTCTCTGATCATTTTGCTTGTTTCCAGTAGTATTAACAGGGGCAAAACTTTGGCACGGGGGTGTTCCTAGAATCATTTTGCATCCGAGTTCTTCATATTGTTGCACAATTTGGTTTTGAACATTTGGATCCGTGACGTCGCCACAAATCATTTTTACATCTGGATATATTGCTTCATACAATTTTGCCCTTGATGAGTTTATTTCATTAGCCAATGCTACTTGAACATTTGTGTTTGCCAAATAGTATTCACTTATACCAGCACCCGAACAAATCGAGCAGACATTAATGCCTTTCAAAGAATTCGACATTTTATAGTCCCTTTTTTTACAAAGATCCCTAAAAAAGAACCTTTTGGGTTAAATTTTCCAAAAAACTGGGGCACTAGCACATTTTGATATATGTGCTTTAAACCCCTGTTTTTTGGGACTTTTGATAAAAAAAGAAGAAAAATTTTTTTAAAATTTTAAAAAAAACTTTACAAATGTCATTTCTGCACTATAATCTCACTTACGGACGTGAATAATAAGTACAGAAAAATCTTTGCGTTTTTCTTCTTTTATTCTCAAAAAAAGGAGGACGGATTTCGATCCGTCTCTCCCTCTTTTGTTTGAAAAATAGTATAACACGAAAATAATAAATTTCAAATGTTTTTTCTAAAAAATCAAAACAAATTTTTTTCTTGTCTTTTTCAAAAACACGACGTTTTCTGGCTTATTTATAAATTATTATGTAATATTAATTATATTAATATTACATAATAATTATAAAATAATTTGTTAAAAAAATTAGAAAAATTCAAATCTTTGTTGGTTGTGCATCTGTCTTATGTTTGCTGTTTTTTTGTTTGTTATGCCCTATAAACCGATTCGTTTTTGATAAATTTTTTCACCTTAAAAAAGATTTTATGTAAGATAATTTTATTATTGAAATTTCATAATTGATGACGGTATTAATTTTATATTAATGAAAGGGTTATATTATGGAAAAAATTAATTTTACCAGAAACAAAGAAGCACCTGCAAATTTATCAAATGATAATGACATTGTTAAAAGTTTAGAAAATTTACAAATAGACACTCAACGTGCACAAATTATAAGTAGTTATTTAACTAATATTTTTAATACTATTTTTAATTGTATTTTATAGTGGTGGGGGGGATTATTATGAAGTGTGTTATTTATTGTAGGGTTTCAACAGAAAAACAAATAAAAAATGGTTCTGGTATAGAAAGCCAAAAGATAGCTTGTATAAAACATGCTGCATTTTATGGCTATGAAGTTATACATATCTATGAAGATAAGGCAAAATCCGGTAAAAATACGGATAGAGATGCTTTACAACAGATGTTACAGTTTTTGAAACATTCTCAAGAACCTGTTGTAGTGCTTGTATATGATTTATCGAGGCTTTCTAGGGAGCTGTCTGATTTTTCAAGTATTAAAAAAGAAATTTTTAACCACAAACACAGTTTAGCCACAGCTAATAATGGCACCTTTAATGATACACCTGAAAGCAATATGATGGCAAATATGCAATTATCGTTTGCCCAATATGAAAGAGAATATGGGGCAGAAAGAAGTAAAAAAAATATGAAATTATTTGCTGAACAGGGTTATTGGATGTTTCAAATGCCACCTGGTTATAAAAGAGGCAAAAATGCTAGAAAAAACCATCTGTTAAGAGATGAACCCCTTGCTACAATACTAGAAAATGCCTTAAATAAATTTGCATCTGCTGAATTATTGCTTCAAAAAGATGTTCAAGATTATTTGATACAACAATTTACTCTTAACCATATGGATATACCTAAAAACATACAGGATTATACCAAAAGGTTGTTAATGCAGGAAAAATATACTGGTTATGGTTCTTATTCCAAGTGGAACATACCGTATCAAAAATGGTATATAGAACCTTTAATAAGTGTTTATACATATGAACAAATACAAAAGAGATTACACAAAATCACTAGGGTTACAAATGCTTCTTATAATGAAACAGATCCAAGATTTCCTTTAAGGGGGCAAATAAGGTGTCCTTATTGCGGGGGGCTTATTTCTGGTAGTATGACAAAAAGTGGAAAATATCCATACTATTATTGCAATAAAACAGGGTGTAAAGGAAAAGCTCAAATCAACGTCACGCCAGATAGATTGCATAAAGATTTTGAAAATTTGTTAAGTTCTATTTCTACAAAATATCAGTTTGTAAATGTGTTTAGGGATTTAGCTCATAAATTATATTTGAATCATATAGATAAAAGTGCTAGCAACATAAAATATCTGCAAGCAAAGTTCAATGATATTACAAAAGAAATAGAAAAAACTTTTGCGACGTTGAATGAAGCAACAAACGATTTGGTAAAGAAATATACAGAAGAACAACTCAATGGTTTGTTGCAACAACAAGAATCTATAAAAGAGCAGATACGTCGTCCGCAAAAAGAAGTTATGAATTTTGATACTGCATTTGATTATCTATTACAGGTTATCAATAATCCTGTATATATGTGGCGTAATGGTGATTATTATATTAGAAAACAGTTATGTGATATAATCTTCATAAAAAAGCCAAAATATAGAAAAAGCACCCTTTTTTATGACTATGAATTAGCACCAATATTTTATGAACTAGACAGTATGTATTCTTTAATGGTTGATATTTTAGGTAAAGATATAGCAAAAGTCATATCCACAGCACCCGAGGACTTATTGGTCCTACATGACACAGATTGCACACAAGATATTTTTACAGATTGTAGGACCACAGCAAAACCACAGATTTCTGGGAAAAATAGTCCTGTTTTACACATCAACTCTTATCTGGTGCCCTAAGCAAGAATCGGACTTGCGACTCGTCCTTACCAAGGACGTGTTTTACCACTAGACTATTAGGGCCGTGTTTCAATCATTATATATACCCCCAACAAAAAATCAACATATAATTAAATACTTTGGTTTATGTGCAAAATATGATAAAATTACCACACATATACAGGCAGAGAGATGACAAAAAAAACAGACACCAGCAATCAAACATTACCTAAATCTTTATGGAAATTTTATTTTCAATATGCTGCTAAACCAATGATATGGTTTTTGGGAGCGTGGGCATTTTTGGCGATAGTTTGGGATATTGGCAATTCTACGTGGTGGCCAATGTCACAACGTAAAATTGTGGAGTTGTTTGAAAACGGTATTACTGGTGCCGGATTTTTTGAACACGGTTTGTGGACAATCGCCCTTATAATTTGTGCATTTTTAATGTTTGACGTTATGTGTACGGTGCAAGAATATATGAGCGCACACTGGCGTCCGTTGGCGCGTAAAAGAATAAGTGAAACTTTGACTAATTATGTGCATACCCAATCAATGTCTTTCTTTAATAATCGTATTCCCGGAAAAATTAACAGCCAAATCAATTATGTAAGTCAAGGATTTGAAACACTATATGATTTTGTTACTATCACGTCCACATTGGGTGTGATCGTATTAAACATGGGGTTGGTGTTAAGTATAAATAAATATGTCGCATTGGTATTGTTGGGGTCATTTATATTCCGTGTTTTATACTCGGTCCTAATGATGAAACCTGTGACACGTGCATCCAAGACAACATCTGAATCTTCATCCCACCTATCGGGGCATATTGTTGATTCCATATCTGGGTTTTCAATTGTAAAACTTTTCAATGGCGCATCACGCGAAAGCAGATACTTAGAACCCCTGCGCACAAAAAACGTCAAAGATCAAATCCATTCGTCTTTCTTGCAACGTATTATGTGGGTTATTCCTATATTTTTGTGGGATTTCTTATTCGGTGCCGTATTGGTTTTAATGTTGGTATTATATATACACGGCAATATTAAGGTTAGTGAAATAGTATTTACCCTTTCTGTATACCAAGTTGTGCAGGGAAATATCGGACATATTGCACGAACAATACCACGAATTGTTGACACAATCGGTTCTGCAGTGCACTCGTATAAAGAAATCAATCAACCAATTGATATTATGGATGCCGATGATGCAGCATCATTGGTTGTAAGTCATGGAAAAATTGAATTCAAAAATATATCTTTTAAATACAAAAAGAAGTATGTTTTGCGTGATTTGAACCTGACTATTAAGCCGGGTGAAAGTGTTGGTTTGGTCGGAACATCGGGTGCCGGCAAAACAACATTGGTAAATTTGTTAATGCGACTTTATGATCCAACACATGGGCAAATACTGATAGACGGACAAGATATAAAACATGTAACACAAAACTCATTACGTGATGCGATATCATTTATCCCCCAGGATCCAATGATGTTTAATCGCACACTGCGTGAAAATATCGCATACGGTAAGCCAGATGCCACAGATTCTGAAATTCATGCCGCTGCACACAAGGCCGCCGCAGATGGCTTTATAAACGCGTCAGAGAAAAAATATGAATCTACCGTTGGCGACCGTGGAATAAAATTGTCTGGTGGGCAACGGCAACGCGTGGCGATTGCGCGTGCTTTCTTGAAAAATGCACCTGTTTTAATATTGGATGAGGCAACATCGGCACTTGATAGCGAGACCGAGGTTGCAATTCAAAATTCTTTTGAAAAGTTGTCAAGCGGCCGCACGACAATCGCTATTGCACACCGCCTGTCAACATTGCGCAATATGGACAGAATTATAGTGTTAGATAAAGGGCATATTATTGAATCTGGGACCCATCAATCATTATTACGCAAGAAAGGCCACTATGCAAAATTGTGGAAAATGCAATCCGGTGGCTTCTTGCAAGAATAAAAGGTAAAAAATGAAAATAAGTGTAAGACCAATGACCTTAGAAGAAGTGTGGGAGTTTGTGCTTGACATACACCACTCTTTTCATACACATTTGAAACATTTTGGGTACACAATAAATAGTTTTGTTCCAAAACCAAAACATCCGATAATCCAAGAAATGTTTGCAAAAGAAGCCCTTAATGATGCAGATATAAACAAATACTATAATTTTTTCAAAAACGAAATATACGATGTCACGCATTTAACAAAGTACCAAGAAACACTAACATCATATATTGCACCCACAATGGATCGTTGTATTAACGAAAAATTGGTTCCTTTGCTAAAATCTTGGAATACCACAATGCCACAAGAATTAGAAATTTTATGTACGTATGGTGCTGGAGCTTCATATAGCAGAAAATCAGATGATAAAGCAAAAATTATATTCCGCATGTCCAGATATCCTGATGATAAAGAGGCCATGTTAAACACAATGCTACACGAATTTATTCATCTTTTAATAGAAGATTCAATTATCCAAAAATATAATGTTCCACAAAATTTCAAAGAACGTATTGTTGATATTATAGGCACGGAATTTTTTGGTAAACATATTCAAGAAAGATTTATAAACCCGTTTGTTGATAAATATATAACCCCAGAAAATATCAAAAAAGATTTACCCTGTAGCATTGCTAAAATGATGGCAGATTATTTGACACTACAAACAATAAATCAAGCAAATAAAAGGTAAAAAATGAAAGATTTTCCGAAAACAGTTCGTGGTTTTTATTGGTTGGTTATAAAAAAATTTCCATTTTATTTTGGAACAATATTCACTATTGGTATTGTCGGTAATGTTTTCAATATGATTTTTGAGCCACTTTCATCTAAATGGATGATGCAAATTTTTGAGAATGCTTTTAATACAGATTGGTTAACCGTTTTGAAATTATTTGCATTATTGGGTGGAATGTATTTTTTTACCGTATTTTTAAATATGTTTTCATCTATACTTCATGGTCACAAGCAACAAATATTTAATCGGTATAAGTTATACTTACTATATAAAAGAATATATTCAAACGATATTGCGTTTTTTATTGACACCCCCAGTGGTCAAATCGTTTCCCAATCACAAGAAATATCTATGCGCTTAGATTTTTTGATGGACACCTTTTGGACTGAACTTATTGGTTCTATTATTGGTTTCTTGTTCATCATTGGTTCTATGTTCACAATGAACATCTGGCTTGTTGTGCTTTTATTATCATACGGTGCTATAAAGGTTGTATGGGAATGGTCTGTGCAAAAACGAATAAAAGAAAATTCCCAAGCAGAAATGGAAGAAGATTCTAAATATAGTGGATTGCGTAGCGACAGTTTAAATAATGCACTAACCGTCAAATACTTTGCAAATCAAGAATACGAAAATATGTATATTTACAAAGGACGTGCAAATCTGATTAAAATTTTCCAAAAAAGATATTATTTAAACCGGTTGCAATCGTTACCAACAAGCACATTGTGGACAATCGTAAGGTTGGTAATGTTGGCATTGTGTTTTGTTCTTATAAAAAATGGTAGTTTACAAATATCTGATGCTGTGTTTGTTGTGTCTGCTGCAACATCTATAAATGTTGCTTTTAACAAAATAAATCTCTCTCTGCGCAGATATTCAACAACATCGGCACGTGCCGCCAAAGCATATGAAAGCGTTATTGCACCAATTAAAATCCAAGACAAAGAAAATGCCAAAAACCTGCGTATAAAAAAAGCAACGGTTGAATTTGAAAATGTTTCTTTTGCTTATGGTAAAAACAAAGTATTTCACAACTTTAACCTGAATATAGGCAATGCTGAAAAGGTTGGAATTGTCGGTCTATCTGGTGCAGGTAAAACAACACTGTGTAATCTATTGCTACGTATGTATGATGTTGATAGCGGTGCTATTAAAATTGATGGAAACGATATACGCGACATAAAGCAAGATTCACTATTGAAAAACATTTCATATGTTCCCCAAGAAACAACTCTGTTTAATCGCACTATTCTGGAAAATATAAAATATGCAAAACCATCTGCAACGAAAAAAGAGGTAATTGCCGCTGCCAAAAAAGCAAACATTCATGACTTTATTATCAAACTACCCAACGGATATAATACTTTGGTTGGTAATAACGGTATAAGATTGTCTGGTGGTCAACGGCAACGCGTATCTATTGCACGTGCATTGCTCAAAAATGCACCGATTTTGATGTTAGACGAAGCAACATCTGCCCTGGATTCACAAAACGAACAAATGATTCAGAAATCCCTTGCAATTGCAATGCACGGTAAAACAACACTGGTCATCGCACACAGGTTATCGACACTTAAAAACATGGATAGAATTGTTGTTATTAAAAACGGTAAAATCATAGAAACAGGAAATCATAATCAACTGCTACGCCAAAACGGTGAATATAGCAAATTATGGTGTATCCAGACCAAGAAAAAATAACCTATCGTTTTAACAAAACAAACGCAGTATCAACTGTTCCAGCGACATCTATATTATTGCCTGTGTCAGATTTCACAAAATGTGCCAGGTATTCTATATTTCCACTGCCCCCTGTAATTGGTGAATATGTTAAGCCCGCACACACAAAACCAATCTGAACAAAACCATTTATTACATCTGTAATAACATTTTTATGAACATCTTTATTTAACACAACACCGCGATATTTTTCTGATAACTCTGGTCCACATTCAAACTGTGGTTTTATTAAACAAATCACATCGCGTAAGTTTGGTAATGTCTTTAACTTATCCAATATTTTTAGTACCGAAATAAAAGATACATCTATTGTTGCGATATCTGAACACGCAATAATATCATCAGAAATCGTTCTAAAATCTGTTTGTTCATACAAATCTATTTTTGGATTCCTGCGCAGTGATGGGTGCATTTGATCTGTTCCTGTATCAATTGCAACAATATGCCCAACACCCCTTTGCAACGCACAATCTGAAAAACCACCAGTGGACGAACCAATATCAACCATACTGCGCCCAGATAAATCAACATTAAATACATTCAATGCCTGTTCCAATTTTAATCCGCCCCGCGACACATACGGCATTTTTTCACCCCGCACAGACAACAAATCAGTATTTTCAATATCAAAACTGGGTTTTGTTATCTGTTTATCACCATAAAACACGATTCCAGATAATATTGCATCCTTGGCACGCGAACGTGTTTCAAACAAATTTGATTCAACCAAAGCAACATCTATTCTCATAATTGTAATTTTTACACACGAAACAAAAAAGTCAACCAACGCTTAGGCAAGTCCATTCACCATATCCCCATTACCAAAAATCAAACCCCGATAAAATCGGGGTTAAATTTTTGGTAGCGGCGAAGGGATTTGGACCCCTGACCAAAGGATTATGATTCCTCTGCTCTACCACTGAGCTACGCCGCCAATGTGGGCACATTATAACAAACAAAATTACAATTGCAAGTAACAATTGCCGAAACCCAAATTCCTATTTGGAACCAATGGAAAATTATGATATAATCCTGGTTATGAAAAAAATAAAATTATTATTCTTGCTATTTATACCAACAGTTGCTTTTGGTGAACAACTACAGGTATGCAGCCCTAATATGAAAAACCCCTTTATGGGGACATATCAAAATCAGTTTGCCTTTGGCATAGGCCAGGGTTTTGACACTGGTATTCTTTTTCCACCACCTGTGCGACCTGTCCCTTTTTATATTGGGACATTTCAATATTCTCAGCCGACTAGCTTTTTCAGGGTTCCTGCTCGTCGTTCTATAAACATATCAGAAACCGTTGGTTTTGGTGAAAAAAACGGTTGGAAATGGCAAGATTACTCAATTCCAATGATATATTTCACCGAAGAAGTTGCCCTATTTCGTTATAACCGCCTGTATGGTGGTATTGGTGCTGGTGTTGGTTTGCAAGCAAAACAGAATGAGCGTTTGGGTGCAAAATTGTTATTTCAATTCAAGGTAACCTTTGGCTATAACATAAATAAAGAATGGGCAACAGAATTATTTATCCAACATTTTTCCAATGCTAATACTGCGGACGAAAATAATTCCTATGCATTTTATGGGCTTGGTGTGACATATAATTTCTAAAAAACTTACCAAACTATTGGTGTTTTGTTGTGTGCAATTAAATATTCATTTGCACGACTAAAATGATGATTTCCAAAAAATCCCCGATGCGCAGATAGTGGTGACGGATGCACACTTTTTAGAACCAGGTTTTTTGAAGCATCAACAAATTCTGCCTTTTTCTGTGCATAACTGCCCCACAACATATAAACAACATTATCCTGTTTTGCAACCGCGCGTATTACCGCATCTGTAAATTGTTCCCATCCCTTACCCGCATGTGATGCAGCATTATGCGCCATAACCGTCAGGGTTGAGTTTAACAACAACACACCCTGATTTGCCCAATCTGTTAAATCACCATGTGTTTTGCTTTTACATCCTAAATCAGATTCTATTTCTTTATAAATATTTACTAGTGATGGTGGCAGCGTAATACCATTTGGCACAGAAAAGCATAGTCCCATTGCCTGGCCCGGTTCGTGATAGGGATCTTGACCGATGATAACAACCTTTACTTTGTCCAATGGACATAAATTAAACGCATTAAAAATATTTTTTGGTGCAGGATAAATTGTTTTACCAGATAAATATTCTTGTCTAACAAAATCAGTTAGTTTAATAAAGTAATCTTTATCAAACTCTTCACTTAATGCCCTATTCCAAGATTCTTCTATTTTTACATTCATAATTTTATTAATCCTTGTTGACACGATTTCCATAAAACAACATCAATATATCCGCGTGGCAAACCTGTCTCGTCCACCAAATGCGTGAACATATTATCACATGCACATTTTATATCGCTACATAAATGTCCATTATCTATTTTATCATATAATGCCGGATTTCCTGCGTATAGCACGCCCAAGCGCTGAATCCAAATATCATATTTAACAACATCCACCCCCAGATTACGCGCCAAATGATTTGCAGTAATTTTACCAATATGTGGAAGCGTAGATAAAAATGCAATTTTTTCATCATCTGTTTTAACAGAATAATATTTTTCACACAAATTTTCTTTATTATTCCAAATTTTACAAATTGCATTTATTTTATTTTTATTTGCAAACATTTTTAATAAATCTTGGGGGCTTGCACCATTTTCAAAAATAAAATTCATTATTTTAGAATAAATTTTTTTTGCTGTTTTTTGTGAAAAACCACCCGCCAGAATTACATAAGCACAATTTGATGCAAATTCTGACGGGGTATTTTTTTTGGGGTGTGATAAGTTATCTTTAATTTCGTCAAAACTTTGCGCATCAGAGTCCACACCCATTTCACGCAAAGTCTTATCCAGATTTTCAAACCACACCCTATCAAACATTCTATACGTCCAAATTTGCAGACAATGCATTTTCAACGATAAAGTCGCGACGCGGTTCAACAACATCGCCCATCAACATTGAAACAACTTCATCTGCCTTGGCTGCATCTTGGATTTTAACCTGGAACAGGGAGCGATTGTTTGGATCCATTGTTGTTTCCCACAATTGTTCTGCGTTCATTTCACCCAAACCCTTGTACCGTTGAATCTTTAATCCGTTTTTAGCATATTCAAATGCAGTATTTAACAAATTCAACGCGCCCCAGATTTTCTGTGATTTTGCCTTTACGCGCAACACTGCAGGTTGTGCAAATATTTCAATTAATTCATCCCGCCCGTCCATACGCAACCAAGAACGAATTTCAGGTGAACTTAATTTTTCACGTGGTAAAACATGTGTTTCTGTAACACTACGCAAAGTGCGTGTTATAGTAATACCCATGTCCCCACTAGATATTTTCCAACCGCGTTCGAATTCCAACTCTTCTGCATCCAACATTTTTTCAGCAGCGCGCATATTTTCATCGCTTTCATTATCAAATACTTTATTCAACGCCAACGCTTCAATAAAGCGCAGTGGAACAATATGATTCAATGCCTGCAACGAATTACGCATATTCAGAACCAACCCCAATAAGCGTTTCAAATCTGCACCAGAAATCTGGGTTCCATTAGCCGTTTCAACAACACCATCTGTGGCCAACTGATCCAACAAATAATCATCCATTTCTTGATCGTTTTGCAGATAAATCTGTTGTTTTCCACGTGTTACACCATAAAGTGGTGGTTTTGCAACATAGATATATCCGCGTTCAATTGCCTCTGGCATATGGCGGAAGAAAAATGTCATCAACAGCGTTTGAATATGTTGTCCGTCAACGTCAGCATCGGTCATAATTATAATTTTATGATAGCGCATTTTTTCAATATCAAATTCGTCTTTACCGATACCTGTTCCCATTGTGGTAATCAACGCACCAATTGTATCCGAAGATAGCATTTTATCAAAACGCACGCGTTCAACATTCAAAATCTTACCACGCAAAGGCAATATCGCCTGGGTCTTTCTGTCGCGTCCTTGTTTTGCAGTACCACCAGCTGAATCCCCCTCAACAATAAACAATTCACATTTTGCAGGGTCGCGTTCAGAACAGTTTGCAAGTTTGCCTGGCAAACCACCCAATTCTGGGCCTGTCTTTTTGCGTGATAATTCACGTGCTTTACGTGCAGCCTCACGCGCGGTGGCGGCTTCTATAATTTTATCAACAATAGATTTTGCAATTTGTGGGTTTTCGTCCAAAAATTCATACAGCATTTCAGATACTGTATTTTCAACCGGTGGACGCACCTCTGACGAAACCAATTTATCTTTGGTCTGGGAACCGAATTTTGGATCTGGGATTTTCACACTAACAATACTTGTCAATCCTTCACGGAAATCTTCACCAGACAAATTAACATCTTTCTTGTTAAACTTTTCACCAATATATTTATTAATTGCACGCGTTAACCCCGCACGAAATCCCGCCAAGTGCGTTCCACCATCGCGGTTTGGAATATTATTTGTAAAGCAAAGCGATGTTTCAGAATACGCAGTTGTCCATTGCAGAACAATTTCAATATACATATCATCAATCTGCTTTATCATTTGAATTGGGTCGGCGTTTAATGCCTCTTTAGACTTATCCAAATAAAGCGCAAACCCCTTTAATCCATCTGCAGAATGAAATTCACGATGCACAACCTCTGCCCCGCGTAAATCTTCCAAAATAATTTTCACATTTGCATTCAGATAAGATTGTTCACGCAACCAGTTTTCTAATGTATCAAAATTAAATGTTGTTCCTGTAAATGTATCTGGCGACGGTAAAAATGTCACTTCTGTTCCATGCTCATTACCTGTTGTATTTTCAACAATTTTTAAATCTGTTGTTGGAACACCGTCTTTGAAAGACATAGATGCTTCCTGGGCACCACGCCAAACACGCACTTCCAACCATGTTGACAACGCATTAACCACCGACACACCCACACCATGCAAACCACCAGATACCTTATATGCACCATTTGTTTCATTATCAAATTTACCACCCGCATGCAGTTCGCACATAATCAGTTCCAACGCACTGCGTCCCGCTTCATGATTAATATCAAACGGCATACCACGACCATTATCACGAATTGTCGCACTGCCGTCTGGATTAAGAGAAACATAGACGGTATCAGCATATCCCGCCATCGCTTCGTCGATAGAGTTATTAACAACCTCATATATCATATGGTGCAAACCATCCCCACATTCACCAACATCACCGATATACATACCGGGGCGCTTTTTAACCGCCTCAAGGCCCTTTAAAACTTTAATTGAATCACCAGTATATTCATTATTTACAGACATTATTAAAATCCTTTCTTTTTGCTATGTAAAACATAGCAATTTATGATATAATTATCAAGAAAAAAGGAGATTTTTATGCAGGAAACAAATAAAACAGCAAAAACAAACAAAGCAAATTGTTTAACATGGAAAAAATTTGCAAAAGACAATCAATTAGATCCAGAAAAAGCACTAGAAATTGCAAAATACTTTTATAAAAATCACCTAGTGATTCCATCCAATATTCTAGCGGAACGTAAACCTATTGTTTATATGTCTAAAGCAAGCCATCATTCTGATGGTTATATAATTCATCAACTAGCAAAAGATATATTTCTGGCTAAATATAAAGAAAAATACGGACAAAAGGATTAAAAAATGAAATTTAAACTATTGTATTTTGGAGATATTTTTGTAAACCCCAAAAAACGCGCACAACATATTGCCGATATTCGTATGCAATTTCATCCACAATTAAAACGCCTGATTGAGCTGCAACCATGGAACAATTTGACAAAATACATGGTTCCCGATGCAACCAAAAGCCCGATTATCACCCGTCACATTGGTGGTATTGATTGGAATCCGATTATTACCCCAAGCTTAAAAATGATTGCAGAATTAGACATTTTGTTAATGCACCCAGAAATTGTAGGGGTTGCACATTCAGACATTGATAATCGTGTCAAAACAATTATGGACGGTCTGCGTTGCCCACAAAACGAACATGAAATTGGACAAAACACACCAAATGATATTGGACCAATCTATACTTTACTTGACGATGATCATTTGGTTACTAAATTAAATGTTAATACCAGCCACCTTTTGGCGAACGATATGCTACCAACCGGCGTAAAAATTTCGCCCGACTCTGTATTTATGTTAATCGATGTTAATGTCAGGTTGACAGAGGGTAATTTAGAAAACCTGCCCTTTATGGTATAAAATAAAAAAACGCCGTTTTGGCGTTTTTTTATTTAAGTTAACATTGTTGTTATCTGGTCCTGCATTTGGAATGTTCCCAACACAACCCAAGCAATTATGGCAGACACCAATAAAATACCAATACTATTTAACGTATTTGATATTGTTTCCATTTTTCGCACAGATTCCTGTTGATAGTCCGTTGCGAGTTGCGAAACATTGCGACTAAAATCTGTCATTTCAGAATAAATGGTCAAATCGCCAATAATATCCTGATTTGGAAAATCTGTCTTTGTATTAGCCAGTGCAACACCCAAATTATCACCATTTGCGATAAAACGTAGCGCAGATTCCAAAATTGTCCGCAAATACCTATTCGCATTATCTGCGAGCATTCGCATTGCATCTGGCACTGTAACACCTGCCGCCACCATTGCCGCCAAAGACATCAGCCAACCAACCGATGTATGTAATTTATAAATATTCCATGGTGGCAATTTATCAAATTTCGTGCGCAGATGCCCCGTCCAATTCGCCAAACTGAACCATATTAACAAAACAGCCCCCGCAAATACAGTTGCGACAATGGGCCAATATTTTATAGAAAAATCTGAAACTACAATCAAAGATTTTGCAATACCGTTCCATTCGACATCACTTCCTACAACCTCTATCAATGGTGGCACCAGATAAATACCAACCATAACAATAATTAAAAAAGTAAGTGCCAACAAAAACAGAGGGTATGTTATTGCATTACGCATCGCGCGCTTTATACGCTCAACACCATCAACAACCTTATCAATACTTTCCAATGCCACAACCAAATTCGCAATATCCGCAGATGTTACCAGTAATGTTTCCTCTGGCGGCAACCAACCACGCGTTGCATCAGAAAAACTCATACCCTGCTCCAGGTTCTGTTGCCACTGGCGCATTGCAATAGCATAGGGTTCATTTGGGCGCGTTCCATTATAAGATTCTATTTTTTCCAACCGGCTTAACGCATCCATCAAAGAAAAATCATTACGCAGTAATGACGCCAACTTACGCGCCATTGCCATACGACGCTGGGTATTCAACTTAAACGCTATCTTTGCATATAGTATTTCAAGTTTATCCATAATTAATACACCCCTGGCCTATCCAGTAACCCAACCCAACGTTCCAGTTCATCAACACCGATGATACCCTTTAACATTAACTCGGTTGCAGATTCCTTTAATGTTCTGCCGTCCATTTCTTCAAGCCAGTATTTAACCGCGCCATCGGTATTCCCCGCGAGTGCAAGGCGCAAAAATTCACTATTTGTGATAATTATTTCACCCGCCTTGATACGCCCAAATGTTCCACTGCCATTACATTCTTTGCACCCTGGACCACGAACAAACACCTGCCGTAGTCCAACATCACCGAATGCATCCTTTACACGCTGATATGCTGGGTTTTCAGGATGTTCTGATAAAGGCTGTCTGCAATGTGGACACAGTTTTTTAAACAAACGCATAGAAACCAGCCCCCGCATCAATGTTTCTTCTTTTAATTTAAAACCCTCTACCCCCATATCCAACAAACGGGTTAATGCCGCCATTGCAGAATTCGCATGCAGTGTTGTCCAAACATTATGCCCAGACAATGCACCACGCACCGTTAATTGTGCTGCCGCCAAAGTTCGTATTTCACCAACCATCAAAGTATCAGGGTCACTACGCAACGCCGCCGCCAATGCTTCGGTATACTTTTCATCACGTTGTTCTTCGCTTGTTGCGTTTGTAACCGGCATTTGATGTGCACCAAATATTTTCTGTTCAACCGGATTTTCCACCGTAATCATATTAATTTCATAATTGCGTTCTTTTAACATCAGCGACATATTACGCACCAGGGTCGTTGATTTACCTGAACTCGTTGGACCTGCAACAATCACCAAACCTGTTGGAAATGAACGCAAACGCATCAACAATCTTTGTTCATACGGACTAAACTCTTGCTCTGTTTTAATGCCTTCGGTTGGGTTATCGTACAACAGACGCATAACGACATAACGTGAACCAAACGCAATCGGGTTAAATTGCATACGAATACTTAACACACCCGATGGCAAATATAAATCACGCGTTCCACGCAGTGGTGTGCGACCGTCTTTCTGGGCAGATTGATATTCATTTTGTGCATAATTAGTATTAGAAATATCCGAAGATGCAAATGCCGCCCTGACAAAAGATTCGCCCCATGAAGAATTATATTCCAATACTGGTTGCATACTACCATCTATACGGAAATAAATTGTTGTTTGATCGGCAACCTCTATATGAATATCAGATACCTTTTGTGCCGCCGCACGTGCGATAATATCAACAAAATCTTTCTGCATCTGGTTATCATAATCTGCAATCGGACGCGCAACCCCACCCATTTTTGATTCGTATGTTTTGTATATTGCAGAAACCAAACCTAAATCTGAATAAAAAGGCTCCCTCATTGGCCAATCACGCTTACGCAACAAATCAAGGAAAGCCAACACACGACCATCATAACGATGTGTACGCGAAATAATAATTTCCCCACCTGAAAAATATGCAATCAGACTTTGTGTATCCTTGGATAATTCCATCTTGGCACCGGTTGCGGTCATCAACCGATTACCATTTGAAAACAAATAATCAAGGATATCCTTAACCTCTGCGTTTTCCATACCCACAGGGATTGATGGTTTTTGATTATTTAAAATTGTATTTTGTTCTGCCATTTGTTTTATCTGTTTGAAATATTAAGCATTTGTGTTTCGCCATCTTTTTCAAAAACAACACCTTCATCCAAAGATATAGATTTCACAGTAAAGCCCGCAATAGTTTTACCAACACTAACACGTTTATTTTGACCGGTTGATAAATCTTCGAGTGTTGCCTGTAATTGCGACCCTGCACCCAAAACATTTACCAATTTATAACTATCGGCTATACCATTTTCCGGCGTAGATTTCGCCTGTTTTTGTGCAACCGTTTTCGTATTCGTATCAGCGACAGATTGATTCGCCAAATTTTCGCGTTCTCTTTGGATTTTTTCTACTTCGGCCTCTAAGCGTGCGCGTTCAACATCTAACTCTTTCTGTTGTTGTTCTGACCGCCCAGACAATGTATCAATTTCCATACTTAATTTAATTTTTTCTGCGGCCAATCTATCCAAATCTAAATCAAGTTGTGCGCGTTCTTTTTCAAGTTGCATTAGAACCTTTTCTTGTTCCAACGTTGTTATCTGTTGAAACATAGAACCTGTTTCATCATATTCCTCTACCGCGTCCGCAGACAGGTTTTCTAAATCTTCCTGTGCAACAACATCTTCGGCATGAACAGACGAAAAACAAAACAGACCCAAAATTACAAACAATAAATATTTTTTACTTTGCATAGATTATCACCTCATAGTTCCAGATACGATTTGTCATATTCCACACACAACGGGTCATATAAACACCGTCAAATGTGTCAAATATTTCCATAAAGTTCACAGGCATTAATTTAGACTGTGCTTGAATTTCAATAACATTTACATTAACAGAATCAACACCATTTGTAATTGTATCAACAACTGTATTTATCTCTACCGATGTATTTAACATTTGAAAAAGTGTTGTTACATCACGAACCACAGATTCAACATCGCGTTCATCAATCGAAGCATATGTTTCCAATTTAGGTAATACCGCTGTTACAACAACATTATCTTCATCGCGTTCTTGAACAAAAGAATGTGGCATGGCATCGGCCGCCAACAAATAAAAATCACCTAATGTTCCAAATTTTCTTTTTATCTGGGCAATTGCATACTTATCATTACATTCAACCGATGTTTGATTCCAACCGGCCACTGGTTGCATTAAAAACGCAATCGCCTTATAACACAACTCTGCCCGTTCTTTTGGATTTGGCAAATTATCATATGGTAATACAATTGGTTGGATTTCTTTTTTAACAATTTCGTATTGTGCATCCAGTTCTTTATTTTTTTCTTCTATTCTTTTTTTATACTCTGCTGCCAATTCTGGATTAATGTTAGAGGTCTTATTTTTACCCATTTGTTTTATCGGTTCACGAAAAAAAACCATCAAGACCATAACAAATATCAACAAAACAACTATTGGCCACAATGTAGTTCTAAGTCTACTAATAGCATGTAACATAATCCGTGGGGTTACTGATACAACCTTTGTAATATCGCGTTCAATTGCACGTGGCATTGCCCATTCTTCAGGTGCAATAAACACCCCCCAATCTGGCAATTGTGCCAACTTGGCATATTCTTGACGCGCCTCTACTTGGTCTATAAAAAACTTATCCTGCAGAATAACACCATTTCTGACCGCCACCATATAAAAGCCATTATCAACAACAAATGATGCCAAAAAAGATGAATATTCAGACAAACCGTTCATAACCTCTGCGGCGGCCACAGGCATATTTAATCTATGTCCCAAACCATGCCCACCCAAACCGACCATCGCGCGCGCTTCGGTATATAAATTTAATTTTTTATCAATATTTTTTGATAAAGAATGCGCATAAGCACGCCCAGAAAAACCAGACCCAACCGGTTGCCATAACAAGCCAACCGCATATTTTTTCTTGTTAATATGTATTACTTGATTTACCAATTTTCTCTCTCGTTGGACTCATTATATCACAAATGAATTATCTTTGGCAAATACAGAATAACAAAATCTTATTTATTTTTCAGGACAATCATAAACACTGACATTTATGATAAATGTGTTTTTGGGGCCCAATATTGCACTGGGGTTTGATTTTGTTTTTTCTTGGGTTACCAGGAAAGAATTCCCACCACGCTCATTATCCGCAATAGCATTTTTAACATACCTGTGTGCATCTTCAGAATCATAAACTGCGATTGTTGATTCTTGTTTATACAGGAATTCACAATTTTTTGGCTCACTATATAATTGTTTTATATTTTCAGCATTTTCGTTTGTTTTTACAAAACCGTTACATGCAACCAACACAACAGGCAAAATTAAAAATAATATTTTTTTCATCTCTTGTCTCCTATTCTATTATTTCATAGTTTTCTGGGTCACTAAATAATTTACGCAAAACTAAATTGTTCAACGCATGGCTACCCTTATACGACACAATATTAGCATTTATAATGCCACCACTGGTAAACATATCACCAACCAAATCAACAATTTTATGACGAACAAATTCGTTTTTCCACAACACAGGATTAAGTGTTCCGTCCCCATCGTTATTAAGTGCAATTACATTATGTTCATTTGCACCCCGCCCCATTCCATGTTTTTTCAAATATTCCCATTCAGAATATTTTCCAAAAGTCCTTGCTCGTGCAACATTATCAATGAAATCTTTCTGTGATTTTTTTGTCCCATTATATTTATAAGAAAAACTTTGATTACCTACGATTTTTTCTGGATATATCAATGTTGCACTTATATTTAATTCTTTTCCGTTATTTGGTGATAATTTAACATAACCACTTGTTTTGCGTCCTGCTAATTTATTCAATATACAATATTTTGCTTTTATTAAAAAAGGTACTTTTATATCACTTGATTTAGCGATTATTTCTTTCTTAACAATAATTTGTTTTAATTTAGATGATGTAATACCCGCATCAATAAAAGCATGAATAAATTCGTACGCACTGCCATCCAGTATCGGTGTCTCTGGACCATCTATTTCAACAATCGCACTATCAATTCCAGTAATAAAAAAAGCAGCCATTAAATGTTCAATTGTTTGAACATGTGCGCCACCAATATCACCTATTGTTGTATTACGCATTTTTGTTTCACCAACATTATCAAAACTCGCAACAATCGGCTCACTATTAATATCGGTTCTACAAAAAACAATACCTTTATTTTTTGATGGTTTAACAACCATCTTTACAGTATTTCCAGAATGAATTCCAACCCCAGAAATTTTAACAACTTTTTTTAAAGTTCCCATTTTTTAGTTAACCCTTTCCTTTAACCAATCAAAAAACTTATCTTCTATTTTTGTATCTAATTCGGCATATTTAATTTTATCTTGTGCATATTGTGGCAGTCTCACCCAATCTTTTTCTGTTGTAATTAATTTAGCACCATGTTTATCTGCCAAATCTAATAATTCCTTTATATCTTTATCGGTATATTGATAATGGTCAGGATATGCGCGTTTTACAACAACATTCGTCAAGCAATCAAAGAATTTTTCAGGATATCCAATTCCTGCAAACGCAACTAACTTTTGTTCTTTGTTATATGGCACAGTTGTAGTGTTTCTCGCAAAGAACATAGGTTTGTTAACTGGTAGTTCTAAAATTACCTTTTTATTATTAGATCTAATTATAACGAACGCATCTGCCCGTGCTAATGCACTGCGTGGTTCACGTAGTGGTCCCGCTGGCAATAATAATTTATTTCCCATACCAATAGATTCGTCAAACACAACAATAGACACATCTTTATATATAGATGAATTTTGAAATCCATCATCCATAACAATCGGTGTTTTGTCGTTTTTTTGTTTGTTTAATAAAATTAAATTACTTTTTCTATTACCTGTATGAACCTGCAAACCACTACGCGCCAACATAACCGCTTCGTCACTAGTACGTCCATTTTTAATATCTTGCTTATATCCACGCATAACAACAGGCGAATCAAAAAAGGTTGCAATTTCACGCACAATTGGTGTTTTACCAACACCGCCCGCCAGAATATTACCAACACAAATCACAGGACGATTTGATTTATATGGGTGCATACCTTTAATTTTAAACACCAAACACGACACACCATAATACATGATTGAAAGTGGCCATAAAATCAGGGCCATCGGTGTTTTTTTAAAAAACCAATGTGGTGTTTTCATTTCTTTTGATGCTCTTCACGCATTTTCTTTTTAAATTCATCAGAATTCAGACCTTCTTCAACCTTAAACAGATTAAACATTCCGTCCAATCTGCGTAATTGTTTGATCATGATATCATCTATATTATTTTTTGTTTGCGCAAATTCTTTATCAGTCATCTTAGATGGGACATCTATTGGTTTACCAACATTAACCACAATTTTTGAAAAAGGTAATGCCACCATATACCTATCCCACCGTTTTTGAATCCATGGACGCGAACAAGTAAAGCATACTGGGATAATTGGCACCCCACTCATTTTTGCATAATATAACAAACCATCCTTAACACGCATAGATGGACCCGATGGACCATCAGGACACATAACAATAGAACGGTTATCTTGGCGCAACAGACGCACCCCCTGGCGCAGGGCAGACACCCCGCCATCAAAATGTGTTCCATAAATACTTTTGGTTGCGCCGAACAACTTCAACAATTTTGCCATCATACGACCATCTTTGTTCTTACTGGCCAATGAACAAGTCCGCATACGGTACATTGCCATAACTGGCGCCAGCATCATAGACCGCCCATGCCACAAAACAACCACAGCGCCCCTTTTACGATATTTTTGCAAAATTTGTTTATTTTCAACATGTGTACAACAAGTAAAATAAACAAACCATATTAATATAGCAAATACAACAACAATGGGCCATTGAACAATTCCCAACCCCATAAAATTACGCCAAAATTTATTCCATTTGTTTTTAAAACTCATAAAAACCTCACGATATTTAAATATTAGCAAGAAAACAAACCAATTTCAAGACAGATAAGTAAAAGTTGGGAAAAAACTTGACTATTCAATATATTAATGTAAAATACAAAGCACTTATCGCGGGGTAGAGCAGTCCGGTAGCTCGTCAGGCTCATAACCTGAAGGTCGATGGTTCAAATCCACCCCCCGCAACCA
>JAKSTC010000010.1 GCA_024402765.1 Alphaproteobacteria bacterium
ATGTCAGTCAGGATATTATCTGAGTAATGATAATACATGTGTAGCACAGTCAACGATAGAGTCACCTACATGTAATACAGATATGTATACTTCATGTCAGTCAGGATATGAACTGAACAATGGTATGTGTGTAGCACAGTCAACGATAGAATATCCAATATGTGATACAGATATATATACTTCATGCCAGTTAGGATATTATCTGAGTAATGATAATACATGTTTGTTGTGCCCAGATGTGTATCCGGGTAGCGATGGTGGTGCAGGAGGTATAAACAGCTGTTACTTAACAACAGAGTCTGGTAAATATGTTGCGACGGCTGGTGTGGGGCAGACTGAGTGTGTAGCGGGAAATTCTTGTGTTGGTGAAACAAAGGTCCACTATGATGAGACTGGTGGAATAACGCCATGTGCGTGCGGAACATATCAACCTGCAACTGGTCAAGCGTCTTGCAAGAAAACAGATGGTGGATATTATGCAACGGGCACTGGCAACACAGATCAAACGGCTGCGGGCGCGGGTAATTGGGCGAAGGCTGGTGCATGTGAGGCGACCGCGTGTGCAAATGGTCTTACCACGATTGGTTATGGCGCAGGTGCAGACGAAGAAGGTGATTGCGGAAAGATATATCATGTTGGTAACGGAAAAATCTATTTGCGCAGTAAAAGAAAAACTGTTCCATCTTTGAATTTTGATTTGAACAATGATGGAGAAGCAGATTTATATGGGAACATGTCATCATCGCCACATAAAATGAGTACAGGGACAGAGGATTCATTAAAAATAAAAATCGGTGCGACAACATATTATGTTCATGACGATAGTGCACCAGTTATTCAATGATTCTATTGTAATATTTATTAGATAAAAAATGCCCAATTGGGCATTTTTTATTTTGTTAATTGATTGCGCTGTATGGTGCGCAGAATTTTTTTCTTTGCAAAATCACGTACGCGTGTCAAACTAGTTGTATCTGTAATAGTTTTTCCAACCGTAATATATGCATCAGCAGTTTGATTTACGATTTTATCAATATTGTTTTCTTTACGGTTTATATTTTTTAATAGTTCTTTTTGTAGATTTAGCATAGCAATGGTTCTGGTGTCGTGATTAGTTAAAAAGTTATGATTAAGAATTTTTTTGTCGATTAGATTAGCAACATCCTGCTTGATATTGTAACCATATGTTACATGGTTAAGTGTAATAAGCGCATCAGCACATTCTGCGGCTATATTATCAAGCGAATTGTTCAATATTAATTCTGTTTCAAGTTCGATAAATTCTTCCACACATAGTAGAATTTGAAATTCTAGACCATTTTTTGCAATAAGTTCTTTTGATAAATTATCTAATGTTACCGGATTAATTAAATTCATTATATGGGGAAAAGATGAGTGGCCTTTAATCAACGGCTTATTTAATGCTTTGTAATGAACACCACTTTCATCAAATATTTCGAGTGATGTTTTAATAGTGTCGCGCCAACCAGGAATTTTACTCTTGTCTGGGGTTTCTTCTGGGGCTAAAAATATTACTTCTTTGATACCTGATTGTATAATTGCGCGTGCACAGTCAACACACGGTGGCATTGTTATAAATGCGGTGCAACCACGAACAGAGCCACCATAATAAGTAGTATTATAAATTGCATTGCGCTCAGCATGTTCGGTATATTGGTATTTCGCAGGTCGTAAATGTCGTTCGGCGATTTCATCGTTAACGCCACGTGGAAAGCCGTTATAACCCATTGAACGAATTTCTTTGTCTGGACCAACAATCACACATCCGACCTTGGTACTTTCATCTTTGGACCAGGTGGATATACTTTTGGCCAAATCCATAAAACGTAAATTCCATTTTTCAGAAAAAGTGAACGAGGTATTTTTTTTCATATGTTTGTTTCTCTTCATCTACCTCTCTCTGATTTTATAGTACATATAACAATATGAAATTGCAAGATTTTTGTTAACTTTTGAAAATCCTGTGCTAATCTATGTCGCATGACAGATGATACATATTCAGGTTTTGTCGCCATTATGGGTCCAACAAATGCCGGTAAATCTACATTGTTGAACCAAATTATGGGGCGCAAGGTTTCAATCGTTTCGCACAAGGTTCAAACCACGCGAACCCGTCTACGTGCAATAAAAATGGTTGGTGATAGGCAACTGGTTTTTGTTGATACTCCGGGTGTTTTTAAACCAAAACGTAGATTGGATAGTGCAATGGTTGGGGCTGCAATGGATGCTGCAACTGATGCAGATGCAATATTGTTGGTGATTGATGCAAATAAGGGCATTACAGAAACTGTTCGTAACCTAATTATTAAAATAAAGAATAATAAAAATCTGTTTGTTGCCTTGAACAAGGTTGATGCAATAAAAAAAGATTCTTTGTTGCCAATTGTCGCAGAATTATCACAAATGGCAGATTTTAAAGAAATCTTTATGATTTCCGCATTGAAAAATGATGGAATTACCGAAATGTTAAATTCTTTGGCACGTGTTATGCCAAAATCGCCATATTTGTTTGACGCAAAGGATGCATCTGATGTCCCTGATAATTTATACTTGGCGGAATTAACGCGTGAAAAGATTTATAAGTATATTCACCAAGAATTACCATATCATATAAATGTTGTAACTGAACATGTGGATGTTGATGACGAAGGCGTTCTGGACATTTATCAAAAAATTGTTGTGCAAAACGAAGCACATAAAAAGATTGTTGTTGGCCACGGTGGTGCACAATTAAAACAAATCGGAACCGCCGCCCGTCATGATATCCAGGACCAGTGGGGCGTAAATGCACGCTTGCACCTATTTGTGCGTGTTGAACCAGATTGGGAAGAAAATGCAGAAAATTATACCGACCAAGGATTAGAATTTAAGTAAAAGGATAGATAAATGAAACGCAATATAAAAACAAATTTGAAGTTAGCGGGTGTATGTGCCACCGCAATGATGACACTTTCTGGGTGTGGAACGAAATATACTAATGTTATAGAAGACATATCAGAAGATAAAATATTAGTGAAAGATGTCACAGATGGTAAAGAAAGAATAATAGAATTCGTGCATAATAACGAAAGTTATAATATTTGGGAGAAATACTTAAAAGATTCTCATATTGGGGATACGGTGGTTTTAAAGGTTGTGCGTCCTGTTTATAATAATTATAATAGATATAAATGTTTGAAAGATGGTTTTGATCTCTATGTACATTTTGATAATGAATTACATTGGGCCAGACAAGAACAAGCCAAATTTGATTCTTTGAAATGCGTAATTGCACACGAAAGTCAAGGAAAACAAAGATAAAATGCTACACACATCTGACTTTGATTTCGATTTGCCACCCGAACTGATTGCGTCGCACCCACTGGAACAACGCGATGCTTCGCGTATGTTGGTTGTTGACGGGGAAAATCTGGCGGACAAACATATTCGTGATATATTGGATTTTATTCAGCCCGGCGATGTTATTGTGTTTAATAATTCGCGTGTTATACCGGCACGATTTAACGCATCTGGACACGAAATAACCCTGCATACGGCGGTTGACGATAAAACATGGTGGGGATTGTGTAAAAAATTTACCCATATTGAAATTGACGACACATTAACAATGGATGATGGAACAACAATGACGGTCGTTGATAAAGATGATGAAAGTGGTCTGTTGTTGCGTTTTAATTGTGATAATGTTTTTGATGTCCTGAACAAACTGGGTAAAATGCCGTTGCCACCTTATATGAAACGCGAAGAAGAAACCGAGGATAGGGAACGTTATCAAACGGTGTATGCAGAACCTTTGGGTTCTATGGCGGCACCGACGGCGGGTTTGCATTTTACAAACGAACTTATAAGCGAAATAGAAGCACGTGGCGCAGCCGTGGTAAAGGTTACATTGCATGTTGGGGCGGGAACTTGGATGCCGGTTAAAACAGAAAACCTGGCCGAACATAAAATGCATAGCGAATGGTGTTGTATAACGAATGAACAGGCGGACATAATAAACAATGCAAAACGCGTAATTGCGGTTGGAACAACATCTATGCGGACATTAGAAAGTGCGGCAATTCGTGCACGTGAAAGTGGGTTAAATGGGCGTGTTGTGCCGATTTGTTTGAATACAAATATATTTATTACACCCGGATACAAATTTGGTGCGGTTGATGTATTGTTGACTAACTTTCATTTGCCAAAATCAACATTGTTTATGTTGGTTTCTGCGTTTGCAGGGCTGGATAATATGAAGTCCGCATATGCGCATGCAGTTGCGGAAAAATATCGTTTCTTTTCGTATGGTGATTGTTGTTTATTATTTAAGCAAAAGGACGCGTAACAGATGTCGTTAAAATTTGATTTGTTAAATACTGATGGAAATGCGCGACGTGGACGTGTTCATACGGCACATGGTACTTTTGAAACCCCCGTTTTTATGGCGGTTGGAACGGCTGCAACGGTCAAGGCTTTGACGATGGACCAGGTGCGTGATACCGGAACCCAGGTTATTTTGGGTAACACATATCATTTGATGATGCGTCCCGGTGGTGATTTGGTTGAAAAAATGGGTGGCCTGCATAAATTTAGTGGCTGGCATGGTCCAATTTTAACGGACAGTGGTGGTTTTCAGGTTATGTCGCTATCAAACTTGGTAAAAATGTCCGAAGATGGCGTTCAATTTACTTCGCATATTGATGGCGGAATAAAACATATGTTGCGACCAGAAGATTCTGTGCATATTCAGCATCAATTGGATTCAAATATTACGATGGTATTGGATGAATGTCTGCATTTGCCGACCACACGCGAACGTGCCGAAAAAAATGTTGATATGGTTGCGCGTTGGGCACGTCGCAGTAAAGATGCGTTTGTTGACAGAGATGGTTACGGTATCTTTGGTATTGTCCAGGGTGCTGATTTTCCTGATTTACGTGAAAAATCGGCACATCAATTAACAGAAATTGGTTTTGATGGTTATGCAATTGGTGGTTTGGCGGTTGGTGAATCCCAGGATGTTATGTTTGATATGATTGCGACCACAACACCGCATTTGCCGGTTGATAAACCGCGTTATTTAATGGGTGTTGGAACACCATTGGATATTTTTGGGGCGGTTGAACGTGGAATTGATATGTTTGATTGTGTTATGCCAACACGTGCCGGTCGAACCGCCCAGGCATTTACCCGTCATGGTCCAATGAATATGAAAAATGCGCGGTTCACAGATGACGTGCGCCCACTGGACGATAAATGTGGTTGTCCTGCATGCAAGTTATCGCGTGCATATATTCATCACCTGGTAAAGTGTGGTGAAATTTTAGGTGCAACACTTTTGACCCAACATAATTTATGGTTTTACCAAGATTTAATGCATGATATTCGCATATCCATTGAAAACGGAACTTTCCAAGAATTTAAAAATAATTTTATATTGGAATATAACAAAGGAGAAAAAGATGCCCAAAAAAGAAGTTGATGTCATAGAACGTGATGGAACCAAAACTGTTGCAAAAAAAACATCTTTTATCACATGGACAAAGCGTGGGTTTGCGATATTTTCTGTGATTTGGGTGATTTTTATAGCGTGGTTTCCACTGCATGTAAAAAATACTTATTCCCAGCCGATTAAAAAATCTATTGTTGTGTCAATGTTTTTTGATTTGCAACGCAATATTGTTGAACAATATGAAAAGTTACTGGGGGGTATCAAGGGCGCAATAAATCTTGAAAAACCAATATCAGTGGCGATTGATGGTGTTAAAATGGCCGAAGGTGCAGTAAAAACTGTTTCCGACACAACCGAAAAAGCCAAAGAAACAACAACCAAAGCGAAAAAGGTAACGGGGTTAGCTGCCAAATTCGGATTAAAGTCCAAGGATGTTGATGATGTGGTAAATACTGCGGATAAAATCACAACCAGTGCGGATAATACTGCGAAAATGGTTAATCAAAAACTAGATAATATTGAAAAACAATTAACCAAAACAATGCAGTTAGAGGTTGATAAATTAATCGATGCCGCGATTAAGAACCAAATTGATAAAAATGCCGGCGGTCTGGGCACAACACTTTTGACGAACTATGGTATTAAGCATATTTATCCATGGTGTCCATCATCGTGGGGTGTCGCAACAAAAATCTATAACGATTTGGAAAAGTCTGATATAGGTACAATTACGATTATCACAGATACGGTAAATAAATACTTTGGCTATGTCGCATGGGGATTGGTAATTGCGTTTTGGGTGGTTGGCGCATTGTTGTGGTTTATTGCGTTCAAAAAGACCAAGGCAATGCTTGATCCGTTCTTGGTATGCCCGCGTTGTGGCCATACTTTCGCAGACAAACGCACAGCAATGGGTTTGTTAAAAGTATTCCAACCATGGAACTGGTTTTAATGAAAATAAAGGATGTATAAAATGAGTGAAAACATAGATGCAAATGTAAAACAAGAAAAAAATTTTGATGTAAATTTACATGGAATTCGTTGGACAATACTTGCTTTGGCGAGTTTGAGTATTGCAATTTCTGCGGTTGATACAAAGCAATTGATTGGTGAAATCAAAGACATCAGGGCAGATCAATTAAAGGTTCAACAGGCCCAATTGGATGTTGCAAAAAAGCAATATACGCTTGATTCCTTGAAATTTTATTCCAAAGAAAGATAACCCACCACCCAAAGCACTTTGAGCGCACCAAAGAAAAAAATAATAAAAAATGCTTGCAATCTGTAAAAAGATGTGTCATTATTTGTCGGCAATGCGAGCGTAGCTCAGTTGGCTAGAGCGCAACCTTGCCAAGGTTGAGGTCGAGGGTTCGAGCCCCTTTGCTCGCACCAGAGTTTATGAAGCAGGCGTACGTTTTGTACGTCTGCTTTTTTATTTAAACCCAAAAGGAACATAAAATGTCAGAAAACCAAAACATATCAACAAATGAATTAGAAGCCCGCTTACAAAAGGCCGAAAATATTCGTGCACGCGATGGTGTGGTATGGAAAGATAAATTTGAACGTAGTCATAAAATTGCAGAAGCGTGTGGTTTGTCTGACGGTGAATCTGTAAAATTAGCGGGTCGTGTAACGGCTTTGCGTTGGTTGGGCAAACTGATGTTTGGTCGTATTTATGATATAGAAGGCGAAATTCAATTCTCTATGTCCCGCGAAGAAATTGGTGAAGATGATTATAAGTTTATGAAGGCCAATGTTGATTTGGGGGATTTTATTGGTATTACTGGCGAATTGTATCACACTACGGCTGGTGAATTGACGGTTAAGGTTTCACATTATGATATTTTGGCAAAAGCGTTGCGCCCACTGCCGGAAAAGTTCCATGGTTTAACGGATACAGAGGCACGCTATCGTCAACGTTATTTGGATATTATTTCTAATCCAGAGGCACGTAATGTCTTGTTGGGGCGCTTTAAGATGACACAAGCATGGCGTGAATTTATGAATAAAAACGGATTTCTGGAAATTGAAACACCTGTTTTGCAAAATGTTGCATCGGGGGCGGCGGCAAAGCCATTTACAACCCATCACAATGCGTTGGATACAGATTTCCAGTTGCGTATATCGCCTGAATTATTCTTAAAGCAGGCAATTGGTGCCGGTTTTGATAGGGTGTATGAGGTTGCCAAAGATTTCCGTAACGAGGGGATGGATGCAATGCATCTGCAGGAATTCACAATGGTTGAATGGTATGCGGCATATTGGGACTATAAAAAGAATATGGAATTTACTTGGAAACTGATTCAGCATTTATTAATGGAAATGCGCGGAACATTGCAAATTGAATACCAAGGGACCGAATTAGATTTTTCACAGTATGACACAATGGATTATACTGCGAAAATGAACGAATTGTTTGGTTGCAATATTTTGGACTTTGACGATGTTGATGATTTGAAAAAGCAGCTGATTGATAAAAAGATGTTTGATGCTGATGATTTACAGGAATTAAAATCTGTGCCAACTTTGGTTGATTGGGTTTATAAACGCAAGATTCGCGAAAACATTATCAAGCCAACATTTTTGTATAACTATCCAACATATATGGTGCCTTTGGCGCGCCACAGTGATGCGGACGACAGGTGTTTGGATATGTTCCAGTTGTTGGTATGTGGCGCGGAATTATGCAAGGGGTATTCTGAATTGGTTAATCCGATTCAACAGTTGCACGCTTTCGAAGACCAAGCGAAAAATATTGCCAATGGTGACGAAGAAGCCTTTAATCCCGATAATGACTTTGTCCGTGCAATGGAACATGGATTCCCACCAATTTCTGGCGTGGGATTGGGTGTAGATAGATTGGCAAATATAATATTTGATCAACCGACTCTGCGCGATGTTATTTTATTTCCAATGATGAAATAATTTACTGTGGAATACGATATGGAAAGTGGTTTTGATGCGGCAGCCTTAACCGCAGAACACGATAGAAAAAATTTACAGGATATACAGCGTGCGCTGGATACAGGGCGTATTGATAAGAATACTGCCGATTATATTGGCGCGATGTATACCAATGGTATGGAGTGGTTTCGCGAAGTATTTCATGTTTTGGGTAAATGTTTAGGCGCACCAAAGACTGCTGTGTTGGAATATGATACCGATAGCGCATCTGGTATAGATAAACCAATCACGATTTCTGATATTTGTCCGATGTCTGCATACCTGGTTCAGCATCGTTTGGATGCGGACCCTATGCGTAATCAATTCTTTACAAGTTGCACAGGACATCAAATTGATTTGTCTGTATCTTCTATTGTGACGGTTTTGGTTGGTGCACAAAAAAAAGTATCGCGTGCATTAGATAAAGTTACAGGAAAATATTATACCGATTATGTTAACGAAGTTGCATTAACCGCCCAGCGTGTAATTGAATCTCACGAACGGATTGCTTCTGGCAAGGCGATTGCAGAAAAGATTCGGGAACAATTTGACAAGAAATTTATAACAACCGCATCAGAAACTGTTTTGGCAATTATTGGTAAAGGACACGAAAAAATTGCTGTGGATTTGGTTCGCGCTTTGGATAAAATTCGGACACCTTATGCAAGACTCCAAGATGTGTGGCGTGTGAAATGTTTGTTTGATTTAGTACCCCAAGCGCGCACATTTATTGAACGTATTCGTGATTTGATGCCTGATAGAGTTTTAGAAATTCGTGATAAGTTTTATGATATGGAAAACCCACGGAATTATCGTGATGCAAAGTTAGTCATAAACATTGGCAAAGATAATAAGATTATCCCAATGGAAATTATTTGCCAAGTTCGAACGTTTTTTGACTTTGAGCGTAAAACGCATACGCATTATGAAGTTGCACGTAAGGAAAATAGTGTAAAGTCAGGACCGATTGAACGCAAATTGGCGGATTTTATGGAAGATGGAATTCGTGAGTATAATTTGATGATTGTTCGTTGTTTGGATGATTTGTTCGACAGGGTTGGGTGGAACGTTTTGTATTCGCATGACCATGATATTTCAATGTTTGATGGCTTTCCTAAAAAATGCACTTTGTATTATCCGCAAAATATATTAGAGATAATTGCAGATAAATTGGACAATGCCATCGAAAATGAGGTTTTTCGTATGACGACTGTGCCCGCAAAGTTGACCAAAGATCAGGAAGTAGAGATTTTTCGCTTTATGACGCGCTTTATTTTGGTCGCGGCGATGCCGTATTTAAAGTCTACATGGTCTGTGCCATCTGATACGATTGCGGGTCAATTATTCAATTTTGTTATGAAAGAAGTTCAGAGATATTATAAGAAATAAGTCCTGCGTTTTTGTCTTGCTTTAATTCTAATAATAGTTAACAATGAATACAGGTTCTGGGTGGAACTGTATCAGAACCATAACAAGCATAACAAAGGATTACGATTATGCGTCAAGGCAAGGTTAAATGGTATAACGGAAAAAAGTGTTTCGGCTTTATTAGTCCTGACACACCAAACGAAGACGGCAATACAGATGATGTATTTGTTCATTCAAGTTCTTTAAAGGAAGCAGGTATCAGATTTTTAAACGAAAATGATATCGTTGAATTTGAAGAAGAACCACGTAACGGAAAATTGTCTGTCACAACAATTAAACTGATTCAGCGTGACGAAGAATCTGCACGCAGATTTCAGGAACGTCGTGCGGAATATCGTCGTGCGCGTGAAGAACGTAAGCATCGGGAAGAAAAATCTGAAAAACGTTCTGGTTTTGCATTCTGGAAAAAATAATAAATCGCCCGTTTGGGCGATTTTTATTTATAACATTCCAATTTTAGTAGGATATTTATATTTGACCCACAAACATTGAATCAGTAATGTCGGTAAGTGTTACATCGCAAATTGTTTTTGGCTCAATTTGTTTGCCAATTATTTTCACAGGTATATCATCGGGTGTGCGTCCGATGTTGTTGTTTTCTGCCAATACGGATACGGTTTCCCCGATTTGCGTTGTCATATAATTTTTCAAATTTTCATTTGCTACATCTGTTATAATCTTGACGCGTTGCTTTGAAATTGTGCGATCAATTTGATTTGGCATTGTTGCCGCAACTGTATCGGGGCGGGGAGAAAAAGGAAATGCATGAATTTTTATTGGTTTTGTTTCTTGGACCAAATCCAGTGTTTTATTAAATAATTCGTCTGTTTCACCCGGGAAACCACAAATTATATCCCAACTAAAAGTAATATTGGTCGCATGTTGAACTAATTTTCGCACAGTATCTGCACTATGGCGACGCCCCATAGACGATAAAATAGTGTTTGAGCCCGACTGCATAGATAGGTGTAAATGTGGCATCATACGACTATCACTGTGAATCATATCAATTATTTTATATAATTCAGGACTTGCTGGGTCCATGGACGACAAACGTAAGTGCTTAATTCCAGGAACATCAGTTAATAATTTTTTACAAATATCAGAAATAAATACGACATTAGCGTTGTCTTTTTTGGCATATGACGCAATATCAACACCGGTTAACACAATTTCATAAAATCCATCTTGAACTGCTTTTTGGGCATTTTCTAAAATTTCTTTGTAATCAAACGACATCGCTGACCCGCGCAGTAATCGTGTTACACAATAGGCACATGCATGATTACAACCATTTTGAACCTGAATAAACTTTTTGGACAGATGTTCGCTCGTATCTGTAAATTGTTCTAGTGTTTGTGCAGGAATAGGGCGGTATGCCGTAATATATGCATCTAAATTTGTTTTTTGACCGTTTGGTATAACAATTACATTATTTATAGATTTAAACAAATCTGGGTTTCTGGTGGCGGCACAGCCTGTTACAAAAATCGTGACATTTGGATTCTCGCGAGCAATTTTGCGGACCGCTTGGGCGGATTGGCGTTCGGCCTCTGCGGTAACGGCACAGGTGTTCACAACAACAGCACAACCAATATGCGGTTTTAGCATATTTTTTATCTTTTCAGATTCCAAAGCATTCAGACGACAGCCAAAAGTCAAAGTTTTTATATTTTCTTCTTGCATTTTTAACAACCATAGGGCATTATATCAAGACCTAAAATGATTTCAATAAAGGATTTATAAAATGGCTCGAACAACAAATTCTGATACATTACCATTTGTAGAAAGCAGATATGAATTAGGAATGTTGGCATCCCAGCGTGTACGTGATTTGAACGGTGGTGTGGAACCTGTGGTTGATAAGAATAACGATAAAATGACGGTTGTTGCGTTGCGTGAAATCGCCAGTGGCAAATTAGATGTTGATGCTGTTCGCCATGAATTTATCCAATCTTATAAAGAAACACCGGTTGTTGAAGCACAAGAAACCGCGTTAGAAATTGGTAGCGAAGATCCAGAAGTACGTGGATTTGCTGCAGAGTTAGACGGTGAATCTGTTACAGAAGATATCGAAGAAGAAGATCTTGTTCCAGATGAATCAGAAGACGAAGAATAATTAACATCCGGAGACGTCGCATAGTTGGTCTAGTGCGCCACATTGGAAATGTGGTATGCTCATCCGGGCATCAAGGGTTCGAATCCCTTCGTCTCCGCCAGATTAAAATAAAACACCCCCAAACGGGTGTTTTATTTTAATGTTGTGGAAGTGAGTGTGGACAAACCCTTTGCAACGAAGTTGCGGGTTCGACAACAAGTAGATTTTGCGAACGCAGTGAAGCAAAATCGTTACGGTTGCCCCACAGGGCTATGCCCGAGGGAATCCCTTCGTCTCCGCCAGGAATATTGAACATCCCGTGGAATTACCACGGGATGTTATTTTTCGCCCCGTTTCCGGCGGTTTTTATGGACGACATTACCAGAGTATACAATCAATGTTCCCAAATATCCCAACTTTTACCAAAATGATATACCCCGCCAAAAATCCCAATGCCAGTTTGATGTTGCTTTTTTATGCGATTTGTGATATAATACTCTCAAACAATATAAGGCGACCTTTGTCGCTTTTTTTATTGCCCGCTTTCGCGGGCTTTTTTATTTAACCAAAGGAAAAATAATGCAAACACCAAAATTTTTACGCGATTTGTTGCAGTCCAATAATTATTGGAACAAAAACAGTACCGAATTCACAAAAGCAAACGAATATCTGGGGAAACTTTATCCGGGTCAATTACAAAAGGACACAAGCGGAAATTATACCGAACCCGAATATGATATGACGTACGAACAGTTTCTGGACGCACAAAAGAAATTTGATGATGATATACAAGAGGCAATTCAAGAAGCTCAAGATGAAGACGAGGCAGAAGGCACCTATATAGATGACTATTCGCAATTTGTGGAAGTCGCAGAACAAATAGATGTTCTTGTTTTAATGCCGTGGGGCAGTATAGAAAATAAAAAACTGATTGTTTATACACTGAATATTACCGAAGAACCAGAATCTGAACCCGACCCAGAAACAACTAAAACGCTTTGGGTCTGGCACAGCGAAGATGATGAACGAATGTGTGATGATTGTGCGGAATATGATGGTGATATATTTGAAGACCCAGATGATATTCCAGATGTTCCCCTTCATCCAAACTGTCGTTGTTGGGTTGAAGAAATAGAACTGGACGACAAAGGCAAACCGATTTCCAGCAAGGTGTATAAGGGACAAAAGCCAGAGACACCAAAAGATAAAACATCCTCAGAAAAAGAGCCAACTTTTGATAAACCAGTTAACACAAAACCTGGACAATATGCGGTTTTTGACGGAAAAAAACTAACAATATATCAAGACGGTAAACCGATTACATCTTGGGATGCGGTATCTGGGAAACCAGGTTATCAAAGTCCTGAATATCAATCAAAGAAAGATACTGGGCCGATTCCCGCCGGCACATATGTGGCGAGACAAGAAAAATTACAACATATGACTCTTCAGAATTGGGTTGTAGGTTGGTCAAGAATCATTAGCAAAGAATGGGGTGGAAAATGGCCTGGTTCATTTGTATCTTGGGGAACTTCACGTGTGTGGCTTGAACCATCCAAGGAAACAAATACTTTTGGACGCGATAAATTCAGTATTCACGGTGGCACATTTCCTGGTTCAGCCGGATGTATTGATTTAACAGGTCAAATAACCGCTTTTACCACTTGGTTAGAAAGTACTGGAAAAGATTTATTGGTATATGTAAAATACGAATAATACAAAGGATATTTGATGAAATTTTGGAAACGTGGCGCGATAGTTTTTGTTGGAATTGATATTATTTTACTTTTCGCACAGATTGATGATTATTACGAATTTTTTATCAAAGATTGTCGTGATGCGTTTCCTTTTGGTCATTGCCCATGGGGTGGGGAAGCAATGGGATGGGGTTGGCGAAATGCAGATGTATATTTAAGTGGTATGGCATCTACGGGTGCGATTTTGTTATTCTTTATTCCGCTGGCTATATATTGTTTGTGTCATCAACAATATAAATATGCGTTTATGGCTGCAATAAGCCCGATTATAATATCGTGGCTCAAAGGTGGTTTAGAATACATAATGTATTACTACGCATAAACCTTTTGATAAACAATGGACATGATTTAATTGTTACAGTAGAATACTGATATGCAACAGAATAAAAAACTTTCATGGTGGATATGCGGGGTGATGTTTTTATCACTTGCCCTTGTGTTTTATAATGATGTGAACCAAATTTTGTATAACGGAAAATGGGAAGGTTTATTATACAATCTATTCCCATACAACAAACTTATCACAGTAGATACTGTTTTGACATCAATATTCTTAGGACTGTCCGGATTTTGTTTGTATAAAATATTGCATTCAAATCCACATAAATTGCGTAATATATTGCTTTATATATTGTTTGGTTGTGTGGGTTTTGTTGTCATTATGATGGTATTTATGACGTATGTATCTATGATCATGTTGTAAATTACTAGAAACCAAAGGCACAAAATGAAAAAAATATCAAACATAATAATATCTCTTATAGCAGTATGTCTGTTTTGTGCCTTGTATGTTTTTTTATTTGATTTGGTTTGTATCGGCAAAATTTCCAAATTTAATCATATTTGGGTAAATGCTTGTCAGTTCGATATTGATGGAGCGTATCTAACTTGTATGACAAATTACGATATTGTATGCATTGCGTTGCTTTTGCCTATCTTGTTTTTTATGTGGGTTCGTTTAACAAGTGTATATCATAAATGGATATTGTTAGTTCCGTTTTTAGGTTTTGTATTGTTTGTTCTATCAATTATAACATATTGGGGATTGGTCTAAAATTTCCCTGTAAATTGGATACGGGACACCGTCATTTGGTTAAACACCGCCAGATTAAAATCTTGAAACACCCACAAGGGTGTTTTTATGTATAAGACATTTTACCTAAGAAAACGAACCTAGTGTGAGAAAAGTCCTGGTGCTGTATAATAGGTTACAGGAAAGAAAGGGACTTAATATATGGGTAATAAAATTTTTATTGGTTTCTGTACAACTATATTGCTTTGTGGCAATGCGTTGGCAAAGGAAAATGTTAAAACCATTTTCCCTGGGATATTATTTAATTCTGTTATAGACAACCAAATAAACCACACATCAATTGATGGTGATACTGATTGGGCTTTTGGAATAAATGGTTTTGGTAATTCTGCAAATTTACGTGGAACAAAAAATGGTGAATCTTGGACGGCCCAAACAGTTGGAACAACAGTGTCAGGATTGTTATCTATTACCCCTAATTTGATTGTTGGGGCGGGGTATGTTTATGGAATTACAGATATACCATCTGGACATATAGATTCTCATACTGGCTTTATTTATTCCAGATATCAACATGGTGAAGTTTATGCCCGTGGAATGTTTTCGTATGGTGTGTCAAATTATTCAAATACAGATGTTAAAAATTTAGGGGTCCAGGCATTTTTTGGTAAAGAACTTATGCCACATATAACTTTTGAGGTTGGTGGTCGCTATATTAATTTTGATTCTGGCGAAAAATCAGATTTATTAACGGCGGTTGGAAATGTAGAATATAAACGCAATTTTGTTGTGGGGACTGCTATCACTATGGCACCCAAGGTTAATTTTGGAATATCGTCTGATGTTGCAAAAAATTCTGATTTGGAACCATGTGGTTTAAATACGGGTGTGGGTGTTGATATGCAATATCATAATTTTGGTATTGTGTTAGATTATGAGTTTGAAGTTCGTCATAATTATATAGAACACACAGGATATTTAAAATTCAAATACATTTTATAAAATAAAAAATGCGCCAATGGCGCAATTTTTTATTTGGTTTTATCCAATTCTTGGATACATCTTCTTAATCCGTCTTTCCAATGGGCAATTTTAAGACCAAAATCTTGTTTAGTCTGACTTTTATCTAAAACGCTATAAAACGGTCGTTGTGCTTTGGTTGGGTATGCAGAACTGGGGATAGGATTGACCTGACAGTTTAGGTTGGATTCTTCCATAATAGCAGAAGCAAAATCATACCAAGAACACACACCTTCGTTTGTAAAATGATAAATTCCTTTTTGTGAGTCTTTGATTTGTGGCAAAATATTTATAATTGCTTGGGCTAAATCTGCAGCATATGTCGGACTTCCGATTTGATCCGCGACCACATTAATTTGCTCTTTTTCAGAACCTAAACGACGCATGGTTTTAACGAAATTGTTCCCATACGGTGAATAAAGCCAGGCGGTTCTTATTATGATACTTGTTTTAGCGTTTTTTAATACTGCGAGTTCACCGTTGTATTTCGTTTTGCCATAAACAGATACCGGACTTGCTTTATCGGTTGGTGTATATGGACAAAAATTTTTACCATCAAAAACATAATCTGTGGAAATATGAAATAATTTTGCGCCTGTCATAGCTAAATTTTTAGGTCCAATAATATTAACGGCTACCGCTTTGTCTTTATCTGTCTCTGCTTTATCTACGGCGGTATATGCAGCACAATTTATAATTGTATCGATATTATTGTCAGAAACAAATTCTTTAACTGCAAACCAATCTGTGATATCTAGTGTTTTGGTATTGGTTAGCATTGCATCGGGCAGTATCCGAGATAATTCTGTGCCCAATTGACCATTTGCCCCTGTAATCAGAATTTTACCTGTCATGTTTTACTCCCGAATCATTAAAATAACATATAAAAATCGGGAGTTTCCCATCCCGATTTTCAAACTGTGGTGGGTTAAGTAGGACTCGAACCCACGACCAAAGCGTTATGAGCGCTCCGCTCTAACCAACTGAGCTATTAACCCACAGCACAAAGTATTATATATTTTTTAATGTGTGTTGCAAGCAGTTTTTTAATAGATTGCTTTTAATTGATTGTTATGGCAATATATATGCGGTATGACAGAATTGGTTCCCATTTTAAATAAACAACAAATATGCGCTTTTAATACGATTGAGGGCACAAACTCTAATGTCTTGATTCTGGGACAGGCGGGGACAGGAAAATCAACTTTTGTGAATTATCTTAAAACAGCATCAAAAAAACGTATTTTATGTGCATGTCCAACAGCGGTATCTGCATTAAATATTGGTGGACAAACAATACATTCACTTTTCCAGATTCAACCACGTGATTTTATTATGCCAGAATTGTTAAAGTTAAAGGCTAAACCGCGTAATATATTAAATGCCACAGATGTATTAATTATTGATGAAATATCTATGGTTGCCCCCGATTTATTGGATGCGGTTGATATATTGGCGCGTATGGCACGTCATAACAATGAACCTTTTGGTGGAATTCAGGTTGTCGCGATTGGCGATGTGTTTCAGTTGCCCCCTGTAATAACGCGTGATGCAGTGGGGTATTATAAATCTGCATACGAACATGAAAACGCGTATTTTTTTGATAGTAATGTTTATAAACGCTCTAAATTCGTAAAATTTGATTTTGAAAATGTCTATCGTCAAAGTGATATAGAATTGTTGAACAATCTTACGCGTTTGCGTAATGGTGAGGCGGACGCGATAGAGTTTTTTAATAATTTACAAATATCTGATAATGAGCGCAGGGCAGATGCGGTTATAATAACACCTTTTCGTTCTGTGGCGGAAAATATAAACGCATCACGTTTGGCGCAAATAAATGCCCCAGAAATTACCTATACGGGTGAATTGTCGGGACAATTTTCAGAACATGATGTGCCTGCGCCATTGCGTTTGACGTTAAAGCAGGGCGCATTGGTTGTCTTTGTTAGAAATAGTGATAAATGGCACAATGGTTCAATGGGGCGCGTTGTGTCGTTGGGGGCGCATGAAATAGTTGTGCAATTGTTTAATAAAAATCGTGATCTTGTGTCGGTCAGACCAGAAAAATGGCAAAAAATAGAATATGGTCGTGATGAAAATGACAGAATTACTGAAAATGAGATTGGATCATATAAACAATTCCCGCTAAATCTGGGATACGCAATGACAATACACAAGGCCCAGGGCAAGACACTTGATTCTGTGGTGGTTGACATATCGCGTGGGGCATTTGCGCATGGTCAAACCTATGTTGCGTTGTCGCGTACGCGTAACTCATCTGATATGCATATTGCACATCCATTGCACAAAAGTGATGTTATTTTTGATTCGCGCGTGCTTGCTTTCGTGCACGACGAACCTTAAGTGCTATGGATTGAATTATTTCTTTGAATGCGTTTCCATTGGATTTTAACTCATCAAAATTAATGTTATGTCCATTAATCATTTCAGCAGGTGTTAGTATTTTTTTACGTCCAATACTATTGCGGATAGCGTTTTCTTCTGCGTCAAATAACATTAGACCGTCTTCTGTTAAAACATTACGGAATTTAAATCCATCGATTTGGTGTTCCAGCAGTGCCTGTTCAGAAATCTGGTATGCGATTACAAAATTACCGTATTTTTTTGGGAAATAAGATACAAATAAGTTTTCAGCATTATTTAAAATCCAGGCTGGAACAATTTTATATTGCAGGGTATATGAATCGAGCGCTGATACAAAAGATAGTGTTGAAAATTTATTTTTTGTTAATGGAACGACAGGCGCATGTTGTATAACCACTAGATTTTGCATAACCATAACGGTTTGAAATTTTGTGTATCTAAGTTTATGCATTTTTTCTTTCATCAATTGTTGAAAGTGGTATGCGATTACAGAACCATGACAATGTGTGTATATGGTAAGGTTTTGTATGTTTTTAATTGCTTGGTCAAAGTCTATTTTTTTGCCGTTATTATCGCTGATACGTGGGGTGATTAAAATATCAAATAGGTCAATCACGTCTTTGGAAATTTTTTTGATTGGATCGACGATAATATTTTGTTGGGCGCGTTTAAATATCTGTTTGCGTTCAATATTAGTTTTGTGTGGAATAAGGTTAGAGGAGTCATAAGCTATTGCAAAAATATTAACATCTCTTGGAAGTAAATCTTGCAGTATAGACATGTAATAATTTGGATGTTTTTCTTTTATGGTTTTTTCGCCACCAAATATAACCACAGATGGTGTGTCCACAGGAACATAATTTGTTTGTTTAGAACCAAAAACGTGGTCTGGTGTTTTTGGAACGCGTTGAAATAAGTTTATCATATTTGCTTCTCCATAACTATTGCATCACTTCCATCTTCGTAATATTTTTTACGTATACCTATGTTGTTATACCCCATTTTTTTGTATAGATTAATTGCGGGAGTATTAGTTGAAGAAACTTCTAAAAATATCTTCTTAACAGATTGTTTTTTGCTTTCTTTTTCAATAAGTGTCATTAGTGCTGTTGCGGTTCCTGTGCGCCTATAATCGGGTGCAACACCGATTAAAATAAGCTCACATTCATCAGCAACACACCGGTATACCATAAATGCATTTTTACTGGCGATAATTTCTGCCCCAGATTTTTTTATTTCGGCAAAATCAGACGCCGCCCATTTGTGTTTGCGGTTTGGAAAACATAAACTATAAAGATTTTCTAAATCATTTAGCATTTTGTTCTGCGTAACTGGGGCGCAGGTATAATGGCACCACCGGTTCGTCAATTTTGGTCGATAATTTTTTATTAACAATATTGATTGCGCGAGTCAAATCAAATGGTTTGTGACCAACGGTTTGTGGCCATTCCATTTGTTTAACTTCCAGTGTATCAATATCCATTGTGCACGGTTCAAAATTTTGTGCGCCAACAAAAAAATCACCACGACCAGAATCAATCGCAATAAACGCATTTGGAAATTCGTCCAAATATAGTTCAAATGCATTAACAGGAACAATTGGAATATTTAAACCCATTGCCAATCCTTTGGCGTATGCGATACCTAAACGGATTCCGGTAAAACTGCCGGGACCAACGACAACGCCAATCGCATTTAAATCAGTCCAATTTACATTATTTTGTTTTAAAAATTGTTCTGTAATGGTTGGCAAATCCAACGACTGTTTTTCAGAATCGGCATGCAACAGTTTGCCGTCCAAAGCCAAATCAATACCAGTATTAGAAGTATTTATAATTAGAATCATTTTTGTTACACCCTTAATCCAAAACCAATTTTGCTGGTTATTCCACCTGTTTTTCGCACAGATAACAATTCGTCTATTTTATCAACGGTAAAGTCTGTATTGATATCTTGGGCATTATTCTTTAATAATTGACGGCGCAACAGGGCGGTTATTTCGCGTTGCAGTTCACGCACCCCCTGTTCAGATGTATAGTTGCGAATAATATGTCGTATCGCATCATCGCCCAGATTTATATTTTGAATATCCCAACCAGTGTCCAATGCGGCGCGTTCAATCAGGTGGTCACGCGCGATTTGCACCTTTTCGTCTTCGCTATAACCCGGTATTTCTATAATTTCCATACGGTCTTTTAACGCGTTTGACATATTCAGGCTGTTTGCGGTTGCGATAAACACAACATTCGACAGGTCAAAATCAACCTCTAGGTAATGATCGCGGAAAGATTTATTCTGTTCAGGGTCCAAAATTTCGAGCAGGGCAGATTCCGGGTCGCCACGCCAATCGCGTCCCATTTTATCAATTTCGTCCAAAACGATTACAGGGTTATTAGATTTACAGCGTTTAAGTGCGTCCATAATGCGACCGGTTTGTGCACCAATATAGGTTTTACGATGCCCGCGAAAATGCGCCTCGTCTGAAATTCCACCCAATGATATGCGTTGATATTTGCGCCCCAACGCGCCTGCAATAGATTTGCATAGTGATGTTTTACCGACCCCCGGTGCACCAACAAAACAAAGTATAGTCCCGCGGTTTTTGCCGGTTTTTTTCATAACGGCAATGTGTTCCAAGATTCTTTCTTTGATAGCCTGCATGCCCGAATGTTCAGTGTCCAAAATTGCGCGTGCATTGACCAAATCGATTTCTGCTTCTTCGGATTTGCCCCATGGCATAGATAACAGTTCGTCTAAATAGTTTTTGATTAGTCCGCCTTCTTGGGACATTTGACCCATTGAACGCATGCGTTTATATTCAGACATTGCTTTTTCTTTGGCTTCGGCTGGCATAGATGATTTTTCGATTCGGTTGCGTATACTGAACGAATCGTTTTCGCCATCGTCATCACCCATTTCATGCTGAATGGCACGCAATTTTTCCTGCAGTATTGCGTCCCTGCGTCCATTTTCCATTTGTTGGTTAATTCTGCGGTTAATAGAGTCTTCTATTTTCGCAGTTTCAGCAATCAGACCAATTTGTTCCAGCAATAATATTAATTTTTCGCGCCATGTTGTCGTGCTAAGGATTTTCAAAGATGTGTCTGTATCGATTTCCAAAACATGCACGACCGTATCCACAAACGCCGCCATTTGGTAATTTTGCATAACGGCAACAACCTTGTCTATTTTGGAACGACGAATATTTGGAATTTCTTTAAGTTTTTCTGCGACTTTATCGCGCAATACGATTGTTTGTTCAAATTCGGAATCGTCCAGCAATTCGATTGGTGTAACATCTGCCATAAATATATGTTTTGAAAATTCAATGTCAGATAGTTTTACGACCGCCGTTGTCTGTATGATTGTATGTAGCGCACCATCAGGCATGTGCAGAACCTGGACAATATCACCGATTGTTGCGACATCATAAATATCAGACGGGCCATACGCCCTGTCGCTGGAACGTTGTGGTGCCAACACAATACGTTTGGTTTGTTTGGTGGCAGTTTCAATAACACGAATAGATTCAGGTGTGTCAACATACACCGGCACAGTCAGTCCAGGGTGAACAACCAAATCATGAACAGGTAGAATATATTCTTTCATAGTAATTAAAATATAGAATGTTTTTACAAATTTTCAAGGGCATAAATTTTATTGGTGCAAAACTTAAATTATTCCGTCGCAAAAAGGTGTTTGCGTTATAAAGATTGAATTTTTTTGAAAAAAACTGATTGATTTTACCCCTCGGGTTTAGTATTATTCTGCTAAAGGAAATCTACAAGGGGGACTGCACTATGCGCAAACATATATTCACATTGGGTTTATTGTTATCATCATTTTGTATCATGCCCATAATGGCGGATGACTGGGTATGGAACGGTCCAACAAAGGAAACAACTCAGGGCATGTATAAAGATAAGGCACGTAAGACACTCGCCACAGAGCATTGTTCTGATTGTTGTACAAACACATGCTGGTTGCCAAATGGGACATATTATAATGAAAATGGAACAAAGATAATACATACGTGTAGTACTGAACCACCCGCACCAACTTGTAATTCTAAGATGACATATCCTTCAGGCAAAGGTGAGTGTTCTGGTTGTTATAGTTTAAAATCCAATTGGTGTTTGAAACCGACCACCGATGGTGTTGATAGGGGTTATGTGGCCCCCAATGGGGAAGGTGGGTTGGCTATTGAGAATATTAACCTTATTACTGGTTCCGGTGCCACCCCTTCTGTTAGTGAATTACGGACACGATTCTTAATGCATTGGGCGGTACAATTTGATGGTAATGACGATCATATAATAAAGGGCAAGGCAGCATGTAGTACAAAAAATTCGATATCCACGGATGATAGTGTTTACAACGACCCGGATGGCACATATTGTTGGTGTCAGATGACATCACCGAAAGAGACTAATTGGGTGTATCTCACTATCCTCACTTCTTGCCAAAGAGATTGTCCTATGTTGTGTGCTGAACGAATCCAAGAAAACCAAAAAGTGCGTGAGAAATTGTTGAACAACATACAAGATGATACCCAACAATAAGTATAAAAATATACGTGTTTTACAAAAATATTTGTTTTTGAAAAAAAATGATTGACTTTGATAGTGAGGTTTTGGTATTCTTGCATTGAAAGACATATAAAAGGAGGAATGCACTATGCATAAACACATATTTACGCTGGGATTAATATCAGCATCACTTTGTACCATGACCGCAATGGCGTCGGGTTTACCGAGTTTTGATTGTACTGATGTCTGGATGGACCAAAACAAAAAAACACCTGCCAAGATGGTTTGTGCGGACTGTTGTTATAATATGACTGAGAATGATAAAAAAAAGCTAAAATGTCTGAGTCTGGATGCGACTCTTCAGTATCGTAATTGTTGGCTTCCTCCTGCTGAAACGTATTTTGATGATCTCGGACGAGAGTTTAAACATAGCTGTTCTATGCTTGGAGAAAATGTCAATGTGAACGGAGAAGGAGAAATGTTCTGTGCTTCAACAATACTCTTTGAACGTGCAAAGAATGGAAAATGTGAGGAGACAGGTTATAAGGTGAATTGGATTAGTAGTACTACAGACTTCTTAAACCCTAATGTTGGAATTGATAATCTTGAGGATCATATTGGTTATGTTGGATATCACCATGATGTCAACCCTAACGCAGTTAAAAATTTGCCACTGTTTGGAGAAGGCCCAATAACTCCATATGGCAATGAAGGACGATGGGTACTAGACTTTACTAAGGATGGTACGGTAAAAGCAAAGATGTACGGAACATCAGCATGCGAGGCAGGCGACCCCCTAGAGAAAGTTTCGGAGCCCGCAGAAACTATAGAACACGATGATGCAGGATTGGGTATACGTTGTTGGTGCAAAGTAACAAAAGTAGGCAACACATCCGCCGATAATAAATTGGACAAGCCGTGGACATATATAACATCTTTCACCAATCCCGATGATTGTGGTACCGGGTGTGCTAAATTATGTGCTACTAGTTATGCTGATACAGGTATCCGTGGCAATACTATGCGGAAAGCCTTGTTCAAGGCATGGTGGGAGAAAGAAAATAAATAACCATGTTGCAAAGCATTATGTTAACACCGTCAATTTGGCGGTGTTTTTTTGTTGCGTTCTGTATTTTTTCTATAAAGATTGTGTTTTTTTTGAAAAAAACTGATTGATTTTACACCTTGGGTTTAGTATTATTCTGTTAAAGGAAATCTAAAAGGGGGATTGTTCTATGCGCAAACATATATTCACATTGGGTTTATTATTATCATCATTTTGTATCATGCCCACCATGGCGGATTATCCTAATGTATGGGCGAAAAATGTATGGACTGATGCAAAGATGGAGACAGACAGCTATCATGCTAGATTACGTTGCACAAGTTGTTGTGGAACGGAAAAAAATAGTAGTGTAAAACCAGAAATTCCAGTGTCACCCGACGACGACAAAGTAAACGGGTTTGTTACTAAGAACGGTGTTACGTGTTGGTTGCCAAACGGGACCTATTATATGCGCGATCCGCGAGCAGGAAGCGGTTATAATAAGCAACTAATGAAATTTAGTATGTATGGCTGTACGGAAGAAACATCTCCAGTTTGCATAGAGAATCAGACGTATACGATTACGAGCAGCAACAGATGCGTTGCTACGTGTAATAGAGATGGTGGTACCTATGATATTGGAATTGATGTGTGTGTAGATTCTACGTGGAATGGATATTCATATGGGCATATAGATGGATTTCTCCAAGATTCCCCAGAGTCTTTTGTGTGGACTGTGGTATTTCATAATTCTACTTTGTTTCAACATGATTTCATGATACAAGGAATAGCTGCGTGCAGCGATGATAGCAAGAATACGGAGCTGGCGACTACTACTCTTCAACAGGGCGACAAAACAGGTAAGAATTGTTTTTGCCGGATGATAGGGGTGTCCCAGGCCAGTCTGAATAATACATCTGGTAATAAAAATACATATTGGGAAAAAGTAAACTCATATAATGATGTTAATGCATGTGCCAGTAGTTGTGCCAGTAAGTGTGGTTATACAGTTCAGACCGATCCTGATATGCGGAAAACAATGTACAAAAATTATGCCCTGTAATGGGCTTGCTGGGGCATTGTGGTGTCATCCCTGTGCTTGACAAGTAATTCGTAGACAGAATTGTTATTTTTTACAAAAGGCTTTTTAGCCTTTTGTCATTCCGGCGTTTTTTGTCATTCCGGCGCAGGCCGGAACAGGGTCTTTAAAACCTGTGTTGCAAGGTTCGTTTTTGCGTTGCGTTCTTTGTTTTTTCACCCATCATAACCAATACTGATTTTATGACAAATATTGTAATTTCTTAGCCCTATTGCGGACCAAGTCCGCAATGACAAAAAACATAAATGTTTTTTGTAAAAATAATGATTTGTCATTCCGGCGCAGGCCAGAACCGCAATGACAAAATTTATTTGCAATAAATTTTGTAAAATAAAAATGTCTACGAATATTTTAACTTTTACAATCCCTGTGCTTGACAAGCACAATTGCGAGCGAATGCGAAGCAATCTAGTTGTAATGATGCATAAAAACATATTTTCTATAAAGATTGTATTTTTTTTGAAAAAAACTGATTGATTTTACACCTTGGGTTTAGTATTATTCTGCTAAAGGAAATCTAAAAGGGGGATTGTTCTATGCGCAAACATATATTCACATTGGGTTTATTGTTATCATCATTTTGTATCATGCCCGCGGTGCCGGATTGGGCGGGTCCAATCAGCTACGCATACGATGTATTTGATGATGAATCTTTGACTACCGAGGCCTTAATGCATTGTGACGACTGTTGTGGGGCATATGCCTCTAATGGTCATGGTGGTTGGGTGGACAGGGGGCACTGTTGGTTACCCGGTAGATCAAATCTATATTGGGATACCACAGGCGGTTTCACGAATAGCTGTCAAAATGAACCAACAGCGTCACCCCGCCCACCATGTATAAGCGATGTAACATATTCTGAGATTAGTGGAAAATGTATCGCTAATTGTGGAACAGGTAGTTATGACTTGGGGTTACAGACTTGCATATCTAACAGTAATGGTACAGGTGGTTCTGGAAACCAAACTGCTTGGACATGGTACGTGTTATTTGGTTGGGGCAGGGTAGATGGGGTGGCGGCATGTTTTCATGAAGCTAAGGGCGATGTCAGTGTCGGTGCAATTTATTCTGGAACTTTAACTGGGGGTACTTCGACGGGTGTTTGGTGTTATTGTAGAATGACATCGCCTGCACCTGCTAGTAGTACACAACGTTGGGTGGCTGCTTATTATTATGCACGTGGTGCAACGAAGTGCGCAGAGGGGTGCGCCTCTCAGTGTGCCGATAAAGTTCGCCTCGATTCTACTGTGCGGGCAGCCCTGTTCAGTACATATGCAATGTGATGAATTTGATGCCGATAAATAAAAACACACCGCAATATGCGGTGTGTTTTTTATTGCCTGGTACGCAATTAATGACGGCGATAGCCACCATTGTGTTGCTGGGCGCTGGTGCTGGAACGTTTTGATAAATAACGTGCTGCAATCAATGCCAACCATTCAATCGATAATAATGCCAATGCAATTAATTTGTTTTGAATCCCATCCAGCCAACAACAAATGTAAACCAATTGACCAACGAAAGAAATATACAAAACACCAAATATTCCTGTAAAGAACACTTTCTTAATTTTTCCAAACATATCTTTATCCTTTTTATTATTATTCATTAAATGTCGGGTTTCTGGTGCCAGGTACCCGACGACCCCGCAATCGCTATAACGAACAGGTCAACAATTGCCAACCGTGTTCAACGCCATATTTAGGCAGCCATTGCAAGGCGAACGTTGTCGTTCGCAGCGATTCTATCGCCATTCAGTTTTTATTTGGTTTTTAACGACACCATGTCGAATTCACCCAATTTGTCTTTCGTCATCTGTCGAAGCTATTACACCCCCATAAGTGTTTGTTGGTGGAGGTGCCGGGTACCGCCCCCGGGTCCAAAATGATTATTGCACAACGGATTCAGAATTATCACTACTTGCGTAGCATGTATACTATAAATCTTTTGGTGGAAATTGCAAGTTTTTAAGTTATAATTCAGAAAAAAGGCGAAATAAATGAAATTCTTGGACAAAGCAAAAATTCATATCAAGGCAGGTGACGGTGGTAATGGTGCCGCCAGTTTCAGACGCGAAAAATATATCGAATTCGGTGGTCCCAATGGCGGTGATGGCGGTCGTGGTGGCGATGTTGTCTTTGTCGCTGTGCCAAATGTGAATACTTTGATTGACTATCGTTTCAAGACGAATTTCGTTGCCCAACGTGGTCAAAATGGTATGGGAAAAATGCGGACGGGTTATTCAGGCGAAACACTGATTTTGCCGGTGCCAACGGGAACGGTAATTTTGTCTGAAAATGAAGAAATCGAATATGCCGATATGAATACCGATGGTATGGAATATCGTGCTGCACGTGGGGGAAATGGCGGTTGGGGTAATTTGCACTTTAAAAGCCCGACTAATCGCGCCCCGCGTCAGGCAAATGACGGTTTGCCCGGTGAAGAAAGAACGGTTGTTTTGCGCCTGAAACTGATTGCAGACATTGGTTTGGTTGGTTTCCCAAATGCAGGTAAGTCAACATTGTTGTCGGCGGTAACTTCTGCGCGCCCAAAGATTGCAAATTATCCATTTACTACACTAAATCCGCAACTGGGTGTTATGTATGCTCATAACCGCGAATATGTGTTGGTGGATTTGCCTGGATTGATTCAGGGGGCGCATACCGGTGTTGGACTGGGCGATAGGTTCCTGGGCCACGCTGAACGAACAAAAATGATTTTGCATGTTATTGATGGCACAGAACCCGATTGGGCAGCGCGTTATAGCGCAATTCGTCATGAAATGGATTCATACGGTGGCGGCTTATTAACCAAACCTGAAATAGTCGTTATCAATAAAATTGACGCAATCGGTGCAGATGAATTAAAAATACGTATGGCGGATTTTAAAAAATCTTTTGGACGTAAAAAGAAACCAGAAATCATTACTATCAGTGCCGCAGGGCGCATCGGTATAGATGATATGATAAGTGCGATAGAAAAACAAATGTTAGGGCTTGAGCAATGATAATAAATTTTACAGATATGAACCGTTTAACAGATGAAATATATGATGCAAATCATAAACAGATAGATTTTGACTATAAAGAGTTCATAAGAATCGTATATAGAATTAAAAATAAAGATCCAAAATCGGACGATCTAAAAAAAATGATAGAACGGGGCAATTTTAAAAAGATTCCGAATGGTGTTTATTATTGTTCTTATATAAACAAAGAAAATGAATTGACCCCTTGTCTTTTGTTTGAAAATTATAATATTTGGATGTTAAGTAAGATTCGTTTTGCTTGTGGAGAGATATCGCCAGAAGATAGTTTTAGTTATTTTTATGCAAGTTTGCCTGTGGTTGATTTTCATATATACGTAGTTTTTTCAAAAACACTTTATGCCATAGGCAAAGATATGGATTTAGCAACAAGAAATTTAAAGTTAAAAATATTTGATCGTTATCGTTCCCGGATATTAAATATGGAAAAAAGAGGGCGCAAACGCTGATATGCTGCAACGCATATAATGAATACCAAAGAAATTTGATTTTATACGATTTTCTGCTATAATTATAGCGCCAAGAAATAATAAATATAAAAAGGAGAAAAGAAAATGGTATCTATCAAAGGAACCCAGACTGAAAAAAAATATATTAATGGCATTTGCCGGTGAATCTCAGGCTCGCAATCGTTATACTTTCTTTGCATCTGCCGCAAATAAAGAAGGATTCCAGGCAATCGCAAAAATATTCTTGGAAACAGCAGACCAGGAAAAAGAACATGCGTCCCGTTTGTTTAAGTTTTTAGAAGGGGGCGAATATTGAAATAACTGCATCTTTCCCAGCAGGTAAAATTGGCACAACACTTGAAAATTTACAGTTTGGTGGAAATTGCAAGTTTTTAAGTTATAATTCAGAAAAAAGGCGAAATAAATGAAATTCTTGGACAAAGCTAAATACAATTCAGATTGTGCCAGTGGTGTGTTGGCATATTGTGATGACGGCTCAACTGTGCCACTTAAAAGAGTTACTTTTAACAATGTTAAATTTATTGGTGGTTTGTGGCGTATTCAACGTGATTTTAAGGAACCAATAACAATCGTTCGCGACAAAGAATTTGTTATTCGGAATCGTTTGCCAAATCAAGAAAAAAACCATTTTGAATATTATATGGCTGATATGGTTGGGGAAAATTGCTATGGCAAATATGTTATGTCTGCTGGGGCAAAATATATTGTCGCCAAATATGATACAAAAAATGGGACTTATTGGTCTTATGGTAATTCCATAGAGCAGGCACGTGCCTTTTTAGGTATTAAATTGTATGATGAATATATGGATTTAATACACAACGCAATCGGAATAGATAAACAAAAATAATAAGTTTGATTTTTTTTCTGTTTTTTGATACCATTTGGCCCGTTGATTAAAAGGAGAAATAAAATGACTGTATCATTAAAAGGCACACAAACAGAAAAAAATTTACTGATGGCGTTTGCTGGTGAATCCCAGGCACGCAACCGTTATACTTTCTTTGCATCCGCGGCAAATAAAGAAGGATTCCAGGCAATCGCAAAAATATTCTTGGAAACAGCAGACCAGGAAAAAGAACATGCGTCCCGTTTGTTTAAGTTTTTAGAAGGGGGCGAATATTGAAATAACTGCATCTTTCCCAGCAGGTAAAATTGGCACAACACTTGAAAATTTACAGGCATCCTCATACGGTGAACACGAAGAAAATACAGATATGTATCCGCGTTTCGCACAAATTGCCGCACAAGAGGGTTTTCCCGCAATTGCAGAAGTTTTGAAAAATATCGGCTATGCGGAACGTTATCATGAATCACGTTTTCGCGCATTGGCAGAGGCAATGGAAAATGGCACCCTGTTCAAATCTGACAAAATTGTAATGTGGCGTTGCACAAACTGTGGTAACTGGCACATCGGAACAGAGGCACCAACCGTATGTCCAGCATGCCTGCACGAACAGGGTTATTTCATCAGCGAAGGTGTTATTTCCCGTTGTGATACAAACGAAGGCTTTTGTGAATACGCAAATATTGATGAATAATCAAAAAAGAAAAACGCACCAAATGGTGCGTTTTTTATTAATTAATGTAATTTTTATTTTTCTAATTCGTCCAGGACTTCTGTGATATTGCTCTTGACTGTTCCTTTGCAACCCATGCCAGACCAGTACAAGATTTCTTTACCTGTTTCGTTGTCGGCAATAGATACATTAAAGTCAACCCATTTCCAACCGTTAAACATACATAATGGACGCCCAATATAACGCATATACTCACCAACATCATATTCATTTACGGTTGCAATGTAACGCGCGCCGTTAATTGTTGTTGTTGAAACACGACCTTCTTTGTCGCCTTGGATGTTTGTAGTCGTTTTCTGAACGGATGTTGTTTTACCGACCGTTACATCATAACCACGTTTTTCCATTTCTTCTTTGAGGTAATAGCGCATTGATTCGCCATTTGTATCAATATAAATCTTTTTGTGTGTATCCAATGAATGTGGTGCCATAGATACAGTATTACATGCCGTTAAAGCCACCAATGGTAATAAAGCAACAGTTTTTTTCATTTTTGCTCCTTTTATTTTTGTTCAAGTTTATTCAAAATATCATTTAATTTACGCACAGAACTGTTTGCGCAACCGCGTCCGCGCCAAGAAACAATTTCGTTTTTGGTATCCTGGTCAACAATGGATACATTAAACCGCCACCACCAAAATCCATTAAACACACACCACAGGGGGCGGAAAACTTCACTTCGTTCACTTACGCGCACGATATATGCATGATTGCCGGGGACTTCTTCGGTTTCAATAGAAATATCATCGCCATCATAACTTGATTTTAATCTGCCAACTTTTACGGTAAAGCCATGTTTTTCAAGTTCTTGTTTTATTACGCGCTTCATCGTAAAGCCACCACGATTTGCATAAACAGGCTTTGATGTATCCAGTGTCGCATTTGGTTTTATATAAACACTGTTGCACGCGGTCAGTAATATCAATACCAGAATAGAAATGTGTTTCATCAATTTCCCCTTCTATGGAATTATTAAACACATTTGCATAAAAAAACAACAACAAAAACGCGGGCAGGGCAATTAATTGATTTTGCCGGTTTTCATTTCATTGCCGATATAGAACTTATATTCCATCGGAACAAAACGCAATACTATAAACCGTTGATCATCGGGACCACAGTATCCAAAACGCTTAAATTCTGGCATCCAATATTTGTTTTTTAATGCAGTATCGTCAACAAACCGCATTTTCCCATACAGACGCACAGAATAGTGTGTTTCGGGGTTATAGTAATACAAACAGCAATTTGGATTCAAATCCAGTTGTTCGTATTTTGGTGTGTCTGAACCTGTCATAAAATATAAATCTAGCGACCGAATATTACGATTAAGCATATTAGTAATATAACGCGCATCAGTATATTGTGCATTAACGGTGGACAAAACCACACTATCGCACGATTTAATGATATTAATAATAGATTCAAGTGTATTTGTATCTGCCATAACTCTATCCTTTTGATACAACAAAGTTTATCAAGCACTTAAACACCACACAACAAGAATCAAATCATAGAAAAACACCACCGCTGGTGATGTTTTTATTTTTATCCTGGCGCACCCGGCGGATTCCCTAGGCTTTGCCTGCGGGGCATTCGTTAGCACTCAAACTTCGCGATGCTTGTTTTCGCTTACTCTGTGTCCCTCGGCTATGCCTGTGGGCAAATTTGTAGTTATTCGAACTTCGTTTACAGTCGTTCTCATATACAAATTTTCGAACTGCGTTCAAATCGCGGGTTGCACAGCGTAATAAAAAACACGACCAAAAATGGTCGTCTTTTTTATTATGGCGCACCCGGCGCGATTCGAACGCGCAATCCCCGCCTTCGGAGGGCGATGCTCTATCCAGTTAAGCCACGGGTGCAAACTTTTTGTATTATATAACTTTGCTTAAAAAATGCAAATATTATCGTAGGGTTAAACGATTGTTAGTCCAAGATTTTTTTATTAAGGTAATTAGTTTCATTGTTGTTATAACCAATTTCTTTGGTTGTTGTTTATGTGATATTTTTTCGTAATACCTTAATAAATCCATCCACATGTGTTGAGGTGCAAATCGTAACATGTTTATCAATGCAAAATAAGTATTAGTAAGTGATATCCCATCTACATCTATTACAGAAAACACATGTTTGTCTGGGGTCAATAATACATTCGTCGGATTTATATCGTTATGAAAAAATCTCATTTCTCCAATATGGGACATTATGTATATTATTGCTGTTTTTATTATGGTATTAATTGTTTTGTTGTGCTTTGCAATGTATGAAGTGTAATATAACCGGGAATAAGATTTGTGCGCAATTTTATCCACATTTGATACAGGTATTTTTGATATGTTATATTCAATTTGCATACATTCTTGGTATATCGTAAAAAGTTCATAATCAGATAAATGTGATGACATATTATGTTCAAACATTGTTTTGTTTGTGTTATAAGTATACTTTTCAAATAGAGTCCCACAATAGTTGTAAAGAGTTGTTTTGGGTGTTGGTATATTATAACGTTTCAACCAAGGAACTAGGTTATGGTTTTTTAAAGCGAGAGATTTAGTTGGGAATCTATATACAAATGTGTTTAAATCTGTATCTGCAAAAAATACAACGGTACCTGTATGAGTACCATTCGGTTGACGAATGTGTTTTGCATTGGTATCAACAAATTTAATTGCGTCAAGGTAAAATGTATTATCAGATACGATTTTCATTTGGTTATAATTTAGGTTTTTGTAAGTATTATTCTTGGGATAGCGATGCCAACATAAATTCGTCTAAATCGCCATCCAAAACCGCACCGGAATCAGTGCTTTCAACATTTGTCCGGACGTCTTTGACCAATTGATACGGATACAGAACATAGTTGCGAATCTGACTGCCCCATTCAATTTTTTTCTGGTTCGCCTTGGCGGCATTTTCTTTCTCTGCGCGTTTCTGTAATTCCAATTCATATAACTTACTGCGCAGCATTTTCATTGCCATATCTTTATTCTGGAACTGACTGCGTTCATTTTGGCATGTTACAACGATGCCGGTCGGCAGGTGGGTAATACGAACCGCAGAATCAGTCTTGTTAACATGCTGACCACCCGCGCCCGATGAACGATATGTGTCAATGCGCAGGTCTTTATCATTTATCTCAATCTCAATAGAATCATCTATGTCTGGCCACACATCAACCGATGCAAAACTGGTTTGACGCTTTCCGTTCGCATTATATGGTGAAATACGAACCAAGCGATGAACCCCGATTTCGTTTTTTAACCAACCGTATGCGCGTTCGCCAGTAATACGGTAAGTCGCACTTTTAATTCCGGCAACATCACCAAAGTGTTCTTCGACCGTTTCTATTGTAAAACCGTGCCTTTCAACCCAGCGATGATACATGCGCGATAACATTTGTGCCCAATCTTGGGCTTCGGTGCCACCAGCACCCGCCTGGATAAACAAAAATGCACCACTATTGTCTGCGGGTTCGCGGAATAGGGTAACAAACTTTGCATTATGTGCATCATTGGACAAATTATCAATGATAGCATTTATTTCTTCGGGGCTATCAGCCATTTCACACAATTCATATAGATTTTTATAATCAGACTCCAAACGATATAATTCGTTCAGTTGCTTTTCCATACTAGATTTTTTTTGCAAAATCTGGCGCGCCTTATCAGGATTGTCCCATAAATTTGGGGAATTTATTTGTTCGTCTAACGCATTTATTTCAGATTCTATGCGTTCAGGGTCAAAGATACCCCCTTAAGACAGAGAGGTCTTCGGCAATTTGTGAAAGAACATTGTTATCTATGGTCATATCTTGATTTTACCAAGTATTTTTTTCAAATCAATGTTTTTATAATTCTGTTGCCTTGGACACACAAATATGATAATATAAGTGTAACGAGAGAGGTAAAATATGAAAAAATTATCTGTTTTATGCGGTTTTATGGGTGTCGTGCTGGGTGTGTCATCTGCATTTGGTGTTAGTGCAGGAACGGTTGGCGGTGTTGATGCGGCACGTAGTTCATCACTTGTTACCACTACGGGTCAGGTGGCTGGTTTGCGCGGAACCCAGGGTGCAGTAAACGCATATAGAATGAATCAACGTAATGCATATTTCTTTGTGACACAGCCTGATGTTGATACGGCATGTCGTGAACGCATTATGGCATGCTTAACCGATTATTGTGGTGATATAACTGTTGTTCCGGGACAAAATACGGGTGGCCGTTGCCAATATGCAACCGAAAGTGAATTGTATAACGCAACTTTGTTGTGTTTACAAAAAGATACATCTATTTTGTTACCACAATATTCTTCTTCGGTTTATTCAAATCAGGGCGGGGTAAATACTGCAGCGAATTTATGTCCAAAATATGTGCAACAGGAATTAATGTCGTTTTTATCTATGTCCAATATGGCAACCCAGTTATCTAAATCTCATTCGGAATTATGTATTCAGCGTAGACAAGAGTTAGAGGCTGCTATGTCTTGTCATTCTGTGGCATTGGCATATGGTAATGAAACAACCAGTAAGTTAAATTCTTATTTGACTGATTATTGTGGTGCGGGTGTTCCTGGGGGATCTGCGGAAATGGTAACACGTTTTGCGAATGCCGGTAATATTGGTGGTGATGTCTGGGGATGGGCAGAAAAGATTGTCTCTTTGAATATAAATCAAAAGGGGGCAGATTGGCAGGTGGCAGTTGATGCGGTATTGGCAGGCTATATGAACCGTATGAATTTGGCATGTGGTGATAATATGCAAATGAATACAACCGCACATGCTGATACAGAACAATACGGTACACTAAAGGCGGTGGCGGCATTGGCAACCGGTGTTGCGTTTCCAACAGTGGATACATCGAAATCGGAAAATCCATTTGAAACCCAACCATTGTATATGGAAATTCGTTCAATGACAGATGTTTATACATTTAGTGATGCACAACAGGTTATAAATGCCGGCTTAACTAATGCGGTTACAACACAAAATGCTTTTTTAACCAGTGCACAAATGAACAATATGCAAACTGCATATACTCAGGGAACCAAGGTGTTTATTTTACGAGATTCTGGTCGTTGTTATGTGATACCGGTCGGACAATTATCAACCACAGAATCGGGCTTAATTGCACAAAATTTTGCAAATTGTGTTAGTAAATAAGAATTAAACCGTCACAATGACGGTTTGTTTCTTTAACCGCTTGAAGCGGTTTCGTTTTTTTGATATAATTCACAATACGATGCGATTTTCAAGAAGGGAAGTTTTACAGTTGTCGGGAATTACAACATTGGTGGTAATGTTATTACCGCGTGTCGCTTTTGCGGCGCGTAATGATTTAACTTCTGTGCGAACAGGATTACAACCTGGGGGAAAAACACGTCTGGTAATTGAAACTACTGTTCGTCCATCTTATTCATTGTCGTATCCGGCGGGTCAATTGGTTGTTACTATTTCCAATACGGCCGCAAATACTGCGTTAAAATCAAAATTAGCATCTGGAACATTGATAAAATCGTTGACCCAGGCACAGGTTGGCGACAAATTACAAATTATTGCAAATTTGAATAAATCGATTGGGGAAATACCTAAAAATCAGATTTTTATATTGGAACCCAATGGCGACAACAATTATCGTTTGGTTATTGATTTTACCGCTGGGACGTCGGGTGTTGCACAAAACACACCAACAACGATAACCGCAATCACACAACAGAAAAAATCTGTGATTGTGATTGATGCGGGCCATGGGGGCAAGGATCCTGGGTGCATAGGTAAGGGCGGAACCAAGGAAAAAGATGTTGTATTATCTGTCGCGAAAAAGTTGAAAAACAAATTGGATGTGGCGGGCTATAAAACATATTTGACGCGTTCAACCGATAAATATCTAAAATTAGCAGAACGTGCAGAATTGGCTGAAAAGTACAAGGGTGATTTATTTATATCCCTGCATGCAAATGCGAATCCATCACGCCAGATGAAGGGTTTTTCGGTTTACACATTGTCGGAAAAGGCGTCTGACGAGGAAGCACAAAAATTAGCAGACGCTGAAAATGCTGCGGATAAGATTGATGTTAGTGGTTTTGAACAGTTTTCTAAGGATATTCGTATCGCATTATCATCCTTGCAACAACATGCGGTGGCAGAAATGTCTGAAGAATACGCATCATCATGCACGAATTATTTAAAAAAAGCATCCATTACGCAACAGCCCGGTCCATCGGTCCGTCATGCGCCATTTGCGGTCCTGCGTTCAACTGTGCCGGGGGCACTGATTGAATTAGGGCATTTGTCCAACGCGGGTGAGGAAAAATTACTAAAATCATCCGACCATCAGGATAAATTGGTTAACGCAATTGTGAAATCAATTTCCAATTATAATTTTGAAGTATAGCAAGTTTGCACTTGCAAAAAAAAAAACGAAGCGCGCGTCACAGGTCTTAAAGACCCTATTGCGGTCCCGATTTTCATCGGGATGACAAATCATAATTTTTTTACAAAAAACA
>JAKSTC010000011.1 GCA_024402765.1 Alphaproteobacteria bacterium
GAGCATCTGACTACGGATCAGAAGGTTGAGGGTTCGAATCCTTCTGGGCGCGCCATAAATTCAAAACCGGCTTTTGCCGGTTTTAAATTTATCTGGCAAGCCCAAAGGATGAGAACCCTGGGAGTTCGACACGATAGTTAGTGAAAACAAGTGAAACGCAGTTTGAACCTTACGGGTGGAAAGGGACCCATTGTGAAACAATGGGAATTACAATCCTTCTGGGCGCGCCATAAATTCAAAACCGGCTTTTGCCGGTTTTTTAATTTATCTGGCAAGCCCAAAGGATGAGAACCCTGGGAGTTCGACAATGAGTAGATTTGGTAAGCAACGCGCGACCAAATCGTCACGAATGCCCCAAAGGCACAAAGTGCCGAGGGAATCTTCTGGGTATGTCTAATAAAAACTTGACAATCTTATTTTTTGTATTAAAATAAAAAGCAAATATCAATAAACAAGAGGTTATACAATGGCACAAAAAGCAAAAACCAATGCAAAAAAGACTCAGAAAAAGTCTTGGTTAAGACGGGCATGTGAATCCGTCGTGAATGCATTTCATTGGGTTTGGTCAAAAATCTGTGATTTTGGAAAATGGATATGGAAAGTTCTATGTATGTTTTGGACTTGGCTATCTGGTCTTAATTTAGTTGCTCTATTAAATTTGGCTTTATTGTCCTCTGTTATCGTTCTGTTTTCTATGTTAATCATTGATGTTGTTAGCACAAAATCAACACCTATCGTAGTAGTTAACCCTCAAACAGCAGCAACACAACAAGTAAAATCCGAACCTGTTCGTCATGTCAAACCACGTGCAGTTTTGCCATTCAAACAAAATACTGCGTCAAAATGCGAACACTGTATCAAAAAAGAATTCATCAGTGCAATCAATCTTGTTCCTGTGAAAGCCAATCCGGTTACAGTAAAGCAAACACCATGCCATAAACATCAAATTATGGGAGATACTATTATTGCGAATCGTTCAGATGCAATTGTATTAAAACCAGGCATGCAGGTTAACGGAAATCTGTATATTCAGAACATGCGTAAATATACTTTGCCCTGCGATGTAAAAATTAACGGCAACCTGTTCTTGCGTGATCTTAGTATGCTTCAGTTTTGTGGTCGGTTTACTGTCACAGGCAATATTTATGTTAGCCCACGTTCGTCTTTTGGTCCATTACCAAACGATGCACGCATTGGTGGTCAGATTATTTTATAATACATATTATACTCCCTAAAAAAAGAGCAAATGATTGCTCTTTTTTTCATACAAAAACATTTGAATTTATGATATAATACGTAGCACAAACAGGAGAAAAAAATGAAATCATTTGAAAAATTTTTAAAAGTTATGTCCGCTAATCTGGGAACGACAATCGTTTTAATTGCTGCAATTATTTTGTTTGCAATATTTTCTGACGGGTTGTTATCGGGTATTATAACCGCTTTTTCTGCATTGGTTGCGTATGCTTGTGGCATCAATTTGTATAGAGAATTCTCTAAAGATACACAAAAAAAAGCATCTAAGAAAAAATAAAATATTATTGACTTAGTATTTGATAATTTGTTACCCTTTCTCGTATAGGAAAGGGTTTTGTTTAGCAAAAGACGTATTTTTTTGTTAATTTCTGCGCTATGTGCATGTTTCACAGGCAATGTTTTTTCTGCGACACGTGCGACGGCGGAGAGTTCTGAATCAAACACAGTTCAGAAATCCGCAACAGTTTCACGTACATCCACACAAACAAATCTTGCGACGCCTCCATTGCGTCAACCCTCCAATGTTACAAGGCGGCAAGAAAATAACACTGTTGTTTTACGCAACCAATCTTCGTCTATACCTGCACGTGATAATGTTACGGCCAGGACAGCAAACCTTAGTTCAGACAAAACTAATTCTGCACGTACTACAGCTAATACCATAACTGGGACGACACGGTCGCCAGCGATTCAACGCAGTACTGTACAAGTTACCCCAAAAAGTGGATCTCGTTCGGCAACAACACAACGTGCCATACCATCTACCGACAAAACTACATCACGTACTACTGCGGCCGCCAGGGCAACGATATCCATAAATAATTCAGAAAAAAAACAAACTATGTCAAAGCAAGAACTAGACGAACGAAATGAATTATTGACATATTGCCAAACACAATACGCAAATTGCATGGACGAATATTGCAATATACTAGACGAAGATATGGGGCGTTGTTCATGTTCAAACAACATAAAAAATTATTCTAAAACTAGTGAAGCACTAGAAACTGCAAATTCTGCTCTGCAAGACGTTGCTCAACAGATACAATATATTGGTTTATCCGCCAAGGACATAGAGACATTATTTATCGAAACAGAAGCAGAAGTAGCATTGTCTGTTAATTCTGATAGCAGTCAATTGAAAAATGATTTGGACAAGATAAAAAAAATGATTGTCGAAGTCAAGGCACCAAAATCATCTTCTGCAGTTACAGATGGTATAAGTGTTGATTTAACTGGTATTATTAATGTTGATTTTAATAGTTCCGCCCTCGATTTAGATTCTATATTAACAAACGACACAAGTAATATATCCAGTATATCTAACCAACGTGGGGCCACTTTGTATAAAAGCGCGACATCCCGGTGTAAGGCAAACATTTTATCTTACTGTAAAGGACAAGGCATAAATGAGAGTATTGTAACAAATTCTTATGATTTAAAGATAGATAAAGATTGTTTATCCTATGAAAAGTTTTTGGAAGAATCAAACAAGAATATGTCAAATACGATTCGCAATGCGGAAAATGTATTACGCAAGGCGCGTTTAATGGTTCGTCAAAACGCAAACACATATGATTTACGCGGATGTGTAACAGCATTGGATGAATGTATGCGCAGTGATTTTGTATGTGGCAGTGACTATGAGAATTGTCTTGACCCATCTGGAAAATATATAGTTGGTGGCGAAATTGTTATTGGGTCAACCCCGGTTGACACGAACGGGATATATGCAACATGGGGCGACAAGAACCCGTGGGACAACAGTGACTCAACGATATCAAGCTATATAGAAGAACATATATGGCAAAACCAACCAACCAATACAACATCGAACGACATGGCTGATTTTTTACAGTATAAAATCGGATATAATGACGGAAAACAAAATATTGGCTTATGCATGGCAGTATTGAACCAATGCCAAGACATAACATATAGCAAAAACTCTAATGGGGAAAAGCAGTTTAATTTTGGGAACAGTGTAATCAAAGAATACCTGGTTCGCGTATTACCAGAAATAAAGCGTAATCAAGATAATATATTGGAAGAATATTCACGTGAGTGTGTGAATGAAGTAAAAACGTGTTTATCAACGAATGGGTATGGAACAACATCAAGAGAAATAGCTATAAACGCCTGCAAGAACACGATAACAACATGCAAAAATGTAACGGGTACCGCAGATACCAAATGGGTTAGTTGTTTAATGAACCCCACTGAGTGTTCGTCAGATCCACAGATTACATTTATATTGCGGACGAACAATTCTGTCCAACTAATAGAACAGTCTGTTAACTGCACACCAGGCACAACCATTCCCCTACCAACACCACCCTGCGATAATCCTACCCCTTGGCAAGACGCCCAAAGTGTCCAATATACATCAACAAGCTTGTACTCCTGTCCAAGTACACCTGTAAGCTTGTATGCTACGTGCAACAACATTGGAAATAATCCACCAACCCCCCCCGTCTGTTTGGATATTGTTCTTAACGAATAACGACCAAGTGTATGTGCACAGTTATGAATTAGAAAACAGATAAATTCTAAAGATTTGTTTTGCTAGCAAATAAAAAGGTCTGTATCAATGCACAGACCATATCTTTTTAATAATTTTTTATTATTCTGAAATAGGTTGTTGATTTTCTTGCAAAACAATTTCATCAACTAAACTGCTTTGTTGTGCCGCGATATTAGACTTTGATGCAACCAATGCCATCAATGCACACAAAACGAAAAATATCACTGATAACCATGCTGTCAACTTTGTCAGGAAATTACCCGCCGCTGCACCAGTAAGTGCGCCACCAAACATTGCCGCCGCAGACGACCCCGACATACCAGACCCTTCGGATTTTTGGAGCAAAATAACCCCAATCATAAATACAGCAACGATGATAAGTAATACCAACAAAATTGAAAACATTTTTATCCCTTTTAGTTTTTACGTAATTAATTTTATATGTGATATGACTAAATTGCAAGAATTTTCAATAATTCCGCAGCTGCAACCGTGCTGGCAATTTTTTTTGATGTTCCCTGACCAAAAGCAGATTTTCCCAGTGCAGACACCCGAACATTAAAAACTGGGCTATGCGATGCGCCAATCGGCTGCATATATTCATATACAGGTAATGTTCCCGTTGGTGCAACCTTTTGTACATATTCTTGTAATCTGGTTTTAGAGTCTTTTGGTGCCACAAGTGGTGCAGCCGCCAAATCATGCCACAAATTTGCGATAACATCCCGCGCTTCAGCGAAACCGCCATCCATATAAATCGCACCAAATATAGCCTCCATCGCGTCAGCCAACATATGTTTTGTGCGATTAGCGGTCATATGTCCATGACGAATTTCAGGACCAATATTTAAAACCTTGGCTATATGTGCCAATGTGTCAGTTGAAACCAAAACCGCATGACGCCGGGCCAGGTCGCCTTCGGCCTCATTCGGGAACATTGTGAATAACATTTCCGCAACAGTCAATCCCAACACACGGTCGCCTAAAAATTCCAGACGTTCATTATTCGCACCAGCATCAGCGCCACTTTGGGTCAATGCCAACTGTAACAATTCAGGATTTTTAAAAGTATATTCAAGTTTTTCCATTTTAGTTTATCCCCATGCCAAATCTGTTCCAACGTATTTTATTACTCCACGACCAAAATGCAAGCAGTGGCGCATAATAATTATGTGAATACCATATAAACCACACCCGACCCAAAACATTATCGCGCGGAACAAAGCCGATTCCGCCGGCATCTTTGCCCCAGCGACTATCGAAACTGAAATCCCTGTCGTCGCCCATAAAAAAGTAATGATTTTCAGGCACAGTATAAACCGCAGTGTTATCCGCCACAGGAACATTATCAGCCAATTCAATAATAGAATGCGTAACACCGTTTGGTAAAACCTCATCATACTCGGTCATATTAAATACACCACAATTACCATCACCCATTTTGCAGTTGGTTGCATATTCTATGGTATAATTAAATTCCACAGGTTTATTATCGATAAATATCTTGTTACCCTTTATTGACATATTATCCTTGTAATAACCGACACTGCGTATAGATTTCGGCAGGCGCGCCAGAATATATGGGCGTGGGTTTTCACGTGCAATCTGGTTTCCATTTATGTGCAAACGACCGTTTATCATCTGAATCTTGTCCCCACCCTTACCAATCAAGCGTTTTACATAATCCATAGATTCATTTGTTGGGTTACGGAATACAATTACATCACCAACATTTGGCTCATTTGGGACAAAAAAACGACCGTTCCACAATTTCCAAGAACCAAATGGGAAAGAATAACGCGAATAACCATACGACCACTTTTGCACAAATATATGGTCACCAACATGCAATGTTGGTATCATAGACCCCGATGGAATATTAAATGGTTCAAGTAAAATACTGCGAAACGCAATCGCAATCAAACCACCATAAAATATAGTATTAAACCATTCACGTGCAACATTTTTGTTTTTTAACGGCATAATTTTTCCTTTCTGTTTTTGCTCATTTTATAACTTGAAAAGAATCAGTGCAAGTTTATAATACAAAATATGATATCTTTGAATTCAATAATCTTTAATGGTATGGATGCCACCCCAATTGATGTCCAGGTGCAAATTGCAACCGGGTTTTCAAAACCTGAATTTAACATTATCGGTTTGGCAGATAGGGCCGTCAAAGAATCTGCGCAACGTGTGACAAATGCATTAAGTGCGCTGAATATCGCCCTGCCCGCAAAACGTTTGACGGTTAATTTGTCACCTGCGGATGTTGAAAAGTCTGGTTCACATTTTGATTTGCCTATATTATGCGGAATATTGTGCGCATTGGATATTTTGCCCCAAGATAAATTGTCAGGGTATTTAATTCTGGGCGAAATTGGTTTGGACGGTGCAATTTTAAAAACAGATGCCGTTCTGGCAGCAAGTGTTTGGGCAAACCAGAATAATATGGGTATAATTTGCCCCGGCACCCAGGGGAATGAGGCACTATTAGCGGGCCACACAAATATTTTGGCGGCAAATCATGTTTTGGAACTGATTAATCATTTCAGGGGGACAAACATTATATCCGCGCCACATACAGACGGCACAAAACCAACCACAACAAACAATGTTGGTGATATGTCTGATGTCCATGGCCAGGCGGCGGCGAAACGCGCACTGGAAATTGCAGCGGCGGGCGGTCATGCAATGTTAATGATTGGGCCACCGGGGTCGGGTAAAACAATGCTTGCATCGCGATTAGCAACAATTTTGCCAGAAATGACGGCAAATGAAATGTTGGAAACATCGGTTATTTATTCTATTGCGGGTCAACTGTCGGGCATGGGTTTAATAACAAACCGCCCTTTCCGCAGTGTGCACCATACATCCAGTCCGGTCGCCCTGGCGGGCGGTGGTTCGAACGCAAAGCCCGGTGAAATATCATTAGCACATAATGGTGTTCTGTTTTTGGATGAATTGCCAGAATTTAACCGTGCGACACTTGAAATTTTGCGTCAGCCGATGGAATCAGGTAAAATCTTGATTTCGCGTGCGAAACGAAATGCAACGTACCCTGCGCGCTTTCAATTAATTGCGGCAATGAACCCGTGCCCATGCGGTCATTTGGGAAATGCCGCCCTATCGTGCAGTCGCGCCCCCAGATGCGCAGAAGCGTACCAGAATAAAATATCGGGACCATTACTCGACCGAATTGATTTACATGTGGATGTTGATGCCGTTAATCCATGGGAAATGGATAAAATTGAGGATAAAAACGCAGAAACAAGTACGGCAATTCGTTCACGCGTTGTTGCAGCACGTAACACACAAATCGCGCGTCAGGGCTGTGTTAACGCAATGTTGGATGGGCCACAATTAGATGCGGTTGTTGTAATGTCTGATGAAATGAAAACCTTTCTTAATACCGCGGCAGAAAAAATGGGAATGTCTGCGCGTGGATATAATCGTATAAAACGCATTGCACGAACAATTGCTGATTTACGCGGTGCAACAGATGTTGAATTATCTGATTTAGCAGAGGCATTATCGTATCGCCCCATCAATCGTGGCAAATATGGTGTAAAACTATAAATATATTTTTATTCGTTAAAAAACATTAATATACAAAGCTTTATAATCATTGAAAATATACGGTTTTTATTGTTTTATAAAAAACTATTTTTCTAAAAAAGATATTGACTTTAAACATCGGCTTTTGTACCATTTTTATCAAGGATCGCTAAGAGGGAAAGCAATATGTACAAAATGTACAAAAACATATTTACGTTGGGTTTGATATTGACATCGATTTACACCGCAACTGCAATTGCAGATGGTTGGCCAACCCCTGCAACACAGAAAGCAGAAGGTGTGTGGGAAGATCCAGCACAAAGTACACCAGCCACGCTGCATTGTGCAGATTGTTGTCAGCAGGTATGTTGGTTGCCCGCTGGGACATATTATGATAAGAGAGGAAAATTCACAGAGGACTGCACCGAAGCATCTGAAGCTATGGAACAACAGAAACCGACCTGTGATGGAGGATCTACATATAAGCTGTGGAAAGGCAGCTGCGTGCCCGCCTCTTGTCCCGCCGGATATTACTACGACTCAGTGATACATATATGCTTGCCCTGTGCTAACGGTGTTTATTGCGAGGAAGGTAAACCTATGCGAAAATGTAACAACGCACCAGCTAATGCGCACTATACAGATGCGATAGCTACATCCTCAAACTGTCCGTGGGAATGTGATGAGGGATATATAGAATCAAAAACAGATTCCACACAATGCATTCCTAAACAACAATGCTATGACATTGGACTTGTAGACCCAGATAACATAGACCCAGATAGCATAGAATTAGACTTGCAGTGTATTGATCCACAGGTACCGGGTACAAAAATTAGTGATATTACTTTTGAAAACTATACGGTATTTTTTGGCTGGGGTGGTGATGAGTTCCAAGGAAACTCAACATGTAGCGCATCTAAAGACGAAGTTTGTTATATTGATAGTACGAACAAAGGACGAATGTGCGTAGATGAAGATGACGAAGAATATCTCAATTTCGACGAAGAGGTATATTGTCACTGCAAGATGATCAAGCCTAGTGAGAGCGAATGGATATACCTTGAACAAGTAGAATATGAGAACACATACCTTGAATGTAGTCCAAAATGTGCAGAAAAATGTGCTAATGCGATAGTTTCCAAAGATCCAACAATGCGAACCGCAATGTACACAAACTTAAAAAAGAAATAAAGACATCGCCCTTTGGGTGGCGTCTTTATATTCAATTACTTTGGCACGACTGCAAGAAAAAGTATTATTTCAAACCCACATTACGCAAATCAGCCAAAATAACACAAAAAACAATCTATAATTTTTTTAAAACTCAAACCGGATACCAAGCATTAAATTGGTATAAATCATGTTTTTTGCACTAAACCAATCTTTTTCCCGAGTATTATCAATATTGGTCAGTTTCCACTTGATTTCTGGGATATACATAACGCGCGCACTGAAATCCAAAAACACACGTTCTGTTACGCCATACGAAATACCCAACGCACCCAAACCAGCAACATTGGATGTTCGCTTTGACGATTTATAAAAGAGGATTGGACTAATTGGGACACCTTCTGCATCACCATAGATAACCAAATCTTGGATATCCGATAAATCACCATAAATATCAGATAATTGTAATTCAGTTAGCGAATCAGCATACCCAAGTCCCAAACCAATATACGGAACAAACGAACCCACCTGCTTTTGATTACCACTAAAGAAATCGTAATACGCCATTATGCTGACGATATCCGTTGAAACCTTGGACTGAACCGCGCCAGATTCCGCAGGAACAGAGAGAGCACCAACCTTACCATCCATAAGGTTCAAATTGCCACTAAACAATGGGGAAACATTATATTCCGCAACAGAAATTCTGTCCCACCCAGCCTCAATCCGCCATTGGGGTGCGTTTGGCATTGTAAAACCAACAGAAGCCCCCGCGGCAAACGAAACCCGACTATAGTTTTCATTTGCAGGCAAATTGCCCAGTGCATCATATCCCGCATATTTGAAACCAGAACCAGGATCCTCACAATGAATCAACTCGCAATAGGCGGCCGTTATCAAAGTCTGGGTATCAGGATTATAATAATATTCCGCAGTCAATGCACCAATATCATTTTGAATCTTGGCATTACCCCATGCCACACCACCACGCGCAGAAACCACAAAACGCGCACCATTATCATCATAAGACGAAGTATAACGCGGATCAGCATTTTGCCAATTTGCAACCACGGGGGTCGTAAATGCCGATAAAACCAACAAAGATAATAAACTTCTTCCTTTCATGTCCATCATTATATCATAATCAGGACACTAAAAAAACACATTTTTTTATTATTTTACAATATCGTGAAAAATTTCTGCGGGAATTGTTCCACCTGTGATTTTAGATGACATTGGCGAAAAATCATCATTACCAACCCAAACGCCAATCACATAATCGCCCGTTGCCCCAACAAACCACGCGTCACGATTATTGTTACTGGTTCCTGTTTTACCACCCAAAACACCATTCGCCATCGCCCTGTGCCCCGTTCCGCCAGTTGCCACCACATCAGATAACAATTCCGTCATATATGCAACCGTTTGCGAGCGCAAAACCTGAATTGGGTCGGATGGATTGCGTTCATATAAAACATTACCCTTAAAATCTGTAATCTTATTAATGGTGTATGGGCGCACAGATTCGCCATTGTTCCAAATCACCGCATAAATATTTATCAAATCCATTAATGTCATTTCAGACGCACCCAGAACAGTCGAATATTCACGACGCAGTTTCGTTCCAACACCCAAACGCCCCGCCATATTTAGCACAGAACCAATTCCAAACCGTTCTGTTAACTGTAATGGCACGGAATTAACACTTTTCGCAAATGCCGTTGCCAGTGAAATATCGCCATAATAACGTTCGTTATAATTTTTTGGGTTATAATCACCAATCGCGAATGGTGAATCGTTAACATAGGTTTCTGGTGTCATTCCATTTTCCAATGCCACCAAATAAACCACAGGCTTAAACGCACTGCCGGGTTGGCGCATCGCGGTGGCACGGTTAAACTGGCTGGCCTGATAATCGATGCCACCCGACATCGCACGAACCGCACCATCACGCGACATCGCAACAACAGACCCTTGGTAATCACCCACTTTTTTCGGCAATATATTTGATATTTTTTCCTGCAAGTCCCTATCTATGGTTGTGTAAACATAAATATCAGTATTAAGTCCACCCAGACGCGATTCAACCTCGTCCATTACATAATCAGTCCAGTAACGATAGATATTCGTATCTGCCACAGAATATGCCGGCCCCAGTTGCGATGCCGCAACACGCGCCTGGTTCAAAGTAATATATTTTTGGCGAACCATTTCTGTTAATATTGTCCGCGCACGCGCAATATTTTTATCCGGATTTTTAAGTGGGCTGTATGTCGTTGGTGCCTTTAGCATCGCGGCAATTTGTGCGGCCTGGGCAATGGTTAAATTATTCGCAGGCGTTTGGAACATCATACGCGCAGCCGCATCAATTCCACGCATTCCACCAACCAAAGACACGCGATTCATATATAAATCAAGTATCTGATTTTTATCAAATCTATTTTCCAGCCAATGCGCTAAAATTAATTCTTGGACCTTGCGCGAAATCTTTTTATCACGCGACAAAAACACATTTTTTGCAGTTTGTTGCGTAATGGACGAACCGCCCGCCGCAAATTGTCCACGAAACAAATTAACAAACAACGCGCGCGTTGTGCCACGCAAATCAATCGGGCCATGTTCAAAAAACCTTTTATCTTCTATGGCAATAATCGCCTGCCATACATGGGGTGGCAATGTTTCAACCGATACAGGTGTTCCCATAATACGATTAGAACTGCGTAATTCTGTTCCCGTATTGTCAACAAACACAATAGTTGCAGGTCGTTGTTCATATAATATCGCATCCAGTGATGGCATGGATAAATAAATAATCAAAACATAGGTCCCAATAAATAATGCCCCAAAAACAAATATGTTTATCAAATACCCAAATAAACGCCGACGCCAAGAAACATGTTGATTTTTATTCGTTTGTGTTGCCATTGTTGCCCCCACCTATTATTTTATCAAAATCTGATTCTGACCAAATTTCAATTCCAAAAGATTGCGCCCTGTCTAATTTTGAGCCCGCAGCCGCCCCCGCCAAAACAATATCTGTTTTCGGTGATACAGACGATTGAACGCGCGCCCCAAGATTTTCCAATATAGTCTTAGCCTCATCACGGGTATATTTTGACAGTGTTCCCGTCAGAACAATTTTTTTACATGATAATATTCCATCATTACTAGAAACAATTTCAGCATCATTAACATTTACATATTTCAACAAATCATCAATCACAGTTGCATTATGCGTATCGGCAAAAAACGAAACAATTTCAGTTGCCATAACATCGCCAATACCGTCAATTTTCTTTAATTCATCGATTGTCGCATTGCGCACCGCATCCAGATTGCCAAACGATTTCGCCAACAGTTTCGCAGACACTTCGCCAATTTCAGGAATACCAATCGCATACAAAAAGCGATGCAGATCAATATTGCGCGCAACCTTAATAGCATTGTCTAAATTAGACACAGATTTATCGCCAAAACCGTCCATATTCCGAATTTCATTTCCATGATTTTCAATCAGTGTAAATATGTCTGCGGGCGATTTTATCCAACCAAGTTCCACAAATAATTCCAACTGCTTTGTGCCAAGTCCCGCAATATCAAACGCATGGCGCGACACAAAATGTTCCAGTTCGCCAATGCGTTGGGCGGGGCAAGACAAAGAATTCACACACCTGCGCGCAACCTGGCCTGCCTGTTGTACAACCGCCGCACCACACACCGGGCATACATCAGGAAATTTATATTCAGATTGCCCCAAACTTTCCGCCACACCAACAATTTGCGGTATAACATCGCCGGCGCGTTGAACAATAATCTTGTCCCCTATTTTTACGTCCAGACGCCCTATTTCATCCGCATTGTGTAATGTCGCACGCGACACAACAACGCCACCGATGTTTATTGGTTCTAATTCAGCAACCGGGGTTAAAACACCCGTCCGTCCAACCTGAATCGTGATATCGCGCAGGGTTGTTATCGCACGCGCCGCGGGGAATTTATATGCAACCTCCCACCGTGGGGAATTCGCACGCGCACCCATTTTTTCCTGTAGATCAACATTGTTCACCTTGATAACCAGACCATCAATATCAAACGGAATATCCGCACGCATCGCCATAATTTCATTATACACATCCTGAATTTCCGACATGCTATGCACATGGTGTGCCCACCTGCGCGTGGTTTTGAACCCCCATGATTCCAGTTTGTCGAAATATTCACTTTGTGTTTTCCATGTGCGTTCTGACAATTCACCATAAGTATAACCAAATGCAGAAAGCCTGCGCGATGCGGTTATTTGTGGATTTAACTGTCGCAGTGAGCCCGCCGCAGCATTACGCGGATTTGCAAATTGTTTGCCACCCATTTCATTTAATGCAATAAAGTCAGACCGCAACATGTATACTTCACCGCGCACCTCTATGACATCAGGATAATCGCCAGACAGGTGTTGTGGAATATCAGAAATGGTTTTAAGGTTTTCAGTAATATCTTCGCCTGCGACCCCACTGCCCCGCGTTAAACCACGAACGAGTTGCCCGTGTTCATATCGTGCCTCATACGAAACACCATCAACCTTTAGTTCAATAAACAAATCATTATCGGTCAATTTGTTAAACCAATCTGCAACCTCAGCCTCATTAAAAACATCAGAAATTGACAGCATAGGGACACTGTGTGTCACAGATGTAAATTTATCAGACACCGCCGCACCAACATGTGTTGACGCCCCGTTCTTCGCCAATTCTGGATATAATTCTTCGATTTCCAGCGCACGTTTTTTTGCCGCATCGTATGTTGCATCATCAACAATTGGCGCATCGTTTTGATGATACGCAATATCCCACTGTGCCAATTTTTCCATTAAATCGGCATGCTCGGCTAATATAAATAAATCAGGTGTCTTTCCCATGCTTGGATTATAGAAAATTGATAGCGGTAATACAAGGATTATTATAACCTTGCAACGGTTGGGGGGCTGGGGTATTATAATTGTATGCAGTATATAAATGCCCATTGCCACGATTTTATTAAAACGCCAAATGTTGTCGGCGCGATTGTTAATGCCACCCAAGAATATGATTGGACGCGGGTTTTAGAATTACAATCTGCAAATGTGTATGCCGCCATTGGTATTCATCCATGGTATGTTTCAAATGCCAGTAATAATTGGCAACAGAAATTAACAGATTTACTTATACAGAATCCAAATGCCTTGGTGGGGGAAACCGGTTTGGATACAACGCACGAAAATATAGATATGCAAATGGCATTTTTCGTGGGACACTTACAAATCGCGACAAAATTGCAACGCGGTATTTCTGTCCATTGCGTTCATGCATGGGACAAACTGTTGCATATTTTTAAGTCAGAACCTTTGCCACCGGTAATTTTATTGCATGGGTTTGCCGGTACGCCAGAGGTTATTAGGCAAATGCCAGACAATGTATATTACAGTTATGGACACGATATATTAAACAATGATAAAGCCGTCAAACGTATTGCTGCAACACCAACCACGCGTATTCTGGTTGAATCTGACGATTTTTCGCCAGATATATTGCCAGACTTGGTGAAAAAAATTGCAGAAATTAAGAGTATTGATATCGAAAAAATGGCTGATATAATACTGAAAAACACACAAAGGTTTTTACATAATGGACTGGCTTAATAGAATTCGTTTGCTGTTTGGTGATGATGCGATTGATAAATTAAAGCATTCAACCGTTATGGTCGTTGGCTGTGGCGCGGTGGGATCTTTCGCAGTTGAGGCTTTGGCGCGCAGTGGTATTGGACATCTGATAATCATTGATTCTGATAAAGTGGAAAGCACAAATATTAACCGTCAATTATTTGCATTGAACTCTACCATTGGATTGCCAAAGGTTGATGTCGCGCGCAACCGCATTTTGGATATAAACCCAGATGCACAGGTTGATGCACTCAATATGTTTTTTGATAAAAACTCTGATATTGATGTGCGCCCCTGTTTCGTAATTGATGCAATTGATACGGTCCCGTCTAAAATCGCATTGTATCAATGGTGCACAGAACGCAAGATTCCATTTATTTCCAGCATGGGCGCGGCACAAAAGACAGATTTATCAAAAATTAAAATTGCGCCTATTTCTAAAACAAGTGTTTGCCCACTGGCATCAAAAATAAGACACGAAATTAAAACTTTATCCCTGCCTGATTTTCCGGCTGTGTTTTCTACACAATCACCAACACATAATGACGGTGATGATAAACATATTTATGGATCTGTTATAACTGTTACAGGGGCCTTTGGTTTATACTTGGCGAACCATGTAATAGATTATTTGATAACAAAATAATACGGCAACTTGTTACTGTATATTATCAGATTTTATATTATAAGAACCTTTTCCTAACTGCATTATATGCTTTGCGTAAATATAAAAAACATGTATAATGTATGTGTCTTGAATCAAAAGACAAAAAAAATACAAAAAGGAGAAAAATATGAGAGGACTTATCAACTATGTTCTTGGACCATTAACATTTATTGGTGCCCTGAATTGGGGATTAATAGGTATTTTTGGTTTTGATTTGGTCGCATGGTTATTTGGTGCCGGCACAATCGCCAGTGGCATTGTCTATTCTGTCGTGGGCATTGCGGCATTGGCTTGGCTGGTTTTGATATTCATCGATGTTCCATATCGCAAAGAACGTTAAAAACTATTATTTTCATGTCAAATTCGCCCCGAATTCCAACGGGGTGTTTTTTATTCTCGTTGACATTATTTATTTGAAAATAATACAATCTATCTCAAAGGAGAGAAAACATGAAACATTTTTTTGCTGTCTGGGGAATTGTATCTGCTTTATTCTTGGTGGGGTGTGACAAACAACCATCAAACAACCAATTTATGCAAGATTTAAAACTGTCAAAAGTCACTGATTATTTTTACTTGGTGGGGTGTGACAAACAACCATCAAACAACCAATTTATGCAAGATTTAAAACTGTCAAAAGTCACTGATTATTTTTACGAGGTCTATTATGACGATTATGACTATGCGTTTGCAGAAGAATATAACCGAAAAACAAATAATCCAAATCTGGGCGCATGTTCCAGTGTTCGTAATGGAAACTTTCATGGTCGCAATTACGATTGGTATTATGATGAAAACGTGGAATTTATCGTTCATACATCTGCCAAGGATGGACGACATGCATCCATCGGTGTTGCAACAATGGTCCCTGGAACCAGTATAAATTTCGTGGACAGTGGACTATACACCGATGGTTATAAGATATTACCGTTCAGGGTCGTTGATGGAATTAACGATGCCGGTGTTGCAATAAACATAAATGTTGTTCCATTTGGTGATATGCCATTGACCTCAGGCACCAACCCAGATGGCGAAAATATGTATTTTGTATCTGCAATCAGATATGTTTTGGACTATGCTGATTCTGTTGATTCTGCTGTTGCGTTATTAAAATCTAAAAATCTGTATGCGATGAATAACGGCGACAAACACGAAGAAGCGCATTTTATGATTTCTGACAAAGATAAAACAGTAATCGTAGAATTTATAAACAATGAAATTGTCGTTGTTGAAAATGCAAACATTATGACAAACTTTTATATGGCTGTGGATAAAACGCCACATTCTGCGGGTCTGGAACGTTTTAACATTTTGCACGAAAACTATGATATGGCATCAACAGGTCCAGGGATGATTTCTTTATTAAAGAAAGTTTGGTATTCCCAGGCATATAACAGAAACTCAAATCCATTTTGGTATTCTGAATTTGTTGGTGATTTTAGCCCCGTATATAAAGACATAACAATATATTCCCCTGTGGAAGATTTAGCACCGGTTATTGATGCAGGTATAGCCAAGTTTGAACAACACGAAAGAACCGGTCAAACATGGTATACGACACATACATCTGTGTATGATTTAGAGAATAAAACACTGACACTAATTCCGCACGAAACAGGTTTTGAATACACATTTGGGATTTAGGTAAGGACTTCTATTGTTTTTTTACTGTCCTATTGTGTAATACTTGTTTATGTGATATAATTTTGTCAAAAGTGAAAGGAGAATTTTCTATGCGTACTTTAACAAAAACCGGAATTCGTATATTGTCCGCAAAATATCGTTCAATTTTAATCAAATGTGCGATTATCAACGCAAGTTTGTTTATTGGTGCGTTCGGGGCAAGCTCGGCAATGGCGACCGGGTTACCGACAATTATTCAAGATGAAACTAAGTCATCATACATTTTGGAAAGTGATGAAACAATGGATGCAGATTTAGGAACTTTAGCTGGTGCTAACAGAAATTTTATCATTAACGGTGACGGGTATGCTTTAAAAGGTGCTGATTCTTATGCAGGTATTACGGTTAAAAGCGGTCAAACATTAACATTGAATGATGTTACTATGAAAAACTTTAAAAAAGAAGATGGAACAAAAAAATGGTGGTGCGATTGAAAATAATGGCACTATTACAAGTATAACAGGTAATTTCGAGCATAACTCCGCAGCTACTAATGGTGGTGCGATTTATAATACAGGCAGAATAGGAAACACAGATGGTACTGGTGGTATAAACGGTAATTTTAATGATAATATAACCAAAAGTGGTAGTGCAATTTATAATACAGGTACAGGTACAATTACAAATATTATTGGTAACTTTACTTTTAACAACTCTACGGACAATTACGGTGCTATCTATAATTTTGGTGGTACAATCGGTAATACTGACGGTACAGGCGGTATAGAAGGTGATTTTGAAGGTAATACAGGCAAAAACGGTAGTGCTATTGCTAATACAGGTGTAATAACTAATATCATAGGAAACTTTACACGTAATTCTGCTTCTGCAAATGGCGGTGCAATTATTAATATCAAAAAAATAAATAAGGTAACAGGTAACTTTACTAAAAATTCTGCTCAAAAGGGCGGTGCTGTTTATAATAACGATACAATAAATTTTGTAACAGAAAATGATAAAAGTATTACATTTGACGGGAACTATGTAACGGCAGAAGACGGTCTTGGTGGTGCTATTTATAATAACGGAACACTTGGTTTATATGCCAAAGGGGCAAATGACATTATCACATTTGTTGGTGGCGCAGATGACACTGTTAATAATAAATATAATATTGACGGTATTTATAACCAATCTACTTTAAACATCAACGGTTTTGTTAAAGACAGTATAACCACTAAATATTTAGGTACAGTAAATCTTTACAAAGTTTCTGATAGAGAAGGAATGTATTTAGGTGAAACTAATGTTTATGGTGGTACTGTCAATGTTAAAGATACATTTACTCAAATGACATTAGACTTAAAAGGTGGCACACTAAATCTTGGCAGAAATGCAAATGTTGGTAATTTCTACATTACCGATGGTGCTAAATTAAGTTTGAGCATTCCTGATGGTACATTTGAAAATTATGAAAATGAAATTAATACACTTACTACAGGTTTTTATTCCGGTGTATTATCAGATTTAACAGTTGATTATGATGCAACTGCCGCAGAAGGTTCTAATATGGATAAAATAATAATAAATGGTGCCGGTAGTGGTAGTGTTGCTCCAAATTCATCAATAAAATTAACAAGTGTTAACGTTATCAAAGACGGCGATACATTGAATAACGGTATTTTCCTAACAGGCACACCTGAAGGAACATTGGATAATCTTGCTGATGTTACGGAAACAATTACATCAACAACAACTTCAGGCGGTTGGAAATATACATTTACACCATATTCAAAAGGTGTCGTTTCCGTTACAAGAGAAGTTGGTAAAACTTTAGCCGGTGAAATTCAAGACCCGAACGGTTCTGATACATTCTCAGTCAATACAAATCCCTATATGACGGGTGAAGATTTAGGTTCATTAGCAGGTACAGGCAGAAACTTCACTATCTTTGGCAACGGTTCAACGATTGACGGCAACGGTTATGCTGGTATAACTGTTACAGATGGGCAGACCTTAACCTTGAATAATGCTGATATGAAAAATTTTACGGATGGTGCGATTACGAATTACGGTACAACTAATATAATTTCCCAAAATACAGGCAGTTTGACTTTTTCAAATAACGCTGGGTACGTGGGAGGAGCTATTTCTTCGATAGCAAGTTCAACGGAAGGGGAATTTTCACGCCCTTTACATATAGAAGCCCAAGGTGGAAATATAACTTTTAAAGAAAATAATGCTGAAGTATTTGGTGGTGGATTGATTATTTCTGGGGCGGCCGATATAATTGCAGATAAGGGATCTGTTGTTTTTGATCACAATACAGCACCGTTGGGTGGGGCTATCGGTATTCAATCAAACACTAAACTTGACAGACTAAATCTTGTTGCATTAAATAATGATATCGTATTTAAAAATAATATTGCAGAAAATGATTATGGTGGTGGTGCTATGTTTGTCCAGAATGGACAAGTCGATATTATTGCGAACGGAGGTACAGTTAAATTCGAAAAAAATAGTACGACGGGTTTTGGTGGGGCTATTCTTGGTATGGATTATGTGCCTGAAAGCATATCAAATGAAATTAATATTTTTGCGGAAAATAATGATGTTATGTTTAGTGGTAATACTGCAGAAATTGGGGGTGGAGCTATTGCCAATGTCGGTAAGTTAAACATAAAAGCAAAAGCCGGTCATACAGTTGAATTTGTCGGGGATGAGGAGGATTCATCCGTGGATTCAATTGCAAATGCTAGTGCCTTAGGTGTCAATAGTGTTTTGACGATTAATGATGCGGAAAATGGTTATACTGGTGATGTTATTCTTCAAGATGTTGTGTTTCCAGAGGTTCTTACTCTTCTTGATCCCTCTGCAAATCCTGGTGATTTAGTTATCGGGGGTGGCAGAGTTTTTGCCAAAGGAACTATACAACAAAACGATATCACTGTTAAAGATGCAACATTGAGCCTTAGTGAAAAAACAGTTACAGCCAGTAAAACAACCCCTCTTGCAAGTTCGGTGTTTACATTAAATAATTCAACTCTAAACCTGCAAAATAATTCAACTGGAACTGTTTATCTTGGCGGAATGCGCCTTGTTGGTTCAAATAATATAATGCTTGATGCAGATTTAGCAAAAGCCAAAATGGACCAACTAAATGTCACAAGTGTCGTTGGTGCTGGTAATATTGTTATTTCTGATATTAATTTGCTATCAGATGCAAATGATGATTATGTTGAATTATCGTTGTTCGCAGATGGTACAACCACCGATGTGTACAATAAAGTTTCAGGAAACTTAAACGGTCTTAAATACTCAACAATCTATAAATATAATGCGTCATACGATTCTGAAACAGGTATGATTGGTTTTACAAGATATAACTCTGGATCCAGTGATGACTTTAATCCGTATCTTTATGCGCCATCTGCAGTGGCAAACACAACCGCTACTATGACAACACAGATTGCAGCGCTGGCTATGGATAAAATGGACGACGTTGTTCATGCCCAGGGGCGTTCGGGTGGTGATACCCCATCATTATCAAACGCCTGGGTAAGGGTTATGGGATTAAATGATAATGTGGAATTCAACAACTTTGAAAACATTGATTCCAGGGCTTTGACAGTAGCGGCTGGGGTCAACACAGATAAAATCACATGTGGTGATTGTGGCATCGTCTTTGGGGCGTATGCGGGCTATATCGGCGGAAAACAAAAATATACTGATAATGACATAGACCAAAATGGTGGTTATGTTGGGTTAAGTTCTGCTTTAACTTTGGGGGATGCATTTCTAACCGCAACCGTCAATGGTGGTTTGTTAAAGAACAAAGCAAACAATATGTATGGCACAGACAGGTTTAACACACTCTGGTTGGGCACAGGATTGAAAGCGGGATACAATTATGCACTAACTGATTCTGTGGTGTTACAACCAAATGTGTATGGCGGATATACTTTGGTAAATACCAAAGATTACACATCTGTATCTGGGGTCAAAATCGCAACAAATAATTTGAATTTCTTTGAAATCGATCCGGGGTTAAAACTTTCTGCAGTAATTGCAGATGGTTGGATCGGTTCTGTTCAGGGTAAATACGCTATCGTAATGGATAACGGTGCCGACATAACGGCAAATGATATCGCATTACAAAATATCAGCACCAAGAACTATATTGAATATGGAATTGGTATTGATAAATCTTTGACTGATGCGTTCTATCTGGGGGCTAAAGTAAACCGTCATGATGGTGGCAGAACTGGCTGGAACGGCTCAATAGAATTTAGATACAAATTCTAATTGAAAATAATTATATACCAGTACGTAATTATTGCGTACTGGTATTTTTAAAGGCACATTTTGTGCCATTTTTTATGTTTGCGTTTAATAGTGAATTAAACCCAAAAAACAGTTTACATGGTTACGCAGAGACGTTTTTCGTAAACAGTTCAAGATTTTTACCACTTTCATAACGTTTTACACATTGTCTACACCAGAGCAAATTTTCCCGAAAATGGCAGATTTGTGCGAGACGCAAAAAATTTTAAACAAAATGCAAAAATCCCTTGACTTCCGCGGTTTTTGAGTGTACTATTACATTCGCTATTCGGGCATAGTTCAGTCGGTAGAACAACGGACTGTTAATCCGTATGTCACTGGTTCGAGTCCAGTTGCCCGAGCCAAGAATTTAGACAAGATTTTAAACCCCGCAGAAATGCTGGGTTTTCTTTTATTCTGAGCATTTTTTGAATAGTGGCTTGGGCTTTTTTTAGGAACAACACATTTCCAAGCCACCTAAAATCAAAAAAACTTAGATTTCACGCACTTTACAGGACACAACGAACCAAGGACCAACAAAAACAATACCTGCCGCATATGAAGACCAAACATTCATAAAATATTTAATTATATATTATAACCTGGATACTTTACAGAAATTCCGCCATCTATATTTATAGATTGACCGTTTAAATATTCCGATTTATCAGACAGCAAATATTCTATAAAGTTATTTATTTCTGTGAATGTTGAAAAACGACCGGCCGGAATTTGTTGCAAATTATTTTTTGTATTTTCCGTTTTGGGTTGCGTATCATATCTTACAACTTTTGTTTCAGAACCCAGTATATTCAAATCACCACTGATACCGGCTATCCTTATTGAATTACATACAATCCCTTTATCTGCATATTCTACAATCAAATTTCGAGCAAAGGCCTCTAATGCTGCTTTTGATGCAGAATATGCCGCGCTTTTTTCTGCACCAAAAATACTTAATAAAGATGAAATGTTTACTATATTTAATTTTTGATTTTTGGCTATTGCATTCTTTACTAACAATAAAGTTAAATATGCTGTTCCGACATAATTTACGCTTATTATGTCCTGCAACTTCTTGTAATTTAGATTTTCTATTTTATCAACATTATCTGTAGCAGCATTATTAACAAGGCCTTTGATCTGTATGTTTTGTACAGATTTGACAAAATTCTCAATGGAATTTTGGTCAGACAAATCTAATTCCATAAACAATATATTATTTTTATATTCTTGAAATAATTCCTGCATTTCTTGCAAATGTTCAATATTTCTTGACGTCATAATCAACGCATAACCTTTGCTTAATAAAAATTGAGCAAGTTTATTTCCTATATTTCCAGAGGCACCTGTTAAAATTATATAATTTTTATGCATTTTTCTTCCTTTGTAATTTCAAAGAATGTAACAACCCAGGTATACATTCTACTATTACATCATCGCGCTTTATCGATAGTTTATCCGATAGAATATCCTTGATTTGTTCAGAATATTTCAACATATCTTCATCAAAAAAACGTAAATTTACTTGTCTTGTTTGCAAATGTTGGACCAAGACACATTTTTGCTGCAAAATATCAGCGATAAATTCCATTGAATCTTTTGGATACATACCATTTATTGCAATATCAGACGAACGTCCTAATAAGACCAAACGACCATCTGCGTCAAAACGCGCAATGTCCGTTGTTTGATAAAAATTATTTTCTGGTTCTATAAATTGACCATTTATATTTATTCTGCGACCAATATTAGGAGAAATTAGTTTTACCATTGGTTTTGAATCAATTTGCACCAACTCTGTTGAGATATTAGAATCGACCGCAAAACCTACTGTTCCTACAGATTTGTCTGTTCCTTCTATATCAAAATGTGTCAAAGATGCCGTTTCTGTTAAACCGTAACCTTCTCTGATATCAAAACCACGACTTCTGTATATCTGTATAGCTTTTGTACTTAACGGAGCCCCACCAGAATCAATCAAAACATTTGTACCTGTTGTGTTATCCATTTCTGATAACATATCCAAAATTATCGGATTAGCTAAAATTACAACTTTATCATAAAATTTTGCGGATGAATCCAAAAAACTCATAATTTCTTCTGGCTTCTTATAAAAGTATTTTGCACCATTATTTCCTGCGTTCAAAACCCCAGCGATAAAGCTAAAATTATAAGAAGTCGGCATAGGAGAAACAATCATAGATTTATCAGTAATACCATAAATTTTTTTATACCACGAAAGGGTTTGTTTTATTTTATCCTGATTAAAAGCGTATATCTTAGGATCTTCTGTACTACCACTGGTAAACATCGCCAAAGAAAAATCATCTAGATGTTCTGTAGAATTCTTACGAATACAAATGGTCAAAAATTCATCTTCATAAACCACACTTAAATCAAAATGTTTTTTTAACTGTTCTGGCAACAACACTAACTGACACCCCATCTTTAAAGCTTTGACAGCTATGTCAGCATATATGTTTTGATCTGTCGCAGTAAGATATATCAATTTATTATTTTTTAATATCTGATCTATACTGTTCATTGGTTGCCTCCCTTGGTAAAATTGAAAGTTTCAAGAAAATGGTATATTGCTGATATTTTCCAATACAATTCAGATGGAAGTTTATGATTACCAGATTTAATATCAATCCATAAACTTTTATCAAATAATTTGTTCATATATTCAGATGATGATATTTCGTCTATATGTTCTTGTAAATATTGAACTGCTAATAAATCGTATTTATCTGAAGGATTGACAAACGCCTGTTTTTTGCGTTTTATGATACCATCTGGAACATATTCAACAGCAATATCTTTGATCGGAGATTTTTCTATATTATTTACTATCTTTTCTTGACCAGACAAAGCAAATGCCATTTCTACAAATTTATGGTCAGTAAAAGGAACCCGACATTCTACTGAATTAGCCATAGACATTCTATCTTCTTGCATAAGATTACTTTGCAAATATGTTTTTGTTGCCCAATATGCCATTGAATTCAAATGGTCTTTGTTATTAAAAACAGTGTAAAAATTATTTAAACAACGCGCGGCATTTTCCAATAAATAATCTGTGTTTGCGTAAAATTTATTATAAATAGATAAATCTTTTAAATACTGTTCAGAAAAATGTTTTGTTAAATATTCTGGTTCGATATTTTTTAACGAATAAAAAGGAAAATCGTAATAATAACCCAACCACACTTCATCTGAACCTTGGCCATTTATTACTATTCTAAAACCGTTTTCCGAAGCGAATTTGTAATTACTAAACATAGAAAAATACACTTTGTCCCAAATAACCTCTTCCATGTGATAAGTTAATTTTTTCAGCAACGGCACAGAAATATCTTTTTTGGATACAAGAACCTTGTTATGTTTGATATTTGGATATTTATCTACCACTGTTTTTGCAAAATCAAAATCTATATTATTTTCAGAATCATCATATTGGATAGTCATGGCAAAAATATCGGATTTTGTGTTTTTGGCGACAATAGAAGTCAACAAAGAACTATCAAGCCCACCTGATAATAATGTGGCATATTTTGCACTGCCTTGTAATCTTGTTAAAGTAGAATGTACCAATCTATCTTTTATCTCTTCTGTTGTGTACTTTTTATCATACGACTGTTTTAAATCCCAATAAACGTGTTCAGAAATATTATTTTTGCTTATTTCTATATATGTTCCGGGATTGACATGATAAACATCTTTGAAATATGTTTCTTTTTTATCGTCCCAAAACCACATATATAAATCATTAAATATTTTGTTTATGTTTGGTTCCGTGACAACACCAAAATCAAATAAAGCCTTTACCTCTGATGCAAAATACAAAGAATTATTAAGAAGTCTGTACACAATTTGTTTTACACCCAATCTATCACGTATAAGATATGTTTTTACAGATTTTTTATCATATATACCTATTGCAAAATCACCTTCAATGTATTTTATAAAATCTATTCCGAACCTGTCGTATAATCTTGAAATTACGCCTGCATCTAGTAGATCTGTGTCTAATCCAAAATCTCTAATCAATGCTTTATAATTATATATTTCACCATTTAAAATAACGACAGATTTATCAGTTTCTATAGGTTGATTAGATTTATCGGAAAAATCTAATATAGATAATTTTGCATGTCCCATTATGACGCTATCATCACTATACAAAATTTGACAATCTGGGCCACGATGTTTAATTGTGTTTAAAGCGTTGGTTGCATTTTCTACATCTTTTTCAGATATAAATTCTTTTTGTTTAAATACACCTATTATTCCACACATAATTACTCTTTTATTTTAATTTATTCAACACGTAGTCTTCTGCGACTGTTAAAACAGACGTCTTGTTTTCTTTTGCTTTTTTAAGAAAATCTGTTGATTTATCGTAAATAATACCAACTCGTTTGTACACATAATCTGGACAATAATTTATTCCTTCACAATCAACATCTATAACACCACCAGAATTACATAAAAAATCTGGGATGTATGTAATTCCTCGATCAAACAATACATTATCAAGTTTCCGGCTCTGTAATTGGTTGTTTGCGCCACCAGCAATGACTTTTGCTTTAAACATATGCACAGTATCATCATTTATGGTATTGCCCAATGCGCAAGGAGATAAAATATCTATTTTATTCGAAAACATACCATTAGGATCTGACGGTATACAATCTAGTTCTTCAATACATTTATTCATTATATCTTTATTTATATCATACACATAAACATTGGCATTTTCAGCACGTAACATCTTTGCAAAATTATATCCAACCTTTCCTAATCCTTGAATAAATATATTTATATTATCTAAACTGTCCGTGTGCAGAACTTCTTTTGCGGCGGCTTTTATCGCCATACAAACACCGTAAGACGTAGCAGGAATTTGTGTCCCTTTATAATAAACACCCCGCGCATAGGGGGTATAATTACGCATAAACTCCATATCCTTAACAGATGTATTTACATCATCTGCGGTCATATATTCTCCTTTGAGAGAATTTAATAAATTACTAAATTCCAACAAAAGCGTTTCGCGCGGTACATTTGGGTTCCAATCATATATAAGTGTTTTACCACCACCAAAAGGCAAATCTACTACTGCGTTTTTATATGTCATCGCCTTGGATAACAAAGCTACGTGTTTTAATGCAGAAAAAGAATTATCCACTTTTAACATTCTGCATCCGCCAAGCGCAGGACCAAGCTTCGTACTATGAATTACAATCCATAATTTTAAATTTTCAGATTTATAAGATACAGCTTTATAAAAATCTTTCCCTTTGAATATCTTGATTTCCATTTATCTGCCTCGACTTATTTCTTGCAAGAAAAAACGTTGCTTGTCTCTGCTTTTTAGTTGTCCATATGCGTATTCACAAACATTAGTACTTAATTCGTTTAAATATCCAAAGACCGGTTTGTATTTTGGTGATAAATCCGGTGGCAAATAATTCACACAAGAATCTGTAATTTCAATAGTCTTATCAACAAATTCCCACTTTTCTTGAAAAGTCCACAATGGCGGATGTTCTACAACATCAATAACATTTGCTATCATGTCACTTATCTTGACTACTTTTGCATCAACTGAAATAGTTCTGGCATGCGGCACTTGCCATGCACGTTTGTCTTCTTCCTTGATTCCTGGCGGATTTGATAATTCATAAACCATTTCAGATATGTTTTTTGCGTTTTCTGTTCCGCCAACAAAACCAGATATGCTGTGTGCCAACTTTTCCTTTGTGTTACATTGCGTATCTTCTATAACATCATGCAACAAAGCCACAGATGCAATTTTTATAATCCACTGAGGCATTTTTGAACATAAATACTGCTTTAATGGGGCATCAACTAACGCATTCATTGAAATTTCAAAAACTCTTAACAAATGGTTTAAATGCGGTATCCTTTCTGTTCCCTCTCTTAATTGGCCTGCATGTTTTTCTTCAACAAAATAATAAACAGGTTTTAAATCTCTGTTTTTCAATATATCATTTACTGGAATTTGCTGATATTGTTTCATAATTCCTCCAGATATTTCAAAATATCTTTGATTACTTGTATCTCTCGCTCCGAAGAATTACGAAGTTCCCGCTTATTTAACAGTTTATTCAAACGTTCATAAAAAACGTCTTTACTTACAATGTTGCCTCTATTTTTTTGAATACATTCTATAACAGGTGCGTAAGTTTCTGTAAATTGTGGCAAATCACCATCTTTTTCACCCCTAACAAAAACTTTTATAACATCGTATATCTTTTCTTTTTCAAACAAAGCCAATGTTGCTTCATAGCCAGAAGTAGCCAATTGATGAAAATTAAAATCGATAAAATGAACAACTGGTGCATTGGTATCCAACTGTTTTTCATACCTTTCCTGGGTGGATATCAAACTTTCAATCTGATTAACCGCCATAGCATAGATTTGTATTTGATAGCCTTTTTCCTTTGCGTGTTTCACGATAAAATTTAATGCGAAATCAGTATCTCTTAATGTTCCTACGTATATTATATTTTTTCTTTGAGATGTTGCTGCAAGAATTATGTCTTCTTCCATATCAAACAGAAAACTGTTTGTGAACACAATAACATCATTACGATATTGCTTTATTTCTTCAAAATCAGGATGAATTGTTCTGTATTCATCAATATCGATTACAACAAAACCCTCGTCCGGATAATCTTCCTTTATTCTTTTTATCAATGCTGTTTTACCTGCACCTGGCTGTCCTGCAGCAAAAATCAACTTTGGATTATTTGTTTCTGATACAGTATCTATATCTTTGCTTATCAAATAATTCTTTTTTTCTTCGTATTCATCTAACCTGACACTTCTATTCACTGTAAATTTAGTCTTTAACTCGTCAAAATTCATTTTATTCTCCATATGTGTGTATTTTCAATAAAACACCATCTCTTGTGTTAAGAGCTATATTTAATCCGTGTTTGATGATTTTTTGGGCGAGTCTATTTAAACCATAAAAACTAGGTGCAATCAAATTTGTAAAGAAAATTATGACTCGCATCATATATCCTTGATTACACTTTATGATACAACACGCTTTTATAAAGTCAAGTTTTACTTGTTAAAACATCACTTTTGTATTATTTGGCTACATTCGACCACACTACCGGATAGTTTTCTTTGACTTCATTGGTCTTCGGGCAGTTCGATAAATCCATTTCAAAAAAGGTCATTTTTTAAGCATTATCGAACTAATTGAACACTGCTTAAACATCTTGTTTTTTGCAAATTTATGCGATAGTATCAATACAAACAAAAAACCGCTATGATAAAAGATAAAAGTTTTTCTGCATATATTATACCAGTTCGCGTAAAAGATGGAGAAACGCAAGTTGCTATGTTGAATTATGGTTCAAATAATTATGGGCCAATTGGTGGTCGGTTGGACGATGGCGAAGATTTAAAAAACGCGTTGCAGCGCGAATTAACCGAAGAATTGGGTCAACAGTCTGTAAAAATGTTGGATATGATTACTGAAATTCCTGTGGCCTATTCTTTTAAACACTCTTCACCAGAACGTGCAGAAAAACGTGGTGCCTGGTCAGAAGAACATCATTATTTCATCACAAAAGCAACCGAAAATATCGATTTAGAATTTTGTGAAAAACGCAATGAAAAAATATCTGTTGTTTGGATAAACGCTGCCGATTTAACAAATTCTGATATTATACACATTGAAGATATGCGTGAATTTTTTGCCGAACATATTTTACCGAATATAGATTGTAAATTTTCTATGAGTGTTCAGCATAAATATTTCGAACTGATAAAATCAGGACAAAAAGATATAGAATTACGTGCTTATGATGAAAAACGTAAAAGAATAACAATTGGCGATAAGTTTTTATTATTTGATGCAGAAAAAACACCTGAATATATTATATGCGAAGTATTGAATATGCATATCGCATCAGATTTTGAATCTTTGTTTGAAAAGATAGATATAAAACGTGCAGGATTCAAAACTGTTCAAGAATTAATAGACATAATTACAAAATTTATACCTTATGAAAAATTAACCCAAGAACAAGTTGTCGGTATAGAAATAAAACGAATACGTTAAATTATCCCAACATTTTTAATACAGTTTACAGATTTTGGCCAGATGTTCAAATTCTTCCTTGTTTTCTGCCCGATATGCGCGAGTTATCTCGAGCCAAGTTGGACAGGAGACCCTTTGAAGGCATATTTCAAAGGGTTTTCTTATTGAAATTACTGCATTTTTTCCATCTGTAAAAAAGTTCGAGGTTATTGTTTTTAAAATTGCTCTTTTTTTCA
>JAKSTC010000012.1 GCA_024402765.1 Alphaproteobacteria bacterium
GGACAAGAGATTTTGGTTCTCTTTATCATGGTTCGAATCCGTGCGCTCCAACCAAGAACTTTTTCCCAGATTTTCGCGGATTTTACAGAACGGTTTAGCCAAAGAAAACAAGCACTTTTTGCCATCTATCAGCGAGTTCGAAAGTATTATTCCCAATATCTCTCTCCTATCACACACTTTCGAACTTTCTATGATTTTCCTTAGATTTCCAACAAATTTTAATATATTTGTTATAGATTCAGCAATATCAACATTGTTTTCCTGATATTTTTCTAGTAAATGCTCGTTTTCTAATATCGTCGTTTCTATTTCTGCAAGTGTTGTTGTATATGTTTTTTTATCCACCAATCCATCCAATAACATCTTTACTAATCTTGATTTTCTTTCTTTTGCAACAGAGATATTATGTTGAACATCTGTCTTGGTTGCTATTTCTATATTTTTGCTTTTTAAATACGGTCTAATGTTTGATTTAATTTCTTTTATCTCTTCTGGACTTAAATACAACCTATCTACCACATCGTCATAAAGTTGTTGCATTATTTCATTTTGATTTACTGTTTTTTGCGTGCAACTCTTTACCATATGACTACACTTATAATGGATGTATTCTTTCCCGTTTGGTTTTTTATGAATTTCTGGTGTCATCAAATGTCCACAACACCCACATCTAAAAACGCCAGTAAATGGAAACAATGTATCTTTATATTTTCTTTTTAATACTTTCACAGGAACAATTGGTAAATTTTCTTCATCTTTATTTGGATATTGATTAGATAACAAAATCTGAACGGTATCGAACAAATCTTTATCTATTATTACCGGATGATTGTGTTTATACATCTTATCTTTAACCTTCATCATTCCGTAATAAAATGGTGTTTTTAATATCTGATATATCCCTACCCTTGATAATGCTTTACCTGGTCGCCTTCTATCTCCTCGCGAAGTTAGGTTATGTTCTTTACACCAATCAACCAAACTGTTCGTTGTATGTAAACCTGTTGCATATGCTTCAAACATTTCTTTTATTAAAGGCGCTCTTTCTTCATCCAATACCACATCTGCTTTTCCATCTGAATTTCTAACATTTTTATATCCTAATGGTGCTACACCTTGCCATCTTCCGTGTTCCCAGTTATATTTCATACTTCTTTTTACATTATCAGAAAGATTGCTAACATAACTCTTTGCAGCTAAAACACCAAAATCCCATCGCATATTATCTGATGTATTTGATTCTGATGATATAATCAGATTTTCGCGAACAAAATGTATCTCTATCTTATTTTGATGGACTAAATCACTTAACTCAATCGATTCCCTAAAGCTTCTTTGAATTCTATCAATACAATCTGCAACAATTATAACTTTTGTTTTTTGTTGCTTTACGAAACTTAACATTTCTGTAAATTTCTTTCTATCACCCCTTGTTGAACTTTCTGTAATTGAATATTCTTTAATTACTGAAAACAACTGTCTTTTACAATACGACCTTAAATTTTGTAATTGTGCATCAATAGATTGACCCAATTCTTGTTCTCTGGATGACACCCTAGCAAATATTAACGCTTTTTTATTAACTATTTCAGATACATTTGTCATATGAACCCCTTTGTTTATATATATTTTGCCGTGATTCAAATCAAAAACGAGCTACTTTTTTCAGTATTTTTTGCAGAAAACTAAGAAAAAACTGCTTTTTTTACTTATTTAATGTCTGTTTACTCGTAGTGTGTGATAGGAGAGAGATATTGGGAATAATACTTTCGAACTCGCTGATAGATGGCAAAAAGTGCTTGTTTTCTTTGGCTAAACCGTTCTGTAAAATCCGCGAAAATCTGGGAAAAAGTTCTTGGTTGGAGTGTATTAGCGTTTTTCGGACCCGTGATATCCTTGATTTGCTTACTGTTGGGAAGAATATACAGCGCATTCTTGATAAATACCCTGTGTAATTTATTTTATGATTTTGCAGCGGGTGTTCCGGTATCCCATATCACCGCCCCAGCTGGGTATGTCGGGAACGGGGGTATCGGTATGGTATACGCTGGGTCTATCTATAACCTTATTACAATCTGGGTCTATATTATTGTTTCATTGGCCTTTACGCGTAGAGACATATTTTATATATACCCCGTTCAGTATGCGTATGCGATTCTACGAATGTTTCTTTTGGGCGTTTTTAATGTTTTCTGATTCCGACACCCATTTGTTTGTTGAACGGTCAAAAACAGGTTTTTCTTTATAAAAAACTTCCCTCATTTTATATGTGCCACGTGAATGTGATTCCAGTATACCTTGCTGGGTCATTCTATGCAAAATTACAGTTATATTATTTTTATCTTTTAAATCTTCGTTTGATGGTTTTGTATATTCATTGTAATACGCTATTGTGATTTGCGTAATAGTTAAGCCGTTTTCTTTTCCTTGTTCGCCAGCTTTTTTAAAAATGTTTATTATATTTTGCTTTATTGGGGTTAGCACTATCCCAGGCGCAAACACCCCAAGTTTGTGCAAGGTATTCATATCAATGTTTTTTGGGTTAAAAATTGAATCGTTTTTTACATTTTTCATACCACAACCTCTCTTACACTAATATATTACACGGTTTTATAACTAAAGTCAACAGGCGGATTCCTGGTGCTTCTGAAAAAGTACGTTTTAAAACTTAATTTAACTTGACAATTGATATTTTCTATTGTAATATATAAATGTAATGAACGGTTGTAATGGCGGTTCATTGCTAGGGTACCGTATGAATTTGTGGGTAATAAATTCGCCGGACAAAACAAGAACAAACAAAAAAAAGAGGCAACGATATGAAACCGTTAACCCCAATTTAAAATCGAACTAGTGGTCTAGAACGATTCCGTGACAGAAGTTATTCTAGAACCATTTTGTGCGGATGTAAACTGAAAAGTTTTCCATCCAAAATTTAACCAAAATTTCCCAGAGCAGAACTAAGAATGCGTTTTCGCAAAGGGTGATTTTATACAACAAAAAGGTAAAATAAAATGGTTACATTTAATAATGATAAAAATTTTAAAAACACACACATAATGCACCACATAGATTGGAATGAGGTGCCAGCATGTGTTAAGAATGATTTAATGCAAATACAGCGTGAATTTGGTAAGAAGTATAAACCTAGCTTACCAACTGCCGAAAGTATAAAGAAAGCAAAAAATCTGTTAAAAAAACAGCATTCAGAAACATTAACAGTTGAAGAAAAAACTGCTTTAAAGGATATGAAGCGCATCCCTTGGATTAAAAGTTTGTGCACAGATGCAGCGAACGAATACAGAGACGCTATGTGTAAAGCATTTGGTGTGCAAGGTCTAGATATTGAATTGAAAATCTGGCCTTCTGCTGCCGAAGTAATTTACTTGGACCATGTGCTTCGTCATAGTTGTAAAATGGTCACAATTCAAAAATTATCAAAATTACGTTGTAAAGCTCGTAAATCTGCCGGGTTAGACAAAAAAGACAATGTGGGCTTTTAGTTAACATTGTTGTCTGCAGGGGTAAATTTATGCCCCTGTGGACAATATTAATAAAAAGGATTAAAAAATTATGAACAATAAAAATTATTCATTTTCAGATTTGGTTGGTGAAATATTTGGTGCAACAGATAAACAATTTGTTGATTGTGTGTGCACCAATGCGAAAAACCAAAAAATAATTATTTCAAAATTAAAAAAATTGCCAAAAACAGGTTTTTATATTTTTGACAATGCAGATGTTTCAAAAATACCTGATAAAGCAAAATTAAAATTTGTGCAAGCGTATATTTATTTTCGTAACGAATATACAGAAAGCGCACCGACGCTGGCAGGTATTTGCCGAGCACAAACAATCATATTTGATAACGATTGTGCCAAAGATACCGAAAAACCAGCATTAAAAGCGTTATCAAAAATAAACTATTATGACAAATTGTGGCAAGAAGCATTTGATGAATGTCGCAAGTATGCTTTCAACAATCTTTATGATGAGAGGGTTCAAACCACCCAATCAGAAAAAATGAAATGCACAATTTTCGTTGAATATTGTTTGCGACACCCCGAAAAATTGGTGGTTTTGAAAAAATTGAACAAATTGCGATTAAAAACCAGACAACAATTAAATATTGACTCAAACACTTGGCTTGGATTTTAACCAAAGGAGATAAAAAATGCCAAAAATTATGACAATGGCACTTGTGCCAACATATAAAAGAACTTTACAAAGCGTTGGGAAGACCACTTTTGTACACTTATCTTGTAAACCAAGTACAGAATGGTCATCTTGTTTACACGCTATGCAATTTATAAATAAAAAAACAGGTAAATTGCAACACTATACCCCGAACACAATCAGCCACAAACTCTGTAATGCACGGAAACTATATGGTTGTTATAACCCCAAACATATTTTGTTAGATATTTATCACAATCCATCTCGAGTCAGCATCAGGGTAAGATATTTGGCTGGTAAACAATATAAAACATTGGTTCCCGGGGCAAAATTACCACCGATGATAATCAAAAAAACAAAAAAATGTAGAAAAATAAAAAAAATTTGGTCACCAATCATAAAAAAATAAATTCTATATATTATAGGGGTGTTTGATATTGGTGGGGTAATTTGTGGTATTTTTGTTGTTATGGGTCTGTTTAATCGCCATTTCAACCAAACATCCATCGTTAATCGTAAAAGCAATTTTAATAATAATTGCTTGTAATCTTATATACAATAAAGGAAATAACAATTACAATGACATATAACAATAACATAATCTTTAATACAACCAATACACATCACATTCAACAAACATTAATCAATTGGTTTACTAATATTAATCCACAGTATTTTTTAACTATTCAGCTTCCACAACATCTTCGTTCAGAATCTTTGACAACATCTAACAAAAAATTGTTGGAAATAATGTCAACCTTTGAACGATTGTTGTGGGGCAGACATTGGAATCGTAAACATACACCTTTCATTGCTATTGCTGAAAATGGTAAAAAATCATTTAACTGGCATTATCATATTTTAATTTACAACTGTTCTTTTAATTTTTTTCAATTACAATCTGTTTTTGATAGACTTTTACTTCAATTACATCTTCCCTTTGAAACAATACATTTTGAATCTATTATTACTTCTGGTGTTAATTCTTATGCTTCAAAAGAAATTTTTGCTGATGTTAACGGTCATTTTGATACAGACAGAATCATTACCTCTGAAATTTTATTTAATCTTCCCCACAAAATAACACAGGATATTCCAAAACAACACATAAACACACCCTGGATACTCAGAAACACAGAATCTGATAAACTATGAACCAAATTAAAATGGGGTGTTTCTGGGTCAAATTTGGAATTACGGTAAAAAATCATTAAATTGGAAAAATAATTAACAAAAACATAAATACGGAGCAGTTCTAATAATTAAGAATTCAGTATATTATAATCACAAGTCCCTTATACTGAATTCTTTTTTTAATACATAATAATTCTTCCTATTAAAGCAACATTATTATTTTCTAGATTGCGTAATGCGGCTTTTGCTTGTTCGTAATTAAAGAAAATATCAGGAAGAATCATTCCATTTACTTCAAGTTTAAAATATGTGCAATTCATTGTTATTCCTTTATTGTAATATTAAAACTTCTTTTTTGTCTGCGGTATCTGTTTCTTCTTCATCATCATCTTCATCAACCAATTTATCCATACGGTGATAACTACTATATTCAACATAACCGGTATCTATATCTTTAATTGTTTTGCATACTGTGGTATTCCAATAATCACCATAGTTATATGCAAATTCAACTTCCATATTGTCATCATAAAATTCTAATTCTTTTATCAATTCTCTAACCGTCATAATATAATTCCTTTTGTTTGCGGTAAAATTCAATAACTATTCAAATTAAACAGTTTATAATTTTTTTAATATTCATCAGCGCGCATAACAGTTAAAACCCTGGTTGTAATATCTTCATTACTAGGGTCATCAGATATACATTCCAATGAATTATCGTAATAATCTATCTTAAAAAAGTATTTCAATTCGCTGTGTTCTATCATCCCAAAATCGTGTTCTTGGTAAACATCGTTCCCAGCATTGAAATTATTGAACAGTTTAACCTTTATCAAGATTCGCAACTGTTCATCAAACGGTAAATTTGAAACACCCTGCGTCAAAATCACTCTATCTTTACCAGAATTAAATATGTTTTGACGCAGTTTATCGTTTAATATTGCAATCTTGTTCATATTACGCAGCCTGTGATTCTAACATCATTTTTTTCAGTTGGACAAGCGAACTTCTAATGGACCTAGACATACCAGCACCAAGTACTTGTTTAGGTCCACCTTTCAAATACATTGGACAGATATCAGATATATTTTCAGCTAGTTTCTCAATCGTTATATTCTCGATTTTTGCTACTCGTTTCAAAGCTCGGCAATAATCATAACAAGTAGAATTTCTTCCATTTACAATCACAGCAAAACCATTTTTAACTAAGAATTTACGGTATTCATTTAACATTTTTATATCCTTTTGTTTTTTTGTTAATTTCTGCTTCTTTGCATACTTAAATTATGGCGTGAAACATCTGAAATGTACAATCTTTTTTAAAAAAAAAGCTCAGATTTCTGCGTTTTTTTGAACAAATTTAGTCTTTCGGAGCCTTTTATCCACATATGGTAATTCAAACACACCTTATGGTGCACAGTCAGTAATAAAACACACATAAACAATCCAAATTCGAGTTGTGGACAACATAATCAATAAAATAATACCCCTTGCTTTATTTGAAAGCAAGGGTGCATAAATATGATTGTTTGTATCAAATTAGAAAATTAAAACATCAAAGAAAATTTCTAATATTATCATAGTAACCATTAAACAATATTGTGCGATAAGTATCCAAAATTTAGTCATGTTTTCTTTTAATAATTTGGTTCGTTTATATAAATACACAGGTGACAACAAACACCATCCCCACGCAATCTGACCTTGTTCCCATATTTTTTGCTTTTTTAACCCCTCTCTATCAATCACACACATGAGGACATCAAAAGGGACTCTTGGTAATTCTATAAAAATTTCGACAATACAAATAATAATTGGTAATAAAGCAATTGACCAACCACTTATTAAATTTGCACTATTGTATTGTTGCTCTTTTTGAGCGGGTGTTAATAGTTTTTGTTTTTCCACACCAATTTTATATAGACAATAAAACAATATTATACTCGCAATAACAATTATCAGGTAAAATAGTGCTTTAATATATTCCATTTTTTTACTCCTTTTTTGTTTCAATACTATTCTGTATATTGTATGTTCAATTTCTCTAAACAAAACTCTTCATCATTTTCTAACATACACAAACAAAATTCTTCTGATGTTTGCTCGTCCAGGCCATTTTGTTGCATATTTTTTTTGCAATTTGGAATAATATACTTCTGAGTACAATAATTTATATCGTATTGTTTTGAACATACACAAATCTCAAATGCAATATCTATGCTAATTGTAGATTCAGATTCTTTGGTAATTGTTTGTGCGCAAATGTTTAATTCAGATACGACTTCGTTGCAAATATCCATAACACTCTTAGGATTGTTGTTATAGCCACTTTTTCTCAAATTAACTGTACACTTATTAAAAATCGTTTGTTCTGCCCAACATACATCATCTGTTTTTTTATCGTTTATGTTATGTTGAGACAATTCATAAATGCAATTTTTATAAATCTTGTTTTGAGCAATAGGAGAAACAGTATTAAAAACAATATTAAAACTATATATCATAGTAAATATAAATGAGATAAGGCATATCCAAAATTTTAACAAATTTTCTTTTAATATTCTTGCTCTTTTATACAAATATACAGGGGTAAACAGACACCAGCCCCACGCAATTTTTTCCTTTTGCCAACCGTCTTGGGTCTTTAATAAATTTCTATCCCAAAAACATATAAGTATAAAAAATATTATGGATATCCATATTACAGCTCTGACAGACATAAATTGTGGAAACATACTTTGTAAAAAACCATTAATCACTCCTTGTAATGCTATTAACCAACCTAATATGTCTTGTTTTGGACTAATTTTTTCGGTTTGTTTGTTTCCATTTATCATATTTATCTCCTTTTTGTGTTATTTGTTTAATAAAGTAATCAGCAAATGCGCATAAATAAGCCCAACAAGAACATCACAAGTTATAGCGTATCCCAGCAATGTTGATTTTTGCTCTTCTTTGCCATTGAAATTATGTGCTATCAAATGCATCCATATTGGTGCAATTATATATTGTAAGAAAACAATTCCTACCCGCCACCATACAATATTTTTACACCAAGATGATTTAAAATGTTCTTTTGTAGTTCGCATTAAATTATCCAGATAATTATTTATAAGTAACCAAGATAAAACACTTACTATACTGATTGGATAATAAAATCTACCTATAAATATCCTGAATAATAAATTCAATCCAAGTAAGCATACTACCCACTTTTCATACTTAATCAATAAATTAAAACTATCTGGTTCCATTGCCCTTTTCATACAACACTCCTACTTGCTTTAATCTGCTACTATTGCACATTTGAGTGCGTCACCAAAATCTAAATACGGTAATAAATCTTGACGATTTGCTCCATTTATAATAAATGTAACTTTGTCTGAAAAAGACATATTTTTATTTACAGAACTAACAAGACAACTGCAACCAGTATCACCACTAGGACAATGGAAGAATAAAGAAAATCCAAATGTGACAACTAAATATACAACAATACCCGCTTCTATAAGAAAAGATAGAATTGCCCCTGGAATGCTTTTTAAAAAATCTGGCAATTCTTCTAAAATTTTTACAAATAAATTTAACATATATTCATTATATTTTTCGTCTTTTATTCTCTCTTCTTTTGGTTGTTGTAAAACTTTTTGCGGATTGGAAATATTACATATAGCAATAAACACATCAACAAATGTCCATATCAACACAACATAAAATATGGTCCAAGAACTAAACAAACAAGCAAGTAATGTTATTACGAGCATAACCGTTGCAGAGCGTGTTTTTCCAATATAAAATCTATGAGCACCTACAAAACCACCTAAAAAGGCTAGTATAATATATTTGTTAATATTTATATCAAATGTGTGCTTATTTGTCATTTTTAACCTTTTCTACTATTCTTTATAGTTTATACCGGTACAAAGTGCTGATGATGAAAAACCCGCACCTTTTGGATGATTGTTTGTAAAACATGTTCGTCCCGATGCGTTTCCATTAGTACACCACAAAAGTGGAGCGTAGTGCGGTGATTTTGATACGGAATCGGCGTCTGAACAATGAGACTTTACTTCTACACCAACTTCTTTAAATTCGTCTCCTTCGGTACTATTATAATGTTGATACTGACAACAAGATAGATTTTTATTTTTTAAATATGTTTTTGGATTTATTTCAGATATTTTATGTGAAGTTGCTTTATATGCTGGCACAGACCTTGTTGCGCCTGTTATGGTTGTGTATTTGTAATTACCAACTTTTTCATAAATTAAACCTTCCCCTCTAAATTCCTCATTTGTTGCATAATCAGTATCTTTTGTATATATAAAATATCTATGTCCGCTTACAAATACACCATTTGATGCAAAATCAACAACATTTACATCACCTATTGGGAAATATAATAACCCGTCTTTTCCAGGGATAAGAAAATTGCTATCAAAAACTTTTATGTCATCAGCAGATATTGATTTTCTTTTTTCTATTGCTTTTGCGACTGCTTGTTCACAATCTGCTATATCTTTAGATAATTGTTCTCTCTCTGCTTTTCGTTGTTTTTCAGCTTGTTCTTTTTGTTTCAATTGTTCTTGTTTTTGGCGTGCCTCTATTTCTTTTTGTAGAGCTATCCGTTTTTGTTGTTCCTGTTGTTGTAATTTTTTTGCTTCTTGATTTTTAATGTATTCTGAAGGAGTCATAAGGTCATATTTCTTTTCTACACCACTATTTGGATACTCTTGTAGCAAAGAAGAATATGATACAAAAACAGTAACCCCTTCTTGGTTTTCTAATGTCATACCATAATCATATGCAACGGGAAAACCAATAGTATGCAACATAGATAACGGGAGTGCTATAGGAAGTAAGAGTATATTAGCAAGCATATCTTCAGAACCAAACAAGAAACCATCGTATTTTCTAGTGTGAGCTTTAACAATATATCGTTCGTTGTTATTCATAGCATCCAATAGTTGCTCGTTTATTGGGTACTTTTGTTCCATTTTTTGAATACTATAATCTCTTTTTTCAACAGATGTATAACACCCATCACAAAGATTCATATCACCCGCTTGCAAACATCCTGCAAGACAAAACCCGACAATTATTAAGCTAAATATTTTTTTCATATTTCTATCTGTTTGTCCTTCTAAAATTTTCACCAACAGCCATTTAAATTTCCTTTTTGATTGTCGTATAGCAATATAAAACAAACTAACGATTGTTTAGTAAATCGATTTATCTAAATATAAACATCTTGTATATGCTGGTTTTCTAATGCTTTTGATACATCAAACAACTAATTCAAATTAGGAAAAAATATGTTGCTTTTATCGTTCTATTAAATTGAAGCAATTTTATCAACCAAAGGATTAAGAAAATGGCAGTTATCGGGTATATCCGCGTATCTTCAAACAAGCAAACGGTGCAACATCAACATTATGAAATTCAACAATTTGCAGAACATAATAACATTACAGTAGATAAATGGGTTGAAGAAACTATCTCTTCGCGCAAACCGTTAAATAAACGGAAGCTGGGGCAATTATTAGATGAATTACAAGATGGTGATATTTTGATTGCAGCAGAAATATCCAGATTGGGTCGTTCATTGTTGGAAGTAATGCATATTTTGGAAACTTGTCTGAATAAAAATTGTCAGGTCTGGACATTAAAAGAACATTACAGATTGGGAAATGATATTCAAAGTAAAGTTATGGCATTTGCATTTGGACTATCTGCTGAAATAGAACGCAACCTTATATCTCAACGCACCAAGGCATCATTAGAAAGTGTTAAGGCATCTGGTAAACGATTAGGGCGACCATTTGCAGCACAATCAAAGAAGTTAAAGTTATCCAGAAACACCAAAAAAATAAGAATTTGGCTTGATAGTGGTTTAACTAAATACAGAATTGCAAAAATGATGGATGTATCCCCAGCAACCGTCACACACTTTATAAATCGTATGGGATGGTAATACACTATATGGTGTAATCATTTTATAAATTGGGCCAGTTTTTCGTGTAAAGGGCGTTTATGTGTGAGTTTATCTAAAATTATGTCGTCTAATTCAGATTTTACATCATTGTTAACAGGGCTAATATTATCTGGATACACAACAACCATTTCATCTGTATAGAGATTGATTTTAATATCCGTTAAACATACACAGTTTTCAATAATAATACTAACATCATATATTGATTCTGAATTATCGTTGATTTCATTAAGTTTAATATCTGTTATTTTCATACTAGTACCTTTTTATATATTGAACTGTTATAAAGCCACGAATGGTATATAATTATTACTGAACGGGGTATATATAAAATATGTCTCTACGCGTAAAGGCCAATGAAACAATAATATAGACCCAGATTGTAATAAGGTTATAGATAGACCCAGCGTATACCATACCGATACCCCCGTTCCCGACATACCCAGCTGGGGCGGTGATATGGGATACCGGAACACCCGCTGCAAAATCATAAAATAAATTACACAGGGTATTTATCAAGAATGCGCTGTATATTCTTCCCAACAGTAAGCAAATCAAGGATATCGCGAGTCCGAAAAACGCTAATACACTCCAACCAAAAATTCAACCACCCCTTATGGGTGGTTTAATTTTTGGCGTGGAGCGCCCGTTTGATTTGAAACATTGTCCGCCTTTGGCGAGACAGGTTCGACTATGAGTAAGCGAAAACAAGCCTTGCGTAGTTTGAGCACTAACGAATGCGGCACAGTGTCGGCATAGCCGACCGAGCCAATCCGTGCGCAGTTTTCCTAGTTCGAAAGTCAATTTTTATATTTTTGACTTCTATCTAGCACTTTCGAACTTTTTGTGATACAATTTACAAAGAAAAGGATGTATTTTGCCACGAATTCATATTATTGGTGCGCCAGGTTCAGGCAAGACGACATATGCAAAAAAATTGGCAAAAACTCTTAACTTGCCATTGTATCATCTGGACGAAATATACCATGATAATTCTGGTAAATATTCGCGCAAACGCAGTGAATCGGAACGCACTGCTATGGCACAAGAATTTGCCATTACTCAAAATTGGATATCCGAAGGCGCATCGTTTTCCGATTGGGTAAACCCAGTTTTAAAACGTGCAACAGAAATACATATTGTTTCACCAACACGAACAACTCGCATATACCGCTTGATAAAACGATACATTAAAAGAAAATTAGGTATAGAGCATTCAACATACAAAGAAACATTACATGGATTATGGAACGGGATAGAATGGACATGGAATTATGACCGCAACACATTACCGATCATATTAAAAAAAATACCAAACCGCACAAAGATTTATAAAATTCGTGGAAATAAAATAAAAAAACATATATAAACCAACTCGAATCTCGCCCGCCGACCACCAGCGATATTCAACAATGACAAATCGATTATTTTACATCTATGAATTTAACAATTTGTCTTTTGCATGTTTTAACAAAGCAATTACAGAATCAATATCAACGGTATTATTTTGAACGGATTCCACAGGTGCCGATATAGATTCTGAAACACTATTAACATCTGGAAATTCGCCATCGTGCAATAATTTTTTTACACCCGCGATCGTCATTCCGCGAACATACAATAAATCTTTTATCACAACCAATTTATCAAATGTATCCTGACGATAATAACGTCGCCCACCCGACCCGGTTGTTGGTTTAATTGCATTTGGAAATTGTTTTTCCCAATAACGTAAAGTATGCGCCGGCACGGACAAGCGTTTTGATACATCGTTAATAGACATAAAATATTCGTTATCCATGCCAATGCCTTTATTATTCTGCGACAGTTTCTTCCGCTAGTTCTTCGGTTTCTTCTTCGCCAACAATAGCGATTGCAGAAACAACCTTTTCATTTTCAGCGGTTCTGAACAATGTTACACCGGCGGTTGAACGGCCCGCGATACGAACATCACGCACAGGTGTTCTGATAATTTTTCCACCATCCGTTACCATGATAACATCTTGGTCATCGGTTACTGGGAAAGACCCTGCCACAGCGGTATTTTTACCACCCAGTTTAATATTAGCAAATCCGTTTCCACCACGATGTGTTGTGCGATATTCATACGAACTGGTGCGTTTGCCAAAACCGTTTTCAGAAACAGTCAAAATAAATTCTTCCGTCTTTGCCATTTCTGTCATTTGTTCAGGTGTCAAAGTAACATTTGTTTCTTCTTCGTCCGTATCAGATTCTTCCTCGATTCCTGTTTCTGCACGACGCGCAGCGCGACTTTGTTTAATGTATGCCGCACGAACAGCAGAATCCGATTCCCCATGATTAAACATTGCCATACCAATAATCTTGTCATCTTTGGCCAATGTCAAACCACGAACACCCGTTGAATTACGTCCCGCAAAGATACGAATTTCTGGCACAGGGAAACGAATACAACGACCCCTGTATGTTGCCAAGAATACATCCTGGTCTTCGTTACACGGTAGGACAGATACCAAACTATCACCATCTTCCAATTTCATTGCAATCTTACCATTTGCACGAATTGAATCAAAGTCAGACATACGGTTACGACGCACCGTTCCAGACGCGGTTGCAAACATCAAGAAATGTTCCTTGCCTGAATCCTGGGCACGTTTAACATCTTCGTCTGAGACCGGTAAAATCGCGGTAATTGTTTCATCTTTTTCGAGTGGTAACAAATTCACCAATGGACGACCCTTGGCGGATGCTGCGGCCTCTGGTAATTTATATGTTTTTAATTTATAACACAATCCCTTGGACGAGAAGAACAACAATGGTGTGTGTGTATTTGCAACAAATACCTGAACCACATAGTCATCATCCTTGGTTGCCATGGCATTACGTCCCTTGCCACCGCGTTTTTGTGCACGATATGTATCCAGCGCAACACGTTTAATATAACCCGTATTAGATACAGTTACAACCATATCTTCGCGTGCGATTAAATCTTCGATATCGATATCAATTTCCGCATCAGATATTTCTGTTCTGCGTGGTGATGACCAATTATCACGCACCGCAGTTGTTTCATCACGAATAATTTGAATGATGCGTTCATGACTGCCCAAAATATCAAGCAGGTCTTTTATCACTGCACCTAATTCCGTTAAGTCCGCATGCAGTTTATCGCGTTCCAATCCCGTCAAACGATGCAGTTGCAATTCCAAAATTGCACGTGCCTGGTCTTCGGACATATAGAACATACCATCCTTATACTCTGTATTTGGGTCATCAATCAATTCAATGTATGATGCAATATCAGATGCCGGCCAACCACGCGCCAATAATGCATCACGCGCGACATCAGGATTGGCACTGGTTTTAATCAAATTAATAACTTCGTCCAGATTACCAACTGCAACCGACAACCCCAACAAAGTATGCGCACGATTACGCGCCTTGTTTAAATCAAATATAGTGCGACGACGAATAACTTCTTCGCGGAATTCAATAAATGCGTCTAGAACACTACGAATTGTGAACAACATTGGACGACCGCGATTTAATGCCATCATATTCACAGGGAAATTCGTCTGCATTTCTGTATCTTGGAACAGATGATTCAACACAACATCGTAAATCGCATCGCGTTTTAATTCGATAACTATACGCAAACCTTCCTTGGACGATTCATCACGAATTTCAGAAATACCTTCTATTTTTTTATCCTTGGTCAATTCGGCAATTTTGATAATCATTTGTGCCTTGTTCACCTGGTAAGGCAATTCATCAACAACAATCGCCTGGTGATCATGGAAAGTTTCCATATGTGTTTTCGCACGAACAATTATAGAACCACGACCTGTCGTGTGCGCCTTGTACGCGCCAGCATGCCCCATAACAATTGCACCCGTTGGGAAATCAGGTCCTGGGATAATTTGGAACAATTCATCATCAGAAATATCGCGTCTGTCCAATATAGCCAAAATACCATTACATACTTCGCCTAAATTATATGTCGGAACATTTGTCGCCATACCAACAGCAATACCCGACCCACCATTTACCAAAAAGTTAGGGAATTTAGTTGGTAAAACAATTGGTTCCTGGAGTGTGCCATCAAAATTCGGTTGCCAATCAACGGTATCCTTGTCCAAATCTTCCATCAACGATGCGCCGAGTTTTGACAACCTCGCCTCTGTATAACGCATAGCGGCAGGTTTATCGCCATCACGCGAACCAAAGTTACCCTGCCCCTGGACCAACATTTCACCCATTGAAAAATCCTGGGCCATACGGGCCATAGCCTCGTAAATAGATGAGTCACCATGTGGGTGATAACGTCCCATAACATCACCAACGATACGCGCAGATTTAACCGTTGCCTTGGTTGCCGGTGCAACCTCGTTCATGACATATAAAATACGACGATGCACAGGCTTACAACCATCCCTAACATCGGGCAATGCACGATCTACAATAACAGACATAGCATAGTCCAAAAAGCTGGTTCGCATTTCGTGTTCAATTGATGATTGAGGCACTTTGATTTCATTTATTTCATTTGAATTTATAATTTCTGACATAACTTTATTTTCCCCTATTTATGATAGACACAAGATAGCAAAATTTTGGGCCCCAGGTCAAGAATTATTGCCAATAAAATACATTGACAAAATTATTTTTTATACTAGAATAAAAACTTATAAAGAGCATGCAAAAATGTCCGAATTAAAACAGATTTTAATAAACTTGCGCGATGAAATGCAACAGTCTGTAACAAACACCTGTCGCAAAGACACACATTTCATAGATATGCTGGATTTAAAAATTCGTATATACAATTTGAATATAATGGTTAAGCATTTGCAATTTTTTGAAAATGTTATTAATTCAATCAGAGCAAAAGGCAAGCAAAAATGAAAGAAAACGCATTTTTACCAATATGGCAGTTTTTCTATGCAATTTTTATTTACTATCTTATGCTAGAAATGTTAAAAAAACTTGGATTAGTAAAAAGTAAATAAAAAAAGTTGCATTTTCATAAAACGTATGATTAAATAGTGGCACAAAAGGATTTTATTATGGCAACAAAAAGAACATATCAACCATCAAAAACACGTCGTGTAAAGACACATGGTTTTCGTGAAAAAATGGCTACTAAAAGCGGACGCGATGTATTGAATCGTCGTCGTGCGGCGGGTCGTAAACGTTTGGCGGTTTCCGCAATCAATTAATAAAAAAACCGCAATTGCGGTTTTTTTATTTTGTGTTTTTACAAAACACCGCTGTTATGCGGTGTTTGTTTTTCTTTTTTGTCATTGCGAGGAAGTGCAAACGACCGTGGCAATCCAGTGTTCCGGCCTGCGCCGGAATAACAAATAATTACATTATTATGACTGGATTGCTTCGCATCCGCTCGCAATGACAAAGGGGAGTAAGTGCATAATTACAAACAAAAAAACACCGCTGTTATGCGGTGGTGAACGAAAGAATTGCTCCGTCGCGATAAAATCAATTGCCGACCGACCCAAAAACGCCCGGCCGGAAATCGGAATCGCGCCGGACGCCGTTAGCGCAGGCGCTAGCACAATTGTTAGCGCAAATGTCCGCATCGTCGCTGTCGTTGCGGAACACCCAACCCGAAGCAGACGGTGATGTCATCTTACACCAACAATATAGACCCTCACTATCCTGGGTAAACGTATTACCGGGTTTTACCTCTCCCACGCTCGTCCCCGATGTGCTGTTGCACGATGCTATTCCCTTTACTGTCCCATACCCATCAAACGTTACACCCCATTCACCAGGTGTGCTAAAATTATATGGATTGTCAGATGGAATACTTGTAGCATTTAGGGCATAGTATTTACTGTTAATAACTGTTACTGTCGCTGGGTCTACGCATTGTTCAAACCCTATGTCGTATTGGCCCGTTGGACATCGCGAACCTGCTAACTTTATCGCCTCAAACTTATAACTGTTGCTCGCATTATCCCAGGTTAATAGGTGTTTACCACTCGTTGGGAATGTCAATGATAACTTTTTTAATCCTATGGCACCATCCGCTATCGCATTGTTATCAACAGAACCATTTGCCAACTTGTCCGTCGTTATTGCACCATCCGCCATCATACTTCCACTTATCTTACCAGATGTCGCCGAACCAGTGTTTGATGTCTGCATCGCACGTGATGCTGTATAACCACCCTTGTCCATCTTGGTAGATAGCGTCGTTTCTAATTTACTCTTTTCACTGTTTACGTATTCTGTGGACGCTATGTCTCCAAACGCAGCACCACTACATAAACATACTATTGGTATTATTGATAGCTTTTTCATTTCTGTTTTCCCCCATTATCTTATCTTTGCTTACTGTGATACTACACGACTAACATCTTCCCATGCAAAACTGCCACCGTTCGCAGAATCATATACGATTACACATGTCCCGTTCGCGCATCTGTCATTGGGTAATGATAATTTATCCATTGATATCCCTGTCGCTATCTTGTCATTCGTTACCGCACTGCCCGCCAGTTGACCAGTTCCCACAGATGCGTTTTCTATCATGCCTGTTGCGATTGTGCCCGTTGTGACGTTACCACCATCGTCTGTAATCAATGCACTATTTGTTGCGGCAAATGTCCCATCCATTTTATTGCCTATTGATGCCTGCAATGCTGTTTTTATGCTGTCGACGTATTGGGTTGATGCGATGTTCGCCATTGCCGGGGTCGCAATTATGCCACATACCGCGATTATGCCTAAGTGTTTCATGGTGTTTTCTCCTTTTCCTTTATTATTTTTTCCTATGTCCAATATTGTACTAAAAACCAACGTTTAAATTGCAATATACCAAAAATACCGTTTGTCAAACACAGTGCACCTGTAATGTGCAAAAATCTGGGCTTTTTGGTATTTTGTAAAAACTGAGTTTTTTTGAAAAAACTAGTTGCATTTAAACGTTGGTTTGTTTTGTACCTGTTTTTAGGAATTAAAACCGCCCAAACGGGCGGGTTTTAATTCCAATAACATATAACGTGCGCCTTAGATTCAGTGCCAACACGAATGTGATGCACACTCTTGTGTGGGGTTAATTCGACATCAACATTTACAGATGGTACATTTGCCGGTATTTCATGTTCAAAATAGATTTCTATGCCCGACAAATGGTGCGTGTTACGAAATTCAAATCCGACACTTTCGGTTGCCCAACTGGCATAGACCGCGTTATTTATATGCTGGTTCACATCAACATCATCATAACGACAATTAAATACATGTGTTGCATTTGGATTAATTAATGGGGCGCGGTTAAATTCCCTGTCCCATGCACGCACATTTAATTGTTCATATTGTGGTAAACTATCGTCCAAACGTAATGGCCGACGCGATTCCAGATCAATTAACACCCATTGACTGGTTGCGCGAACACGAACATGCCCCAACGCATCACGAATTTCATAATCACGAATCGCACGCAAACCATTATTCTTAACCGGCCATGAGGACACAAACAAAACCTCGTTTTCACGCGGTGCATCAACAATATCAACAAACATATGCGTCACAACCCAACCAACATTATGCGACACACAATACGTGCGACCGAACCCCAATATTTCTGCATTACGATCGGCAACCGCCTGTAATTCATTCATTAACATCACAGGTCGAACAATACCATACCTGTCGCATTGATAGGTTTTTAAAATTCTCTCTTCCGTTGTTTTGGGTGTCATTGTTATTTTTCCTCTACCACTGTAAAATCAACCACTGTTCCCAGAATAATTTCATTTGCACGTGCGCCTGATTTAATCAAACCATGTAATTCCACCGGTGTATCAGATGGAATGGTCAGTGTTTCCAATTTCGCACCATTACCAATTTTGCGTTCTGTGCGCAACCCACGAACAGTTTTCAGGATTTCCAGCGCAATGTTCATTTGCGATACATCGGTATTGTATTCATCGCGCACATCTGGATATTGGGTCAGATGCAGCGTTTCACCACCTTCAACATCCTTATAAATCTTTTGCCACAATTCTTCGGTCAAAAATGGAATAAATGGTGCATACAAACCAATCACCGCACGCAACACCGTATATAGCGTCCACTGTGCAGATAGTTTTGATTCTGTGCTATATTTTTCAGGTGACCAGAATCTGTCCTTGATAAATTCAACATATTGATCACACAAAACATCCCAAAAGAAACTATCAATCGCAGAACGCGCATTATAGTTATCAAATTTGTCCAGATTCTTGCGAACCTCTGCCACCGTCTTGTTCAATTCGTTTAACACCCACCTATCTTCAATAAAACGTTCTGAGGTTGGAATCTGTGGTGCGGTTTCCGGCTCAAAATCTGTGAGATTCATCAAAACATATTTTGATACATTCCACAATTTGGTTAATAACTTTGAGCCACGTTTAACCTCATCTTCGCTATATCTTAAATCTGTGCCAATTGGTGCGGTTGCAATCCAATAACGCAAAGCATCAACACCAAATTTTTCAACAGCTTCCAATGGATCTGTTCCATTACCTTTGGTCTTGGACATTTTTTGTCCTTTAGCATCACGAACCAAGCCATGAAAATTAACTGTTTTAAATGGAACATCGCCCATAACATACAATCCCATCATCATCATACGCGCAACCCAGAAAAATATAATATCTGCCGCGGTATACAACAAACTTGTTGGATAATAACGTTTTAATTCAGCCGTCACATCTGGCCACCCAAGTGTTGAAAATGGCCACATCCCAGATGAAAACCATGTATCCAATGCGTCTTCATCACGTGTTAATGTTTTACCACCTGATTGTTTAATTGCCTCTTCTTCGGTTTCTGCAACATAAACATTGCCATCCGCATCATACCATGCCGGTATACGATGTCCCCACCATAACTGACGAGAAATAGTCCAAGGGCGGATGTCTTTCATCCATGCCATAAATAAATTATATCTGTGTTCTGGGATAAATTGTAATTTACCTTCTTCAACCGCCTTGATAACAGGCTGTGCCAATTTTTTAGCATCAACAAACCATTGTTCTGTTAAATATGGTTCTACTGGCACCTGAGCGCGTTGTGAATATGGCGTTGGAATAATTCTGTCTTCGATTTTTGTAATCAGACCAGCAGCTTCTATATCCTCTATAATCGCCTTACGCGCGACATAACGGTCCATACCACGATATTTTTCTGGGACCTGCTCTATATCTTTTAATTTTGCATCTGGCGTTAAAATACACAACGGTTCTAGGTTATGGCGCAATCCCACCTCATAATCATCAAAGTCATGCGCAGGCGTAATTTTAACAGCACCCGTTCCCTTTTCAGGATCAGCATGTTCATCACCAATAATTGGGATTTCAATATCTGTTAATGGAATAATCGCCTTTTTACCAATTAAATGTTTTAATTTTTCGTTTTCAGGATGAACAGCAATCGCCTTATCACCAAACAATGTTTCAGGACGCGTTGTTGCGATTTCAATAAACCCACCATCAACAAGAGGATAATTAAAATAATAAAACTTACCATTTTCTTCGCGTGTTTCTACCTCTAAATCAGACACAGAAGTTTGTTGTTTTGGACACCAATTCACAAGGCGTTTTTCGCGATAAATCAATCCATCATTATACATCTTGACGAACATTTTAGTTACTGCGCGCGACAAACCGTCATCCATAGTGAATCTTTCGCGTTTCCAAACCGGTGTCACACCCAATACATGCAACTGATTTATAATCTGACCACCCTTTTCTGCCTTCCATTTCCAGGCACAATCTAATAATTCTTGTTTCGACAAACTATTCGGATTGATACCACGTTTTGATAAATCGCGTTCCACCAACAACTGGGTTGCAATAGATGCATGGTCTGTTCCTGGTTGCCACAAAACATCAAAACCCGCCATACGTTTATAACGGCACATTATGTCGGTTAATACATTGTCCAGCGCATGCCCCATATGTAAGTTACCTGTAACATTTGGTGGTGGCATCATTACACAAAACGACTTTTTTGATGAATTAACATCATTTGTCCAAAAATCGTTGCTATCCCAAAATTCCTGAATTCGCGTTTCCAGTTCGCGCGTATCAATGTTTTTACCAAGTTCTATGTTCATAATTTGCCTCAAATTTAAATATAGATAAATCCTAGCAGATTAAAAACAAATTTCAAGCAGACATATTATTAAATTATGCGGTGCGCGCAACACGACAAAATGTTAGACCATATATATTTTTTGCACCCGCGCGCTTTAACACACGTTTTAATTCATCAAATGTCGCACCAGTTGTCATAACATCATCAACCAGCAAAATGTTTTTGTCTTTTAGGTTTTCTGGGCGCACAACATTAAACACACCGCGAATATTTTGTGCACGTTGCACAGCGGTTTTGTGCCCCATTGAATCACGATATTTGCGACGGACAGACTCTAAATCCATTTTAAGTCCCAGCGCACGCGCAATCGGGCGCGCCAATAATGTCGCCTGGTTATAACCACGATGCCATAAACGTTTATACGCGAGTGGCACCGGCATAACAATATCAATCGCACTACAATCAACATCGCGTAACGCCCACATCATTGCACGCGACATAAAGGTTGAATATTGTGTTTTGCCACAATGCTTAAACGGCAACATCGCCACCTTAGACCCATCATCATAAACACACGCGGACCGTATCCAATCAAGTTCACATTTACCCGCCGCACATACCGGGCACAGAGTTTCCAAACCCAAATCTAAATCAGATGCAAACGGATAACCACACTTTGCACATTTTGGTTTGTCTATCCAATGAAATTCACCCCAACAATCAGCACACAATTCACCGTGCGTTGAAACACGTGCATTACACAACGGACATGTTGCAGGATATAAAAATTCAAGAACGGAATTTAATGCATCAATAATTTTTACCATGACATACTTTTGTATGTTTTTTGGGACACCGTATCACCAAACATATTCTTTTTCTGTTTGGTAAGTGTTTCATATTGGTCATTTGAAATTATACGCAATAAAAATCCATCATCAATATCACGATTTGCCAATACTGGCATTATGCGTTGTTCAGAAACACCCGTATCATTTAACACCTGTTCGATAATTGCCAAACGACGTGCCGCCAATTTTTTATCATCAGCATTATTAATCACACTTTGCGGTATAGAGACCTGAATCGCACGTTTTGGATTATTCACAACAATTCCAGCATATTCACTAAGCAGTGTGTAATTATCGCGCGACAAAGACGAATCGGCATTACGGAATTTGATTTTTATTTCCAACGGACGAATACCACCACTTTCAGACAAATCACGCGCTGCGGTGAATCCCTCTATTCCACTGGACATATCAGACGCAACATCAAATTTATTATCAATCTGGTATGCTGATAAATGTTTATTTTCTGACAAGAATGTTTTTCTGAATGCCTTACGCAATTCGGTTGGATTTAACTTTGTCATATCATCACGCACAGATGCAATTCGTGGAGAAGTTGCCTGTTCTGCGCGTGTCCGTATACTTTCCGTTTGCATTGGAACAACCATACGTGACAGTTTTACAGGTTCAGTTTCAACAACCGGTTCAACTTCTGCGGTTGCAACAATAGGCGATGTTATTTTAATTGGTTCATCACGAACACTTTCATCTGCTTTTTTTTGCAATTCGTTCAGACGTGCAATTCGTATATCCAGTTCGCTTTCAATTACTGGTGCGTTGTTGCGCGCAACAACGGTTGGTTTATCCAAATTTTCTTCGGGTAAGATTTCTTCGGAACGAATCACCGTAAATTCATTTGCACGTGGCATACGCAATGGTGCATCTGATGTTGCCCATAAATTATCACTGGGGCGCATGGGGGTTAAAATATCGCCACCTGCAATGATATTATCAGATGTTTTTTTTGCGGTCTGTTTTGCAGTGCGCGCAACGACATTTTTGCTAACCTGGGTTGTTTTTGTTGGTGTTCCACCAAACGCAGCACGTGCAGAATATGCACCACCCGACACATCAACCGTTGGCAGGTAACCGCCCGCAATCGCAGGGGTTACAAGCAAAATAGATATTGCCCAAACCGATATTTTTTGCATAACATTCCTTTCCTTCCAATTTAATCATAGAACAATTTACGAATCGCACGCAAGCAAAAAATTATTGTTTTTCATAAACATCGGCACAGTATTTTTTACCGTCAAACATTGTGCATAAACCATGCTCGGTTCGCCGTCCAAATGGCATATGTGCAACATAGTCCCCAATATGCAAAATACGACCACACTCATTAATACTGGTTGCACCCGATGGTGAACTAAATGTATCTGGACATGGGATACAATCACTATTTCCAACAAAATCTTTATAGGTATTTGGCGGACATGGAAAACAGGTGTTTTCTGTTGATGTTTCTGGGCCGGCTATAAATTCACCTGTGCCTGCGTTTGTAAAGAATTGTCCAGTTACAGTGTCATACATACCAAGTTCATTATCTGAATTGCTTTTTGCAGGGATACCGTTGAATACTAGTTCGTTATCTTGGTACATATTAAAGTAATATATTCTACCATAAAAGTTTTCTACTTTCCCAGCATTAGCACAACTATTAAAAATTGCATAATGTTCATTATTTGCAAGCATATTATTTGACCAAGAATTAGTTAACGTAGTACCGTCTATAACAAAATTCCTTCCTGAGGGTCTTGTAAAAGACATTAATATTTCATGAATAGTATTCACATCCGTAGCTGCCATGTCAGCCCATCCTGTTTGTGTCCCCGACCAAGAAGAAATATATTTTGAATTTGGAGAATAGAATAATGTAGTGCCTTGATTACTGGAAAGGTTCTTACAACCTAAAATAGCTTGTTCTCTACTACTTATTAATTGAGTCATCATCATTTTAAAAGCTACTCTAAATTCTGAAGTTGCATTAGCAACAACCCCAGTATCAATATACTGTGTACCTGTTGATTCAATATATTCCAATTGTGTATATTTTGTCGGCATATATCCCATTGGGCATTCGTCTGCAATGGCGGGGGCGGTCAACCCAAAAAATAAAATAACTGATAAAAATTTCCGCATCAACTCCCCCTTTTATATTTTCTTGGTGGTGGCGCATAAATGCGTGGTAAATACGCCACCAAAAAAACCACCGATATGTATCGAGTGGTTGGAGTTTAAGAACAATCACTATGAATTGCGCCGTTTATTCAATCTATTCACAGCACCCCAACCAACAGTTGGAGTTTTTTACCGTCATCATAGACGCATAGTGCAGGGTTCTTAAGCCCATTACGACAACCCGTCGTAACGGCTTTATTATAAATGATTTATAAAATATAAGTAAAGTAAAAAAACAAAAAACCGTCCAAATGGACGGTTTTAATTATTTCGCTTCTGGTGTAACCGAAACAGTCTTTCGATCGCCCAGACCGCGTTTAAATGTAACAATACCCGCAATTTTCGCAAATATTGTGTGATCCTTGCCCATACCAACATTCAAACCCGGATGCACCGCTGTGCCACGTTGACGAATGATGATATTTCCAGGAATAACATGACTGCCGCCAGATTTTTTAACACCCAATCTGCGTCCCGCAGAGTCACGTCCATTTGATGTAGCGGTACCCGCTTTCTTATGTGCCATAATTTAACTCCTTACGGTTTTACGCTTTGATTTCTTTGATTTTCAAAACAGTTATATATTGACGATGACCCGCAGTACGGCGATAATTTTGACGACGTTTTTTCTTGAACACCAAAACCTTGTCATCGCGTTTTTGTTCTACGACCTCTGCAATAACCTTAGCGCCGCTAACGAATGGGGTACCAATTTTGTCGCCTGCCATTAAAACCTGGTCGAATTCAACGGTTTTATCAGCATCGATTTTTTCAACCTTGATAACATCGCCAGCCTGCACACGGTATTGTTTGCCGCCAGTTTGAAAGATTGCGAAGTTGCTCATATTTCTAACCTTAACTTTATTGTTCTTGTTCTACTTTTGTCTAAAAGTTTATGCAAATAATACCACCAGAACACACAAAGTCAAGCATTTTGTCTAAAATTTTATGCAAATATAATTTTGTCATTGCGGACTTGGTCCGCAATAGGGTCTAGGAAATTTTGTCGTGGTATTTGTTATTATTACGAATTCTGCGACACAGGTATTTAAGCCCCTGTTCCGGCCTGCGCCGGAATGACAAAAAAAGAGTAAGAACACAATAACCCACGAATATACCGCATTAAAAAACCGCCCAAACGGGCGGTTATGATTAATTGTTATCTGGCCAACTTGTCCCGGACGTACTGCTTGTACGCGTCCAACTTCTGACCCCGTCAATTCCAATATCTTGCAAACATTGTTCACGATATTTTACAGAACTTCCTTCTGGTGCGCCAGACGCATATGAGCCACTTAATATTTCCGCCATGGTTACGATATTACGGCAAGTATTTGTTGTGAAATCATTCGTCGCGACACAACTATCACTATCCGCCTTGTCTATAACCGCTTGTAATGTACTTACATTACCCGGCGTGCCACAAACCATTGTATCATAGCAATGTGGAACATTTGAAATCTGGGCACAATATGTTTTGATACGGCTGGTTGACCAATTTGTATTGGACGTTTCCTGGGTTGTATAGCAATCATACAATTCGGACAAACATTCGTTCAGGTTGCTTATGCCACTGCTATACGCAGACGCAATCGCGTTTTGTTCTTCGGTATAGAAATCAAGGCGCTTTTGTTGCAATGCCTGTTGTGCCGCAACCTTTTGATATGCGATATTTTGTGCCGTTTGTTGCAACGCCGCGCCATAAACATCACATGCCGCATTTGCATCCAACAAATATTTCTGCATTATGCTGCGACGCGCATCTGCAACCGGACCACGCAACTGGGCATACGGATCAGATGTTGATGTTGACGATGTTGAATATCCAAAACAAGACGCAGATGAAGATGTTGTCGCATTTGTTGAACCACGTTCATTCAAAACAACATCACCCTGGTTATCACCAGATGTTTTTACAGAAATATAACTATTGTAATTAAACGGACAATTATTACTCTGGCCATTCATACATTTATTATGACTTTTGTTGTTAGAGTCAACAACGGATGGTGGTGTTCCACATGCCTCGTATATACCATTAAAACAAGAATCAAGAACACGACCACAAACATTATTATGCGCATATTCAAATAATTCATATCCCCATGTGTTTGCCAAAGAATCCAATTTTGCCGTAGATTGTGCATCATCCAAAGTTATATTCAAACCAGACAACACACCCGTTAAATTTGACATAGCGGTATATAGACTACTATCATCGTTAGTCTCAAACTGTTTCGCCATATCCTTGGCATCCGCCCATGCCTTTAACGACGCTAAAATATCAGACCCAGAACCATCTATATTTTTGATATCAAAACCAAAGTTATTGTTTCCAGCCTTGCAATAATAAGGCTCACCACTGGTTTGTAAAGAACCGGTTGTATCATTATTCCATGTTGGATGCTCTTTATACCAATCTTCATCTGTTTGATTGCCCGTGGTTACATTCTCACGATACGAAACGCAATTCATAACCTTTTCTGCATCGGTTAATTGAAATGCCGCACTAACATCCTTGCCCTTGGTGGCAACCAATAACGCCAATTGCCCCGACAAGTTAATCAATTCTTCGTTTGCTTTTTCTAATGCTTCTTCGGCCACCATAAAACTGGTTGCACGACCGGCACACGAACAACGACCCTTGGTATCACTGCGCGCCGTACAGATTTCATCCATACATGTATAATAACTATCCAGACATGCGCTATACGCATCAGCAGAAATCAAGCCTGTTGTAGAATCAATAATATTTGAATAATTACCTGTATATAACTTATTAGATAACACAGAATATGTTGTTGCCGCACTGCCAGTGCTTGCACGCATTGCGCCCCCCACCAAACTAACACGTGCTGGATTTACCGCTGTACGCGAAACAACACTGCGCGGCGATATGGCTGCACGCGAAGTTACACCACGCGATACAACATTTTGGTTTGTCCGTGCAGACGTTGAACGGGTTGCAACGTTACGAGTTTTTTCTGAATTTGCAGTAGTGGTATCAGCACGCGCAGACGTTGTTCGCGCAATTGTTGCACGCGATGTAGGACGTGCCACCGAACGCGATGCACTGCGCGACAATTGTCGATCAACCACCGGTTGCGCCGGCGCAATTGGATCCGCAAAAACAGTCTTGATAGACAAAAATGTAGAACACACAAAAAACGCAGCCGCAATAAGGAAAAACGTTCCCACGGCATTTTTACCAAATTCCACAATATTTTTCTGTTTCATAAAAACTCTCCTATCCTTTACAATACGCAAGATTCTGCATATCACAGACGTCATAAAAAGCCAAGACATCATGTTATTAGTTCAATTGTAACATTTTCTTGATAGGTCTGTAAACAAAAAAATATTAAAAAACAAATAAAAAACCGCCACATGGGCGGTTAAAAAATTCTACGGTTTTTATGAACGCACTGGATTTAATTCTGGCGACGACCTACTCTTCCGTGGCTTAAGCCAAAGTACCATCGGCGATACGGAGTTTCCCTGTCTGGTTCGGGATGGAACAGAGGGTGACTTCCGCTCAATAATCACCAGAATTAAATCCAGCGAACATCTGCAATCTTAAAACAAATCAACAAACTCTTCAAGCATTTGTTTGAAAAATCAAACAAAAAAGATAAAAAGTCAATGGTTCGATTAGTACTGTTAAGCTAAACCCCTCACAGGGCTTACACACACAGCCTATCAATGTCCTAGTCTAGAACTGAACTCATGGGGATATCTTATCTTGCGACC
>JAKSTC010000013.1 GCA_024402765.1 Alphaproteobacteria bacterium
TTTGCTTTTGTGAATTCGGTACTGTTTTTGTTCCAATAATTATTGGACTGCAACAGGTCGCGTAAAAATTTTGGTATTTGCATTATTTTTCCTTTGGTTATCCGTCTTTGCTAACACAAAGTCGCGATTGCATAAAAAAGCCCGCGAAAGCGGGCAATAAAAAAGGCGACAAAGGTCGTCTTATATCGTTTGGAAGTATTATATCACAAATTGCATAAAAAAGCAACATCAAACTGGCATTGGGATTTTGGGCAAGGTATATCATTTGGGTAAAAGTTGGGATATTTGGGAACATTGATTGTATACAGTGGAAATGTCGCCCATAAAAATCGCCGGAAATGGGGCAAAAAAATAACATCCCGTGGTAATTCCACGGGATGTTCAATATTCCTGGCGGACTAGAATTCTGTTGCACAATTTAGCATACAAAAATTACGCCTTGTTTTGGTAATACAGTTCTTTATGACTTTTTTACTTTTGTAACCTATTATTTAAATATTCAATTACAAACTTGTCCTTGACGGACATATTTTGCTTGGCTTTTTTGTACATTTCATCATTTGCTTGCACAGCCAATTTTTGCTTTAATGTGTATTCTAATTTATCAACAAAGCGAGCGAAATCCCCCAAAGGCCCACAATTAAAAAGCGTATCATGTGTATCATATTTTATAATAGTACCATCGATTTTTAATGATTTGCGAAACGAGGATTCCAAACTTTCTTTTTGGTATTCAAAGACAGTGTCATCTTTTGCATTTTTTACAGTGTATTTCTCTATTTCAAAAACGTTAATTCCGTCACCATAAGTTTTTTCCAATACGACGAACACTTTTTTGTTTTTAGAATCCAAACTTTTCAATAATGCTTGTTGAACCACTACATTTGGATAATATTGTTGTGCCATGATGAACTCCTTGGTGTGAAATTATCTTACCAAACAAATCAGTCCTGTCAAGTTTTTTACAATCGGGCGTTTGATTTTTGTGGCGGATGGGGAGGGATTCGAACCCCCGGAGGCGTTGCCACCTCAGCGGTTTTCAAGACCGTCGCATTCGACCGCTCTGCCACCCATCCGAAACTTTTTTTCTTCCGCTGGTCTTTCAAACCTGCGGTTTTGTTCGCTTATCGCACCTGGCGGTGCTGCTCACTACTCCTTTGCGCTCGGCTTCACGCGATATGTTCGCCTTGCTTACTCGTACGCAAGACCGCGCTATTGCCCGCTATGCCACCCATCCGAATTTTTTCTTCCGCCGGTCTTTCAAACCTGCGATTGCGCGATGTGTATTATAGCTTATTTTTTTCTAAACGCAAACGCAAAAATCAATAGTCCTGCAAAAAATAATATTATCGATAATAATTGCCCCATCGTCAGGCCCCATGAAGTTAAAAAACCAATCTGAGCATCGGGCGCGCGGAACAATTCACAAAAAGACCGAAATAATGCATATAACATACCCATTATACCCGCCAATGCCCCTGGACGTTTGCGTAAATTGGTAAATTTATACAGACACAGCATTATTATAAACAATACTATACCCTCTAAACCCGCCTCGTACAAAGGACTCGGGTGGCGGGGAATTTGTGTATCACCATTAAACACCACCGCCCATGGCACTTTTGATGGACGACCCATAACCTCCATATTTATAAAATTCGCGATTCTACCAAAGAACAAACCTATTGGTGCAACAACCGCTAATAAATCCAACAAAGACCACGAATTTAATTTATTGTTATGTCCAAATATAAATGTCGCAGCAACCACACCCAACAACCCACCATGAAAACTCATACCGCCATGCCACAGGGCAAATATTTCCAATGGGTGCGCTAAAAAGTAATGCAAATTGTAAAAAAGCACATAACCTAAACGTCCTCCTATTAAAACACCCAAGATTATCGCAGTAATAAAATCATCCATTTGTTTTTTTGATAATTTGTTATTGTCTTGTTGGGTTAATTTACCAATCGCCAAAAAGCCCACAACAAACGCCAAAACATAGGCAATAGCATACCAACGTACACCAAAACCAAATATAGAAAACGCAACTGGTGAAATAGGATCTATTATTATTGCCATAGTATAATCATTTTACAATCCGAAATAAAAAGCAATAAAAAATCGCCAGATATTTTCTGGCGATTTATAACTAACGACATAATTGAGATTTTAAACGCTCAATCAATTGACGGCAATCACATATACAGCGCATATAGGCATCTTTCCTTTTGCCGACCATAACATCTTTATTTTTTCTGAATTCTTCCTCTAAATCCGCCAATTTTTGTTGTATTTCTGCCAATAATTCTTCTTTTTGTATCATTGGCCCTTTATTACCCAAGAAAAACAACACATTGTTGTTTCTTTCGTATCTTTCTTTGACATTCATATGCAACTCCTTTTTGTTGACAGATTATATTATAGACAATAAAAACACCATTTCAAGTATTTATCTTTCATTTAGTTCTTTCTTAACAACGCAGTCGTCATAACTGTAAATTTTTGACACCATCATTACAACATTTAATGTAAATTAGGCCAACTTCGTTTTTCAAACATTCTCGCTTAGAAGCAAAACAACCCACTTTGTATTTTTTCGATTTTTAGAATGCTACTTCTCAGAACAATCTTACATATATCTAACAAATACATATTTATCTTAGATACTGTGCTCTAACTTTTAACACTCAGCTTTTTATCTTGAAAAGCTTGTGGTATTGTATTATATATTCTTAGGATAACAAGGAGGAAATAATGGCTGTCAAACAAGTTGTAACAAAGAATAACATAGATGGATATTTACAACGCATATTTGGTTTAATGTTTGGGGCGGTTTTATTAACCGCGATTACGTCCGTCATAACTATATTTGGCGGTGGACTTAAGTTCTTGTTTAATTCAACAGCAACCGGATTTTCGGCACTTTATTACGTTTTATTATTTGGCGGACTTATATTTTCTATCTGGGCTCAGGTTCGTGCGTTTAACATGCGACCATCAACGGGGGCGGTAATGTTGGCAATTTATTCTATTATTATGGGTATAACCATAACGCCGTTAATTGCCGTATCTTTGTCTATAAATCCAATTTCCATAATTTATGCTTTCATTATTTCTGCTCTGATGTTCGGATGTATGGCACTATTTGGGTATAAAACGATAAAAGATTTATCTTTTCTCGGCATTTTCTTGACAATGGGAATGATTGGTTTAATCTTAACAGGAATTATTTCATTAATCTGGCCATTGGGCGCAACAGGGGCCGCGATTGTATGCATTGTTGGTGTATTAGTATTTGCACTGTTCACCGCATACGATATGCAAACACTAAAGAATGCCTATAATGTGCTAGGGGATGAAACACAGAAAAATCAACTGGCGGTATTAGGCGCACTGCATTTATATATTTCATTCATCGCAATGTTTGAATATATATTAAGTCTGTTTAATAACCGTAATTAGACAAAGGTAAATAAAATGTATAAAGTAGATGGTTCAAGATGTATTGGTTGTCACACATGCATGGGTGCTTGCCCTGCGATGGCAATTGGAACGGGCACTGATGGTAAATGTGTTATTGACCCAAACAAATGTATGTCTTGTGGAACATGCGCTGCAATATGCCCCGTCAATGCGATTGTGCCAGAATCTAAATAAACAACAGGATAAAAAAAATGTCAGAAGTAAGTATTAATGATATTGTTGCGTTATGTAAACGTCGTGGTTTTATTTTCACAGGTTCGGAAATCTATGGTGGCCTGGGCGGTGCATATGATTACGGTCCATACGGTGTTGAATTAATGAAGAACATCCGTAACGCATGGTGGAATTCTATGATTTATTCGCGTGATGATATAGAAGGCTTAGACGCCGCACTTATCAGCAATCGCCTAATGTGGAAGTATTCAGGGCACGAGGGGAGTTTTTCTGACCCATTGGTAGAATGCAAAAAATGCGGTGCACGTATGCGTCAGGATAAAATGAAAGACCCAACAAAATGCGACAATTGCGGTAGTTCGGAAATCACAGAACCACGTGCATATCAGTTAATGATGGGACTATCCATCGGTGCAACTGCAGACGGTGCAATTAATGCATACCTGCGCCCTGAAACAGCAACCACAACATATGTTAACTTCAAAAATGTTTTGGATGCCAAACCGCATAAATTACCTTTTGGTATTGCCCAGATTGGTAAGGCTTTCCGAAATGAAATTTCCCCACGTGGTTTTGTTTTCCGTATGCGCGAATTTGAACAGGCTGAAATGCAATATTTTATTAACCCTGCGGACGATGAAAAGTATTTTGAATACTGGAAAAAAACACGTCTTGATTGGTGGATAAATGTTTTGGGCATTCCTGCGGAAAAATTGCGTTTCTTGCCACATATAAAGTTGGCACATTATGCCAAGGCCGCGGTGGATATTGAATACCTGTTCCCAGATGGTTTTGATGAGGTCGAAGGTGTCCACAATCGTCAAGATTTTGATTTGGGTTCACACACTAAATCTCAAGACGAGTTTAAGATTAACGCAAATGTTATGGAAAATAAAGATTCCACGACAAAGTTATCTTATTCAGACCCACAAACAGGCGAAAACTTCTTGCCGTATGTTATTGAAACTGCGATGGGTGTAAATCGTGCGATGTTAGCAATTATGCACAACGCATATACGGTCGAAGATTTGGGAGACGGTAAAACACGCACTGTATTAAAGTTGAAACCATGGTTGTCCCCGGTCAAGGCTGCGGTTATACCATTGGCGCGTAATGTGCCTGAATTACTGGAGACCGCCCAGAATATTGAAAATTCCCTGCGTAAATTATCCATTGGACGCATAGAACTGGAAAATTCTGGTAATATCGGTAAAAATTACCGTCGGCACGATGAAATCGGAACACCGGTATGTATCACGGTTGACCATCAAACAATCGAAGATGGCACTGTTACATTACGCCATCGCGACACGATGGAACAAGAGCGTATTGCGATTGCCGAAGTTCCAGAACGTGTGTTAAAGATTGTAAACGGTTTATAAAAATGCGCCAAAATGGCGCATTTTTCATTTTAACGACATAATTTCTTGACAAACCGAAAACATTTATATAAAATTTGCGGGCATAAAGTTCATTGGCCTCATCGTCTAATGGTTAGGACACCGCCCTTTCAAGGCGAGAATCCGGGTTCGAATCCCAGTGAGGCTGCCAGTTAAAATAACTATCAATTTATAATGGTAGCATGAAAAAAATATTTATAATTTTGTGTTTGATTGCTTTGTGTGGTTGTGGGGTAAAATCAGCATTGGTACATCCGGATAACACATACCCACGTCATTACCCGGTGGATTAATTTTTAGATTTCATTGATAAAATCTTTTTTCGATATTTCGCATTTCGGGACAACAGGTAGATAACCGATTTTAGTTTATTTAAATCTGTCTTTGATGGAATAAAATTTACATCGTCCAAAACCGAAATAAGCAGGTTGTTTATTGCACCCTTGATTGTTAATTCTTGTTTATCAACTTTCGCACCCAATTTATACTCCTGTATTTTTGCATAAAATAACCACCAAAAAAACAGGTGGTCAGGAGGTCAACAACAATTTAACGAATTGTGTTGCTTTATTCTATATATTCAGCAACCCTCCTGACCTAATAGATTCAGGAGATTTCGCCAGAATAAATCTGACTCGTTAAACGGGTTGTTGCACCCCATCATGGCAACCGCCATGACACAATAATTTTACACTAAATATTTATGATAAGCAAAGTTTTTATTTAATTATTAATTTTTTTCTTTATTTCGCGAATACGTGCCAAAATTTCACGCAAATCAGAATCATTTACATCGGGCGATGATTTACTCTGAACTTCATCTGCCAAAACAATACATAATGTTGCCAAAAGCGAATTTTCAGGTAGTGGCCCAATTTTATCCAAAATCTGGCGCGCACGAACATCAATCATTTTGCCGAGTTCAATCAGGCGCCCTTCCTGGCCGTCTTCACAACCCATAGGGTATGTTTTATTCACAATTGGTATGGATACAACACTCATTTCCTGGCCTTTAGTTTTTCTAAAATGGATATAGAACGATCAATCGCACCAATGGCATCCGCATTTCTTGCGCGCAGGGTTTTAACCTGTTGCGTCAGGATTGCCACCTCTAAATCTGTTTGGCGACCGGCGGTATCCGCATCACATTGCAGGCCCGCAACCGCCTTTTCCAACGAATCAAGTTCCTGAAAAATCTGTTCTTTGATATCTGCCATAACAAAATGCATTTTACGATATTTTTTGTATGCGTTCAACCCTAAAATATGATATAATAGTCCTGTGCTGTTTTAGGGGGATTGTTTAATATGAAAACAAAAATCATTTATATTTCTGGTGACGATAAATTTAATATTTCTGATATACGCGCGGTCTTTAATGAAGTGCGCACCGCGTTGAATTTGGGTATTGATACGGTTTTGTTTGGTGTGCCGGTGGATACAGATGACGCATTAAATAATGAATTCCAGGACATTCAACCAACAGATTCTGTTTCACCAGAACCCATTATTACAGAGGATATACAAGAACCCATACCAGAACCAGTAAAGACAGAGGTAAAAAAGCGTGGGCGTAAAAAAGCAACTGTATCAGAGGTTGAACCAGAACCCGAAACCAATTCCGATGAAAAAGTAATTCCTATTTTGTCTGTATTGGGCAATAATGAATCTGTTCAAGAAACAACAGAAGAAATCACACAGGAATCACCAGAACCCGTCCCAGAATCAAATATCGCCATAGAACATACAGTTACCGAAAACGATGGTATTGTTACAGAAACGAATACAATTACTGTCCAAGAAATTATTAGCGAACCATCAGAGCCAACTGAAATTGAATCATCAGAAAAAACATTAGAAGAATTATTGGAATCTATGAAACCATTGGATTCTGAAATAGAAGATTCTGATGATGATGAAGCATCAGAAGAAGTTGCAAAAGACGAACCTGTGGTGAATACCCCAGATGCAGATATAGAAGATATTACATTGCAACAACTCGCAACAGAGTTTATTGAAAGCCAAGATAAAATTGTGAATACCACAAAATCCAATTCCAAAAGTAAAATTGGTAAATTAAAAAACATTTTGCCATTTTCAAAACAAAAACAACGCGAAGATACTGGATTAATGGGTGACCTGTTCGGATGGGCGGGGTTTGCCGCAAATGACGAAGAATTTTCAATGCCTGACTTTTTCGGTGGCGCAACAAAAAAGTAAAAAATGAATATTGATACGCTGGTTATAAATCTTAGGCAAATGGGATATACCGTCCGCGGTTATGACAGCAACGCGCTTTATTTAGTTGACCCGTCATGTATATTTGTTGGTTTTAAAACTTTTTTTGAATATGCGTGGGTTATCATTGTTATTCTAACCGGCATTATGCTTACAGGATGGGCGATTTCGCTGTTGCGTGGTGCAAAAAACGACATATTTACAAACATGAAAAATTTGGTTCTGATTTTAGGTATTGCATCTGTAACAATGCCTATTGTTAGTTTTGTTTGGGGCGATAATATTGAACAGGCCGCATGTGATGTTGTAACCGTTCCAATGTCAGACGTTAATGAAATATTATCATCGGCAAAAAACAACCCTATGTCAAATTTCAATGAATTTGATGAATTTGAAAAATTGGATATATACGATACAGGCGTAACCAGTTATTGAACATACATTCCTATTTCTTTGGCAGAATATAACATTCCATTTGCAACCAAGAAATGATCATATAAATTTATTCCAATATCGCGCATTAACACCGCCAAACGGGTTGTTGCAATTTTGTCTGATTCAGAAAATGTTGTGCATCCACTGGGGTGATTATGCAACAGGACAACATGCGTTGCCTTTATCGCGATTGCACGCACAATAATTTCACGCGGATATACACCCGACGAATCAATCGTTCCCACAGAATTTGTTTCATCTGCCAACAACATCATATTTGAATCCAGATATAGCACATGAAATTCTTCGACCGTTTTACCCGACAACAAATGCAGGCAATAATTTTCAAGTAATTTATGGTCATAAAATATTGGCTGATTTGACATTTTATATTTGTAACCATCAACAAACAAATCGTTTAATAGTTTAAAAAATATCGCAGTATTTTTACCCAGCCCACCAAACTGGGTTAATTGTTCCAATGGTGCGGTCATTATACCCGAAATATTGCCAAACCGATTAAACAACTGACGCGATAAAGTCCTGACATCACGTCGCGGAATAATATAGGTCAACAACAATTCTAATTTTTCAGCATCACTTAATTGCGCGTTCATAAACTTTTGACGCAAACGTTCGCGATGACCATTGTGAAAATCTGCATCTGTATCCGACACAACCTACACCATTTTTTCAGTAAATATTATTACACCATCTTCGGTAATCCCCAGTGTATGTTCCCATTGCGCAGACAGCCCCCCATCAACCGTTCGCGCGGTCCAACCATCTGCATCGATTTTGCATTCTGGCCGGCCGGTATTAATCATTGGTTCAATCGTGAACACCAACCCCGGCACCATTTTTACCCTATCCCACATTTTATCATAGAAATGATATATTTGCGGATCATCATGCATAACCTTGCCAATACCATGACCAACAAAATCACGCGATATAGAAAAACCATGTGGTTTAACAACCGCCTCTATCGTTTTGCCAATTTCAGATAATGGCACCCCAGGTGCACAAATCGAAATTGCAGCATTCAGTGCATCCTGGCATGTTTGTACCAATTCACGTGCCTGGGGCGACACATTACCAATCATAAACATCCGCGAAGCATCACCATGGAAACCCTTATACTCGGCCGTTAAATCAACGTTTACAATATCGCCATCTTTTAAAATAACGTCATCACTGGGGATACCATGCACAATAACATCATTTACAGATGTACAGATACTTTTAGGATACCCCTGGTAACCTAAATCCGAAGACCGCGCACCATTTGCGCGCAAAAATTCTGCAACCAACCTATCTATTTCACCGGTTGAAATCCCAACCTTGACATGCGGTGTAATAAAATCAAAACAACGCGCGACCAAATCACCCGATGCGCGCAGGCGTTTAAAATCTTTTGGTGCATACACAGACGACAACATTATCTTTTCCTTTTTACAGATAGTTTTGCGGCACGCAGTGATAACTTTAATGCAAAATCACGCATCAAAATTTCAGCCGGCATACCAGTTGTTCTTAATTGTTTTTCAAGTTCGTTCAATCGTGTTAATACGGATACAATTTCTTGTTCTGGCCATATTGAAACGGCACGATTAAATTTTTCTGCAACCTTCCAAAACAGACGCGGTAATTGTCCGTCAACGACCGCCGTTAATAGTTTTTTAAAATGACTATCCAGCATACGAATTAATTTGTTTGGATCTGTATTTTCATACAACAACCTATCCAACGCTGTAACAGTTTGCTGAACATAACCCGCAGTCAAAGAATATAAAAAATCGTCTGTATCTGCGGCACCTGTATCAGGCAAACATTTTTCGACATCTTCTAATTCAACAATTTTTTTATCATTAACATACAATGCAATTTTTGCCAAAAACCCACGTGTAATCGCCCTATCCCCGCCCAGGTGCGTTGTCATATATTCCATCGCATCAGGTGTAATTTGATCTATACCTGCCGCCGCCGATAATTCACTGCGAATAACCGCGGTCAAAGAACGCACATCATCTGTATAACATGCCAACGCCGCCAGAGTATCCGAATCTTCAAACAATGTCCGCAATCCACCACCCGCGCGTAAATCCCCAGCGCACACAATAACCGTTGCACACAAACCATTATGATTTACGAGTTCAGAAATAATTTTCGCATCGGAATCGCCCGCATTTGATACAATAACCATTTTGCGCCCACCGAACATAGATGGTGTGCAACTTTCTGCGAAAAGCGCATCTTGCTTTTCTGATAATTCATCACTATCCAGCACAAACAAATTATCACGATCTATTTCTAACTTTTTTACAGCATAGTCAGATAATTCATCCACCAAACCCGCATCCGGCCCATAAATCAAAACCGCACGCGCGTTTACTATATTTGTTTTAAAATCAGATTCTTTCCACTTCATTATTCTGCTTTCTGGGTTTCGCTAATTGCACGTGCACCAATTTTTTTCGCCAATACAGAAATTGTGTTTTTAACCGCGTTATTATACGACGCATTTGATGCCACCAAATACCTGACAAATGTATAAGATTCAGACGCCTTTTCTGTTCCTGATGCAATTTCTTTATCACCACACATAATTTTATAATGTGCCGTTATAGATATTTCCTGCCATGTTGCATCACCTGTTTGCGCCAAAGCCTTATACTGGGTAAGAGGATTTCCCAACGATACAACCAATTTATATTTTGCAGTTTCATCGTGTGGACCACCAAACTGGGTATTTAATGCATTACGCAATTCAATACCATTAATACCGTCAATAGGCGACACATATATACCCATATCATCCCCAGAATACATTGGGCGAAAACCACACGCCGTCAGAGTTAACAATAAAAACAATAAAATCTTTTTCATTTTTATATCCCGTTTTTCTTGTTGCAATTTATTATAATATTACCTAGACTTTTATCAAAGCGCAAGAGAGAATAATGAATATTTTTATAATGATTTTGGTTGTGCTATTTATGGGGATTTATTACATAATGTCCGCCCCCAGCCAACGCACCATATCACAAGAGGCCGAATATGCCATTGAACAGGCTGATTTACGATCTGTGGCGGAATGTACTGCGGCGACCCACAATGCAACGATAAAGGGCTATGAATTCAATGATATTTGCGTTAATGATAACGGCATACAAACAAAAAAAATCTGCCTAAATAATAAAATGCAAGAAACACCATGCGATGCAACGGGTAAAAAAAAGTTGTTATCCAGTTTTTTTGTCACTGCAACCGCGCCTTTGGACTATGATGTTTATAACAACATTATGACGATTATGGAAAAGCATTATACAGATGCCGGTGTTTTTGGGCTGTTTATTAATGGTTCTATTATTACGGGCGGTGATTCCATACGCCACAGTGTTCCGCAATCTATTATTTCTGCCATGAATTTGCAAGATGGCGCATTGGTTTACATGACCCAATACGATATCACAGAAGAAGATGCCCAATTTACCACACCAATAACAGAGGATGTTATTTGCCCTGCTGGGACATCCAAAACCTATCGTTTTGGTCGTTGGCAATGCATAGCGTATAATGTAAAAACAACATGCAGTGGTGATATGATTTGGGACAATACCGTTATGGCATGCGTTCCCGATGAAACCAGAAAACCCCTGTGTGAAACCATGCAAAACGCAATCATTGTTGATGACATGTGGGAATGTGTTGACCCGTACCCTGACCGCGAATGTCCGGGCGATTTAATTGCGCGTTTGAATTATCAAACTTTTGAATGGGAATGCATTTCTGACCCCACAAAACAACAGGACACAAAAAAATGCGACAACATCATTAACCCTGTGGTTCGTGGCCGCATTGGAACCACACTGCGCGTTCCACAAACATCATGCACAGATTGCGAAAAACTAGTTGTGGATCCTGATACATGTTATGCCTATTGTGTCCCTGACGAATCGAAAATGATGGATGATGCATGTTATTCTGGGAATTGCACCGGCGCGACTAAGGGATTCTATTTCGGCTTTCCAAACACACAATACCTGAATAATATGGATATATCTATTACTGTGCCCATCAGTATTGATGCAACGCATTCACAAAACAGACGCTTTAATTGTATGGATTGCACAAATCGTGGCGGAATCAACAACGAATTATCAATGCCGCCATATGTAACGGTGTGTAATGAAAACTAATCATCTGGGGTTGCGCGCGGATGTGCGTGTTCATAAATATCTGTAATTTCTGCCATATTAACGCGCGTATATAATTGCGTGGTGGATAATGAAGAATGCCCCAACAATTCCTGCAGGCTACGTAAATCTGCCCCGCCTGCAAGTAATGCCGTTGCAAATGTATGACGCAGGGCATGCGGTGTAACATAGTCTGGCAACTGCAGATAACAACGCAATTTTTCAACAACCTTTTCCGCCATGCGCGCCGACATCGGCAGGCCACGCACACTGCGAAAAACATTATCATCTGCGCCACCACCAAACGGACGGAGTGCTATATATTTTGCCATTGCATCATTTACCGCAGGCAATACTGGAACCAATCTTTCTTTGGACCCCTTACCCATTATTCTTAACACCTCTGGCTGATTTGCTATATCACGATTGGTCAGGTTTAGCGCCTCTGAAATACGCAGACCGCAACCAAAAATCAGAACGACCAATGCCCAATCACGCGCGGCAATCCATGGTTCCTTATCATCAATATTATTTATTGCGTCATGCATATCGTTCACATCAGATGTTTCAATTGCCTTGGATAATTTTCGCGGCACCTTGGGCGAAGATATTAACCCAATCGCATCATTTTGCACATTGTATTTCTTTGCCAAAAATTTATAAAAACTGCGCAGGGATGATAAAGCGCGCGCCGTTGATTTATGCGTTAAATTTCTGCGCGACCGGTCCGCCAGCCATGAACGAAAAGTCAGTGTATCAACCCGCCCCATATCATTAATTTGAACAGGTGCACCATTAAAATTATCATAAAAATTTACAAAATCGCGAACATCAGATTCATACGCGTCCGCGGTATGTACCGAATAATTTTTGGTATTTAAAATATAGTCTATAAAATCACTTATATATTCGTTCATTTTATTTCAAATGTTGCAGATACGGATACGGCCACCTCTGACTCACGCGACATAATTGTGCCGGACGCGTCTGCGGTGGCAGCGGTTACCATCATTTTATTCATTGTGCGTGGCGCATATACCTCTGGCGTGTTTGCGCCATATGATACAGATAACAATTTTCCAATTTTGCGACCGTCTGCGTTTGCCAATGTTTGCGCGCGCACACGCGCATTTTCAACCGCGCCCGCCATACATTTTTCAATCGCCTTTTGTGTTTCAAGCGTGCTGGTATACACGCGCAGGTTTTCAGAATAAATGTTTTCTTGGCCCGCAAATTCAGACATAATTTGTTCAATCACATCCACAGATTTTGCAGAAATTTCAACCGCTATGGTTGTTTCAATGCCCAATTTTACGGACTTATGCGCTTCGTTATCCCATTCGGTTTTTTCATAAGAATTGAATTGATTTGTCTGAACCTCTACCGGTAAAGTTTTCACATATTCATTTATTTTTTGCACGATTGCGGTTGCATCACGCACAGATTGTGCAGAATTTTTATTCAATGTTTCCACGCGCAATGTAATTGCGGTTCTATCCTTTGGCGCACTGGTTACACATTCGCCGGTAACCGACACAGTTTCAATTTGTGGCTTTTTAGAAAGCATGCCGAACAGCAATGCTAACACCGCCCCCATACCCACAACACTAGCGATCCAAATAATAGTTTTTTTCATATCTCTCTCCCTTGTTTTTTTATTTAACCCAACATAGCCTTTTTAACACGTGCAATAGTCTTTTCAGCAACCGCATTTGCACGTGCCGCACCATCAGATAAAATTTTATCAATTTCATCAGTATGCGACATTAGGTAATTATACTTTTCGCGTGATTCCGCCAACACAGAATTTATCTTTTCAAACAAAATCTTTTTCGCATCGCCATAGCCCATGCCACCCCTTACAAACTTTTCACGCAAATCATTGATTTCCGATTCGCTGGCGAAATGTTGATACAGTTGGAATATGGTTGAAGTATCGGGATCTTTGGGTTCTTCGGGTAACTTGCTATCCGTAATAATGCGCATAATTTTCTTTTTTAATTCGGACTCTGGCGCGAATACTGGAATCGTGTTATCATAAGACTTACTCATTTTGCGCCCGTCCAGGCCCGGTATAATTCCATTAATTTTACCAATAACCGGTTCAGGCATTTTAAATGTTTCGCCATATGTATTATTGAAATAGCCTGCAATATCACGCGCGAATTCAACATGCTGTTTTTGATCTGCGCCAACCGGCACAATATCAGAATCATACAACAAAATATCCGCCGCCATTAATATAGGATAGGTGTACAGCCCCATATTGACCCCAGAATCAACATCAATACCGGCATCGGTATTTTTCTCTACCATTGCCTTGTACGAATGGGCGCGATTCATCAACCCTTTGGGTGTAACATTCATCAAGAAATTAGACAGTTGATATATTGGTAAAATATCAGATTGACGAAACAAAACCGCATTATTCAGGTTCAACCCCAATGCAATCATCATCGCCGCAATTTCATAGGTATGCAAACGAATATCAGACGGATTTTTCATTGTGTTCAATGCGTGCAAATCAGCAATGAAAATAAAAGTCTTATTTTCATTTGCCATTTCAATCAATGGCTTTAACGCACCAACATAGTTTCCCAAATGTGGTGTTCCGGTTGGTTTTATACCCGTCAAAATAATTTTATCTGTCATAATTTTTTGCCTTTTACTGCTTTTATAATAATGCGTTTGGCCATAAAAATCAAATGGTAAAAAAATGCTGGACTTATTCGCAAAATATGGTGTATTATCATTATGTCGTGATGTGTTATCACGATGGGGTGTGACAACCCGAACATAGGCGTCAGAATATGGGAATTATATAAAGGGGGCGCGTGCGCCCTTTTTATTATATATCCGTATTTGGCGAAAATCTCCTGAACACACAGGGTTCAGGAGGGTTGCCGAATATAAAAGAATAAGGCACACAATTCCTATGATTGTTGTCAACCTCCTGAACCACCTGCAAATTTGGTGGTTTTTTTGGTGGCGTATTTCCACGCATTTATACGCCACCACCAAGAGAATTAAAACGGGGGGACAAAAAAGGAAATGAAACGGATATTTATAATTTTATGTTTAATGACAATCTGTAACATATCATACGCAGATATTGCATCAGTTGGCTATGTTGATAGTGTTGTTGATTCTTTGCCGGCGGTTGCAAAGACAGGTTCATATAATGATTTAAGCAATAAACCGACAATACCCACCGTTCCGACGACCATAAGTTCATTTACGAACGACAGTGGATACATAACAACCAGTTATCACGATTCAACGAAACAGGATAAATTACCAAATGGTCCCAGTGACGGTATATATAAAATGGTATGGAATGGAAGATTCAAAACATTTATGTTTCAAAAAGAATCAGATTTATTAAGTTGTCCAGATGGACAATACGACATTGGGCTTAGTCAGTGCATAGACGTGAGTCAAAGTGGCACAGGATACGGTTATATAAACTTTAGTGGTACATCATCATCAGCAGACGTCTATGGCTTAACAGAAAACGGGACATGGGGTACGACATTATATACTGGTGATAAAGTAACAGGTATAGCATCATGCAATAGCACACCTGGTAGTACAAGGGGTGAAACCACCACTGAAGAATTTAGCCAGAGTAGTGAGGGACAATATTGCTGGTGCAAGATGACAAGTCCGTCTGCTTCGCGTTGGGTGTTCGCCTCCGACAAGGGCAGTGCGGACAAGTGCGTGCGCAATTGCGTAGACAACTGCGGGTACTTCCTCAAGCTCCCCGCCCGCGCGGACTTTCGTTCCGGCTTTTTTTCGTCGGTCGGGCAATAATTTTATCGCGACGAAGCGTAGCGAAGACGAATACATCGCGACGAAGCAAAGCGGAGACGGATTCGTTCGTTCACCACCGCATAACGGCGGTGTTTTTTTGTTCGTTCGTAATTATGCACTTACTCCCCTTTGTCATTGCGGACTTGGTCCGCAATAGGGGCTATGAAATTAATAACAAATATTCGTAATACAAACAAACTCTGCGATACAGGTTTTAAAGACCCTGTTCCGGCCTGCGCCGGAATGACAAAAGCACTTAAAGTGCTTTTATAAAAAACAACACACATTTTTATTGTTGCGTTTTTGTGCCAAATGTTCTAAATTTTTGGGGTAATTAGGTGGAATAGATAATGAAAAAAGAAGAAAAAATCGTTGAAAACATTAGTTCGCAACAGTTATCAGACGCATTGTCTGAACGTTATTTGTCCTACGCGGTCAGCACCATTGTTTCGCGCGCCCTGCCCGATGTGCGTGATGGGTTAAAGCCGGTGCACCGCCGTATCCTGTTTTCTATGTTACGTCAAAAATTATCGCCGTCGGCCGCTTTCCGTAAGTGTGCAACGGTTGTTGGTGATGTGCTGGGTCATTATCATCCACATGGTGATTCTTCGGTTTATGATGCGATGGTGCGTCTGGCCCAGGATTTTTCTGTGCGTTATCCCTTAATTGATGGTCAGGGTAATTTTGGTAATATTGATGGTGACCCCCAGGCGGCATATCGTTATACTGAATCAAAAATGACCCAAGCCGCCATGTTAATCATGGAAGGTATTGACGAAGATAGTGTTGATATGATGCCAAATTTTGACGGCACAACTGTTGAACCGACGGTTATGCCGGGCGCATTTCCGAACTTACTCGCCAACGGTGGTATGGGTATTGCGGTTGGTATGGCAACAAATATTCCAACACATAATGTTTCTGAGGTATGTGATGCACTAAATCTGGTTGTAGATAAGCCAGATGCAACAACCGCACAAATTATGAAAAAATTGGTTGGCCCGGACTTTCCAACGGGTGGCGTTCTGATTGACGACTTTGATACAATTGTAAAGATTTACGACAGCGGTCGTGGTGCTTTTCGTATTCGTGCAAAATGGGAAGTGGAAGAGTTAGAGCGCGGTGCATCCCAGGTTGTAATTACTGAAATTCCATACGGCATAATCAAATCTAAATTGGTGGAACAAATCGGCGCACTAATTGACGCAAAAAAGTTACCGCTGGTTGAAGATATTGTTGATGAATCTACGACCGATATTCGTATTGTTATAACACCAAAAAATCGCAATGTGCCGATTGATAAAATGATGGCGCATTTGTTTGCGATGACTGATTTGGAATACAAGTTCAATATGAACTTTAATGTAATTGATTCCCATGGCGCACCACGTGTTATGCCGATTGGTGATGTGTTACGTGAATTTATTGCGCACCAAAAAAATGTTCTGTGTCGTCGCACGACATGGCGCTTAAATAACATCGCCCATCGTTTGGAAATATTGGGCGGGTTGTTGGTTGTGTATTTAAATCTGGACCGCGTTATTGAAATTATACGTAATGAAGATGATCCAAAATCTGTTTTAATGGCAGAATTTAAATTGTCTGAAATTCAGGTTGAATCGATATTAAATACACGTCTGCGTTCTTTGCGTAAATTAGAAGAAATGGAAATCAAACGCGAAGATGCCGAATTGCGCAAGGAACAAAAACAACTGCGCGAATTAATGGAATCTGAATCTGCACAAAACGAACAATTAAAGGCGTGGTTTAACGATATCAAACAAACATACGACAAAAAAACAACACTCGGTCGTCGTCGCACGACATGGGCGGTTCAAACCGAAGAAATCGATGTGAATCCTGACGAATTCATCGAAAAAGAACCGGTTACAATTATCGTGTCTGTAGCGGGTTGGATTCGTTCGGCTAAGGGCCATTTAGATTTGAATAATTTGGATGTAAAGTTCAAGGAAGGTGATGAATTATTAACCGCGTTCCACGCGATGTCTAATGACAAAATTAATTTGTTTGGGTCTTTTGGTAAAATGTTCACCCTATCCGCGAACGATTTACCATCTGCGCGTGGTTTTGGTGAATCTGTGCGTATGATGGTTGATTTGGGTGCCGAAGAAAATATTGTTTCGGTATTTAGATTGGATACATCCACCAAATATTTGGTTGTGTCGCGCCATGGTAACGGCTTTATCGTATTGGGTGAAAATTGTGTTGCACAAACCAAGACCGGAAAGCAGATTATGAATGTTGATGATAAAAATCCGGCAAGTTTATGCATACCGGTTACGGGCGATACTTTAGCAATGTCAGGTTCAAACGACAAATTATTGATATTCAAAACCGCAGAAATTCCAGAAATGTCACGTGGCAAAGGCGTAATTTTACAAAAATACAATGCAGATAGAACGTATGTTTTGGATGCAATGTTCTTTAATATGTCTGACGGATTTGGTTGGACAACGGGTCGCGGGACAACGAAATTAGACGACATTACACCATGGGTTGGCAAACGTGCATCCCAAGGTCGCACCATACCTGTTGGGTTTCCACGAAGTGGGAAATTTAATAAATAAAGATGCCATTTCGGCATTTTTTATTTGCTCTGGTCACTTATTCGCATACCAAAACCACATTTTCTTTACCAAGTTCCAGGTTATACATTAAAAAAACCGGCAACTGCCGGTTTTTTTTAAAATTAGTGCGACATTTTGCCTTCTGTAAAGACAACGTGTTTGCGCAATTTTGGATCATACTTACGGAATTTCATTTTGCCCGCAGTATTTTCAGATTTTGTGTTTTTTGTTGTTGTGTAATAGAAGCCTGTTTCTTTGTTTTCCAATTTTACAACTTCTTTACCGCCTTTTTTAGATGCCATTTTCAATACCTTTATTTGTATGGGGCTTATATTAAGTTAAATTTTACTGGAAATCAAGTTTTTTTTATCATAAAATGATTTCCAGTCGCACGGGCGTATGGCGAAATTGGTAGACGCGCTGGATTTAGGTTCCAGTGGGGAAACCCATCAGAGTTCAAGTCTCTGTACGCCCACCATCCTATATGCTTTATTATGATTTGATTTCTTAATATTTAATTGCTAAAATACGGTCAACCAATGAAATAGGAATAGAAACCATGAAAAAACTAATTATATTTTTTGTATGTGTTCTTGCTTTGAATGCCTGTTCTCATTCTTTTGATGTTGAATACACAGATATGGAATCTGGATGTTTATACACAGAAAAAGAAAAAGTACGCCACAGCTTTTTAGATTATTTCGGCAGACATGATAGTGATTTAAGTGTGAAATATTCTGGTATAAAATGCGAAACTATTTTAAACAAAGAAATAAACGACAGCGTACACAAAAAACCGTATAATAGTATAAATGCAACAAATAATACACAACCAACATTGCATGTTGAGGTAGATAAATAATTAAAAACGCCCAAACGGGCGTTTTTTTTACTTCTGGATAAAGTGAACGCTGTATTGTGGTTTCTTATCCGCCCCCAGTGAGGCACGCACAACCTTGTTTGAAGCGACCTGAACCGCACGCGTTAAATTATTTCTATCCTTGCGTTCGGTTTTGGTCAGACCATCAATCGCCTTGGTCACCTCTATCTGAATCTGGCGTTTCATAAAGCCTGTATCATCAGATTCAAAAATACCAACACTGGAAACCTCTGGCGTGCCTTTCAAGAAACCACGTTTATCCACAGGCAATGTTACAAACACTGCACCATTTGACGCAATTTTACGACGATTTTTATATACCTGGTCATCGGCACTGCGTTCGGTTTCGCCCTCCATCACCACAAAACTTGTTTCAATTGTTTCGCAAACGTATGGGGCTTCGCCATCTTTTAATGCAATCATTTCGCCGTTATGCACAACCATCATGTGTTTCGCACCACCGCGTTCCATTGCCATTTTACCGTTTAACATTTCATTGATATAGTCCCCATGCATTGGAATTGACACCTGGGGGTGAACAATGTCATAGAAACGTTCAAACTCTGGACGACCGGCGTGGCCACTGGCGTGCAGATGGTCTGTATCAAATATAGTGTATGTTTTAATACCCATACGCGCCAATTTATTATACAGGGTTGAAACATCTTGTTCACGACCCGGAATAATAATCGCACTGAAAACAACCGTATCAGTTGGCATTAATTTCAACTCTTTTACCTGGCCCGCGCACAGACGCGTTAACATTGCGAATTTTTCCCCTTGGGAACCGGTCAGGAATATCGCTTGTTTTTCCGCTGGTAAATCTTTGATATCGTTGTGAATATATAATTCATCTTTGCCGACATAACCGTAATCTATACCGATTTCGCGAAACTCTGGCAATCCAACATACGGCACAGGATTTTGGTTACTACGTTCCTTGATTGCCGGAATACGACCCGCACTATACGCCGCCTGGGCAAACATTTTCATACGTGCCAAACTGCGTGAATAACCGGTAACAAACACACGCCCAGGTGCCTTTTTCATAATCTCGGTCAATGTATCACGAACCTGAACCTCGGTTGTTTGGACGGTCTGACGCGATGCAGATGTTGAATCGCAAACACAAGCCAACAATTTCGGATCAGAACCAATTTCACGCAAACGCGCAAAATCTGTTGGGTCTTCGATTGGGTTATCATCATTAAATGTCCAGTCACCCGTATGCAAAACCTTACCCGCAGGGGTTGATATGATTAACATTTGGGCCTCTGGCACGGAATGCGACACGTGGAAAGTTTCCACCGTAAATGGAGCCAGGTCCAAACGCGCACCATGATGATCAAATTCAATAATGTCTTTTTTAGGGTTAAAGTCCATTTCCAAACCCGCAAAAGTGCGACGCAAAATTTCCGCAGGGAAACGCGTGCAGTATATTGGTTTTCTGAACTTTGGCCAAATGAATTTCAATGCACCAATATGGTCTTCGTGGCCGTGTGTCATAACAAAACCGACAACATCTTTCTTATGCTTTTCAAGCCATGTTGTATCACAGTATTGAACGTCCCCTGCACCGATTTCTTCTTCCAAAAAGCCCATACCGCAATCAACAATTAAATATTTTCCACGATATTTATAAACATACATATTTTGACCGACGTGTTCCAAACCGCCCAACGCCATAAAATACATTTTGCTATCGTTTTTATCAGATTCGTGTGCAGGTTTATCTGCAATTTGTTTTACTTTTTCTCTTACTTTTACCATTTATAATCCTTTGTTTATGGTTTAACTTACGTGCCACCACATCAATTCATTGCCAATAAAGATATTCTTTATTTGTAGTGAATCTGTGGGTGACACAACACATTTCCCAAATCATTATATCACAAATATAAATCTATGGGGATAGATATTCGAGGGATAACATTTATAAATGCCCCCCTTTTTTCTTTACGGGTATATAATACCTGTTTTCTGGGACAAATCAAGTTATTTATTAAAAAATGCGCCGATGGCGCACTTTTTATTATTCTGTTATTTCTGGTGGTTCTGGAATAATCACAACATCATTATAATAACTTAAGAATCTGTTTCCTGTCTGGCAATAAAACTTTTGCAAGGAATCTTTATATTGCCGCACCTCTGACACCCAACGATCGTTAATATCGCTTTGGGCACCCTGGTAAGCAACAAAGCCACCCAACGCACCACCGGCACCGGCACCAATCGCCGTTCCTTTGGCGCGCGCTTTATTTGAAAAATCAACCAACCCACCATCATCAGAATCAATTGTTAATGGGGTAAAGTCGTATTCTTCTGTTGAAACGTCGTATTTACGCGTTCCATTACCCTTTGAATCACGTACGTATAACGCATCAGACTCAAGTTTGCTATTTTTCCAACCATTTTTTTGTATATCCTTAGCCGTACCTTCATCCAATAGTATCAATGCTGGTGTCGATTTACCGATGTCTTTCGCACTATTTATTTCGCAATATATATCCGCACCTTCTTGTCCACCATCTGCTATTTTGTCGGTTTCTGGATCTAAATAAAAATTACATTTCGTAGCCAATTGCTCTTTCTCTGTCTGGAACATTTCATCAGTATATTCTGGTGGTCTTTGGTTGCCGTTTTCGTCTTTTCTTGATTTATCCCACGTGATGCCCTCAACTTCGGTAATTTTAATTTTTCTTAAACTGATATACGTGCAAGTCTTTTCATCTTTGCTGCCCGTGATGGTTGTACATTCCATAACCCTGCCTGTTAACGGCGACCAATAGGCTACTTTGTTTGTGCTAAATTCGTGCATCTTACCTATTTCAATTTTTCCCCACAGACAGTAATTATCTTTAGAAGCCTCTGCTTTTGAAAAGTCTGCCCCCTCACTTTCACGAACACTGCAACCTCTTTCTATGTGCAAATAAGAACCGCCGGAATTTTTTGCCGCGATATTACCAACAACCGCACCCGCCGTTGCATTAACACCCGTTGATAAAATTACATCACCTGCAACCTTACCTGAATATGTACTGGCCGCCATTAATGCCGCTGCACCTGCCGCACCAGCACCCGTACTAATTAATTTACCCTTGTCTGTTCCAAACATAGAATCATTACCGACATCATTTTTCCCAAGCAGATTACCACCAATGCCCCCCGCCAATGCCGCCGCCGCAATTTTTAATCCGGCATTTTGCTTTTGTTCTTGATTCATTTGGGCAATTACATCATCAACCGTTGGTTCATTATCACGTGGAAAAGCAACACTTTCAACGGCGATGACATTCATGTCGGCCTCTGGGAAAGAATCTATGTTACATTTGAAATTATCACCTGCTGCTAATTTACTACGTGCCAAAACCAAATCTGTTCCATTTGGCCCCATTTGATAACCACGCAATTCAACAATCGCGGTGCATTGTTGGGCACCCATTCTGCGATTTCCAATTGTTGGACGCGCAATTTCAAATTCACCCGTTGGATAAATTGCCTGACAATTTTCCAGGGCTGCATCAACAGGTGTATCAACGGTATCCGGCGTTGTGCGATTTACAGAATTAACCGCCGCCGCCGCATTATTAACAGTTGGCGCAGTAACAAACCCATAACGTGCCGCAGAATTATTCGAAACACGAACCGCACCAAAACACATACTATATGGCAAAAGCATCACACCACACGCAATCGGTAATGTCAAAAATTTTATATTCATGTGACGCCCTCTCCCTCGCTTATTAAACGACCTTAGAACTGCAATCTCAATCGTGCACCGACATCAATCATACTTAAACGGCCGCTTTCTTGCCAATCTGGAATATGTTCAGTTATATCTAAATAACTGTAGTCTACACCATTCTCCCAAACCTGTGTCTGCTGTGCGATAACACTGCCAGATGTTCTAACCTTGCCCAGGTTCACATAACGACCAAAGAAATCTAACTTTATACCACCAGA
>JAKSTC010000014.1 GCA_024402765.1 Alphaproteobacteria bacterium
TAAAATCCTTTGGTCATTGCGACCGTGTGGGTTCAAGTCCCACTATCCCCACCAAGCATTATCGGATGTGTAGCTCAGCTGGTTAGAGCGCTACGTTCACATCGTAGAGGTCAACGGTTCGAGTCCGTTCACATCCACCACAAATAAAAAACGCCATTTGGCGTGTTTTTTATTTGTGGATTGGCATGTGCGCGGACGAGAACCCCCAGTTCGACAACGAGTAGATTTGACAAATGCAATGCGGTCAAATCGTCACGAATGCCGCGCAGGACTTTGTCCGAGCGAGTACGAAAATACACAATTATAAAAATCATAAAAACGGATATTTTTAATTAGAGTTTTTATAGATTTTTGTTATTGCGTATCGAGGCCACCGTTCACATCCACCATCCGTCTTCGCTTCGCTCCGTCGCGATTAAAACAACAAAAAAACGCCATTTGGCGTGTTTTTTATTTGTGCGTTTTATTTTTACCTTAAACCCTTGGCCCTGCAACATGCCGACGCGGCACCGCGCCAATCAGAATATTGTTTTGATGCATCGCGCAAATCGCGCCATGGTTGCCAACCACTGCAATTTTTTCCATTATTTGAACATTTTGCATACCGACGCAAAGAACATGTTTGATTTGATAATTTCCCAGTGTCAGTTGTACACTTTACAACAACATTTTGATTTTTTGCATCACCCTGGCCAAACTCTTTGGACGACATCAACTGGTATGCGGAGGCCGATGTAACCGTCATAAACACAATTCCAACAATAGCCAAAAACTTTTTCATATTATGCTCCTTTATCAACAGACATTATAAATATTGTGCACAACAAACACAATAGGATTTTTTTAGTTCGCAGTTGTCCATGGTTCGTCGTTCATTATTAAATAATATAGTTCTTGATTCATATCCCCGGGATTTCTGATTATCGGACGCACGACAAAAATATCAACATTACATGGCGCGCTGGTTTCATTTTGTTCTGTGGTTAAATCTTCGTGAAATTTTGCGGCAAAATCCATCGCTTGCAGGTATGCCGCATCATCATCAGCCGCCGACATAGAATCACCCGCCCACATCAACCACATACCATAATTTACAACATTATCCTGGCCATCAATATCATCTGCAGACAGCAATAACAAAGGTTTAAACTCTATATTATTAGTAAAATCGCCGGTGCTGGTTTCAGTATAATCATACACGCCACCAATGAGTGTTAATGCACCATATAGTGCGCCACCGGCCGCCTCTACCTTGGCCAAACGCCCCGCATTTTTCATAGTAGAATGAAACAACCAATCCCTGGCGCGTGTTGCAAATTTACCAGTACGCGCAATCTTTGCCCCTTTGTTTAGTGTTTTTGCACCATTCATTGCCGCCCTGGCCCCCTTAAAAGTCCGCGCCAGGCGCACAAACACATTACCACGTTTTGGCCCCCAAAATGCACGTAAACCCTTTAATTCATGTCTTAATTTATTTATGTCAGAAAAACTTTGTGTCGCTTTTAGATAATCACGAACATTATCTGTTTTTTCTAAATCAGTTACCACTTTGCGCAGGTTGTCCATTTCCCGGGTCAAATCTGCAATTTTGTCAGCATCCTTGACCTTATCGAGTTTTTCTATATCACGGGTTACCTTTGCAATTCTGGACATGTTTTTTGTGTATTTCATCACATCATCTGTCTTTGCCAAAGTTTTGATAGTTGTTGATAAATTTTTCAGAATTTTAGATGCACGCGCAGACTTTGCCACACCCGCAATCACTGTTCCACCACCAGCGGTCAAGACAGTTATAACAACATCCAACGCGATTTCGGCATACATAATCCAGCCCAGATTTACATCACCCGCAACATAGTAATCGTTTGAATCTGCCTCTCCGGTCATTTCTTTTATACCGACGGTTTGGGTTACCGCACGATTTATCGCATAGGTATCATTAGCAAGCGCACTTTTGGATGTGCATGTCATCCCGCGCGGATAAAGTTTATCAATATTGTCATAGATATATTTCAATGACACAGTATTATTTTTATCTTCCCCGACAAAGTCTTTCAATGCCCCATGTTCAACCACAATTATTCCATACCATGCCGGATCAACATTGGTCCAAATCGCATCGCCCGCGGTTAAATCGGCACTGTCGGGTCCCATTGGTAAATCGCGCTTTTCCGACACAATCAATTTTTGTTTCAACACCGTTGGTGTTACTTCGTAATTTATAATTACCTGGCGTCCATTTGGAAAATCATATTGAATTGGTATAAATTTGATAAAGTCATCATCATCTGCATTTGCAATTTCAGGACAATTTAACACCTGTTCCAACACCGTTTTATCACCAAACACAGAATAAATCCATGCCTGCATATCTGATTCATGTGCATCTTGGGATATAGTGCCAAATTCAGCCGAAACACGCAGAGCATTTGCAAAAACCGCGGTTGCACATTGTGTATCATCTGGTGCCCGTTCAATAATAGATTCAACCGTAACAAAATCGTCCTGATTTAACAAAACACCGGTATCATTTGCGAAACATAATACCGGCATCAAACACGATAAAATCAAAGCAATTTTTTTAATCATCTAATTTTATTTTTGCTTTTCACCACTAGAAACACGTAAAGAACCCCCTGGATTTTGTAAGATATAAAACACCTCGCGCTTAGAGTTCTTTGGTTGACTAATAGCAGGCTGCACAACATAAATATCCACATCACATAATGGGTCTGAATTATTTACAAATGTCATATCTTTTTGAAATTCTTCCGCCCAACGCAAAGCCTCATCACGTGCATCATTTTCCCCCACAGTACCGTTTTCTTCAAACATTATCCATGCACCATGTGATACTTCATTTTCACGACCCTCTATATTATCATCAGACAACAAACCAAACCCATTGAATTTCACATCTTTATATTGTTCGCCATACTCTTGCATACTAAGTGCCGCCGTACTATATCCAAAAGCCTTTATAAGTTCCCGCAACAAATAATTCGCACCAACCACACCGCCAGCTGTTGCCAACGTTTTGAATCTGGTCCCCCATGTTGCTCCGGGTCCCAACAACCGTGCTGTTGTTGGACCAATATTTTTAACACCCTCTTTAACCAATTTCCACCTGGTATGTTTCAATGCCGAAACCCATGTAACATTAGATTTTGCATTCAATAAAATCTGCCCTATTTTACTAATTTGTGCAACACTAGCAGTCCCCTTAACCTCTACCCCTATGGCTCTTAATTCATTAATTGCATCAGCTTTTGTTGCCGCAGTCACATTTTTAGCGGTTGTTGCCGCCTTTTTCACCTTTGAACTATTTTTGATAACATTGACTGCTTTCACAGATTTACCAACCCCACTAATAGCTGTTGCTGTTGTTGCACTAGTTTGTGCTGCGACAGTTCCCGCCTGAACTTCGGCACTAATTCCTGCCGTTGCTAACGCCAAAGCAACTTCACCAGCTATTGTTGCCCAACCCCAATAAACATCTTCGCCATCATAAACATAAAAATCACTACCCTTCCAGAAACTATCATCTTGACCCATGGTCATATGCGCCGCCCTATTAACAACATCTTTATCATGCGCCATATGATTTCCATGTGTACAAGCACGACGCAATCCAAACGCCCTATCAGAATTATCAGGATAAAATGCATCTTTGTGTGCTTTTAAATACTCACTGGAAATAATGGGGCTTTCTTCACTATTTGCAACATTATCCAAACTACCCTTTTTTACAACCAAAAGCCCATACCAAGGTAACAAACTTTCTATACCCTCTGGATTTTCCATTTTTGGATCTATAGTATTTTCTTCTTGTTTACCAGGAGTTCCTTGTTGTTTTTCTTGCTTAACACGAGCCTGATAATCTGACAAACTCTCAACCTCTATCGGTGTATATGCAGATTTGTCTTTGTATGGTTCGTAACCCTGGGCCAATATTGCGTTACGTTCTGTGAAACTTAAATCAGAAAAAGTCTTGGGAAAATTATCAGGATTAACACCTGTACCTGCGGCATTTTGTGCCTGTAATTCAGCCAATTCATTAACCCTGTCTATATATTCCGCCTGCCAATTTGGCATTGTTGGTTCTTTAAAGGTCAGCGTCGTTGTTGTGTTATTTGAAACACCGCCCGTTGCCACAGGAAATGCCGCCTGTTGCAGTGGCCGATTTGCGACATATTCATCAAACATTGTATCAACAAAACCCGCACACGCGGTCGCAAAAGCATGCCCCGGCAAACGCGCCAATTGGGTCAATAATTCACCACGAACATCGACCAAACGCACACCTGAACAACCATTATGCGCCCCGCAATATGATTCAATCACCGCAGAAACCGCGCGTTGACAATCGTCAGTCTTTAAATCGGTTCCATTAACATATACAGGTCGCGGAAAGGTTTGATTATACGGTGCATCAGGACGCCAGCCCGGCACTGATGAATAATTACCAACATTTTGAATCAATCCATACTGCGTTGCGATATTTGCCGCGTATAAGCCAGACACCGGCAGGAAACCGCATAACACAAACAAAAAAGTCTTTTTTATGTTCAACATTCTCTTACCACATTCATGGGTATTATATCAAAAATTTCAACATGATAAAAGCCAAAAATCCACCAACGAAAAAGAAAGGTGCAAAAGGTATATATTTTTGCTTTTTACGCCATGCCCATAACATTCCAAACAGACACGCACCAACCAAAGCGATTGATAATCCTAATGCCCCCAACCAAATTCCCCCAACTGCAATTAATTTTATGTCACCCATACCAATTGGGGCAATATCCGAATTCGCCTTGCCGCACTTTTCAAATATAATTCCGATTACAGAAGCCAATAAATATCCAAATACCGCACCAACAACCGATTCGTTTATATTGCACACCCACGGTGTAAAATTCACAACAACCAAGCCCAATAGTAAAAGTGGAAACAAATATGCATCTGGGATAATTCTGCGGCTGAAATCCGCGCGTGCTATTCTATAAATACAGAACAAAGCCCCCAATATTAGTAATGAAAAAAATATATAAAAAATCATGTTTTCCCCCTTGCCTTTCGAATCGAAACTATGATACAATCACATTATAAATAAAAACAAGGGTTTTGTAAAATGAGTACTGGATGGGATTCTTCTACATTAAAAAAATTAAAGACTTTGGTTGGTCGTGGTATGTCAACGGCGGAAATTGGTCGCAAACTGGGCATGTCAAAAAATGCTGTTGTTGGTAAATTAAATCGTTTGGGCTGGAACGCCAAGGCTGTGGCTGAGCCTGCAAAAAAGACCAGTAAGGTTGAAACAAAGAAAACAACGCCTAAGGCATCTGTTAAGGCACCTGTGAAACCCACAGCGAAAACAAAATCTAAAACTCCTGTGGCTAAAACAACAAAAACTGTCGCCAAGGCACCAAAGAAAACCGCGGTTAAGGAAGTGGTCAAAAAAGAACCTGCACCAAAAACCGCATCAAAAAAAACAAATAAAGATTTGGCGGTGCACCAACGCATTATTCAACATTCTTTGGAAATGGCGAATTTGAAACCAAATCAATGCAGATGGCCAATCGGCGATCCGGATTCTGAACATTTTCATTTCTGTGGTGCAACGGTATTTGCCGGCAAACCATATTGCTATGAACATTGCCGCCAGGCGTATCAGTTCACTCAACCCAAGAAAAAATAGGACATTATATGCCAGAGAGAGAGAATTTCGCATTACCACTATCACAAACCGATTTTAATATTGCGGGAAATGTGTTGCGCGCGTATAGGGATGCAAACAATCATTTAGCGTTTGTGATTGATTACACCATTACAGATGAAAAACCAAATGCTTTATTAGTAATGCACGAAACTGGCAATCGTAAATGGGATGATGTGTTGGCAAATGATTACGACATTAATCTTGAAAACATCCGTCCAAAGAAAGACAATAAATATCAAAAATTAGACATTGAGTATTCGGGTCTGGAAATTTACGACGAATTAATAAACGATTTTACCGCCGACGCAGATGTTTCTGAATCACTGAATAAATTAAATTCTTTCAGAACAGATAGTGCGCGCCGCGCCGCGCAAGAGCGCTTAAACACAGCCGAAACAACCATATCAAATGCAAATGACACGATTACCAAGGCAAACGAAACACTATCTGAATTGAATGACAAGCATCGTGATTTGCGTAGTAAACTATCTGAATTACGGGGAAATATTGGGCGCGAACCAACCAAGCAATCTGCAGCAAAAATTTTACGTGTTGAATCACAGATTGACTCTGTAAACGATAAAATATCACGCACACAAAAACGTATTGCCAATGCACAGCGCAGATTAAATACCGCAACAGCGGACGCGGATGTTGCCCGACAAACACTCGGCACCGTGCCAGAAAAAACAAAGGCGATGGATATGACAGAAAAAATTGAACCATTGTTTGACAAGGATCCTGAAATAATCGATGAAAGTATTGCTTTTAAACCAATTTCTTTTGGCTCAAATAACGCACCATTGTCTTTTACACCACCAACAAGCGATTATTCTGAACCAGAATCGGTGCCAGATAAACCAACTATGTCACAACCTGCACCGGTGTTGGACACAATAACACCGATAATTGATACAAATGATGGGGTTGAAACGGCACCGGTTATTGAACCAATTGTTGAACCCATGGTTGAACCAGAACCCACACAACCGGTTATGGAAACATTGCGTCCGGCATTACCTGTTGTTGAACAAGAATCAGACCCCGTTGTTACACAACCAACACACCATCATTCAAAACCAGGATTGACATATTATATTTTGTTAATTGTTTTGATTGTGTTATCTATATTCACACTGTGGCTGTATCAAAAATCAACCACACCATCAACGACACCTGAATTATTGGTTGAAAAGTCAGCCCCCGTGAAACAGGTTCAAGAATCAATTGATGATACAGATATGCAAATTATTATTGCAACATCTAAAACATCACACCCCCAGGATGTTGTTGTCCCAGAATCTGCGCCTGAAGTAATACCTGAATTGGTTGGGCCAGATACAATACCGGCACCAATTGTTATTGAAACCACGATTGCACCGGCACCAATTGATGAACCAGAATTGGTAACGGTTACAGAACCCACAATTATCCCAGAACCTATCATAAAAAAACCTGACTATAATATTTCTGGACCAACCCAATTAACAGAAATTGATGAAGATACATTGATTTGTTCTGATGGTAATGCGCCCGATAAAAACGGATGTTGCGCTGGCGAGGTATTTACCCAATTGGATGATGGGGTTGCATGTTGCACGGGTGATGAATGTTTCCCACCAATGATGTAAAATGACAAGATTGTACCGCCCCAAACCGGGCGGTTTTTTGGGTTCATGTGGTGGAAAAAAAACCTAGGTTAAAAGTCAACCACTTTTTGCGATAAATATTCATTTTTATAAAAAACAAAAAACCGCAGATTTCTGCATGTTATAGCAGATTGTTTGTTGACAATAAAATTTTTTGGGGTGGTGGAAATTTAACCTAGGTTTTTGATACCATTTTTTCTGTGGAAATCTACGGTTTTTACGGTGGCGTATTTACCACGCATTTATGCGCCACCACCAAAGATTAAAACCTGTGGGGGGACGAAAGGAATGAAACGAACATTTTTAATTTTATGCTTAATAACAATATGCAATATATCATACGCTGATATTGCATCAGTGGGCTATGTGGATAGTGTTGCAGATACGAAACAGGATACGATTACCGATATTGAAACGATTCGTTCTGGTGCGGCGGCGGGCGCAACGGCGGTTCAGCCATCATCATTATCAACGGTCGCAACCAGTGGTTCATATAATGATTTATCAAACAAACCGACAATACCCACCGTTCCGACGACCATAAGTTCATTTACGAACGATAGTGGCTACATAACGAACAGTTACCACGATTCAACGAAACAGGATAAATTACCAAATGTTTCCGGTTATAATGGAAAGTATAAACTGGTATGGAATAATGGACTATTGGGATGGGAACTTGAACCATTTTCACTACTGTGTTTACTTGGGAAATACGACCTCGGATTTAGTCAGTGTATAGACCCAGCAACAGAAGGGACTGCATATGGCTTTATGAACGATAGCACAGGGGAGAAGGGTGCGAGGAGTTCTAAGACTGATGTATATGGCCTAACGACAGACCAAACATGGGGCACAACATTATATACAGGTGATAATGTAACGGGCATAGCGTCGTGTAATAGCACACCTGGTACATTTGCACAATCTACGACCCAAAACTTTAACCAAACAGATAAGGGACAGAATTGCTGGTGTAAAATGACGTTTCCGGCTGTTTCGCTTTGGGTGTTCGAACACGCGTACTCGTCGTCTTCCGTTTGCGCGGATCGTTGCGCGGAATACTGCGGGTACGACGGCCGGGATGAATCGGACTTTCGTTCTGCCGTCTTTTCGTCCGTCGGGCAGTAATAAATATTTTTCCCTGTGCCGCGCGTTTCGTTTTTCCCCCTTTTGTCATTGCGGACTTGGTCCGCAATAGGGTCTTTAAGACCTGTGTCGCAAAGTTTGTTTTTGGGTTATATTCTGTGTTTTTCATCCTTTATAACAAACATCGATTTTGTGATAAACATTGTAATTCTTTAGCCCTCTTGCGGACCAAGTCCGCAATGACAAAAAACATAAATGTTTTTTGTAAAAAAATTATGATTTGTCATCCCGATGAAAATCGGGACCGCAATGACAAAAGTGAGGAATAGCAATAAAACGCGCAATGACAAAAGTAAAAAAATCGCAGGATTCAGCACAAAAACAAATGTCGCAACACAAAAAACACCGCCAGTTTTCAGCGGTGTCTTTCATTTGGAACACATCCAAAAAATCATTTTACTGATGTTATGCTTTCTGGCGTGCCTGTTGTGCCACGCGTCTTAATGCGCGTAATTCATCACGAGAAATACAACCATTAGAATCAAAATCTGCCTTTGACACAATTTCTGCAAATTTAGCAGATTTGATACTTTCCATTACCAAGCAACCATTATCATCAAATTTAATACGATGTTGTGGAGCACGCATATATGGTTTACATACATAATACGTACTTACCGCGCCCAACAAAAACATAAACAACAAGATAATAAACTTTTTGATAAAATGACCATGACAACCGCATTTGCAACCACAACCACAGTCCGCAACCACAGGTGCAACAACAGGCACCGTTTTCTTTGCGACAGTTTTCTTTACAGTTGTTTTTTTAGCAGTTTTTTTAGTAGTTTTTTTTGCAACCATTTTCCTTCCCCTTTATTTGTTATACAGAATTAATTCTATTCAATATCAAAAAATAAGTCAAAACTTTTTTACAAAAAAAAGACACCTAATCAGGTGTCTTTTTTAACAAAAATCAATCTTTAATTCAAAGCGTCTTTCAAAGCTTTACCAGGTTTGAATTTTGGTTGAACAGATGCAGGAATTTGAATTGTAGCACCAGTTTGAGGGTTACGACCTGTTGTTGCTTTACGTTTTGCAGATGCAAATGTACCAAAGCCAACCAAGCGAACTTCACCATGTTTTTTCAAAACTTTTGTAACTGTTTCGATAAACGCATCCAAGCATGCTGCAGCTGTTGCTTTTGTAACATCTACTTCACTTGCAATTGCTTCAATTAATTGTTGTTTGTTCATTTGTGTCTCCTTTTCATATTGTTAAGGTGTGAACAGTTTCAGAAATCCCTTTGAAGTAAAAAAGGTGCAGATTTATGTGATTTTTCTATCCCATACCTCACACACTTCGCATATTTCAAAGGTCTTTCCTTTCTGCTTAACCGAATCGTAGAGAATTCTGGGGTTTAAGTCAAGACTAATTTTAAAATCTGAAATTTTTTATTTTTTTACAACAACGGCATCCTGGCGCACAGCAATCACACCCGGCGTATTGCTCTCGCACAAAACATAGTTTTCAGGATGATTTTTCAAGCTTACTGTCCTAAAATAATTAGGTGTGTGTATCACCAGAATACATATGATTCCCGCCCAAAACACCACTTTCGTAAAAGACCACGCGTTTTTAAACGCCTTTTCTTCAAATTTATCTTTTAATAAATTTTGATATAATGCCCACCCCCACGAAAATAGCAAAACAATTAATAAGAACATAAATATAATTGTTATTATTGGTGACATAGGCGCTATAATTTTCGCAGCGATATCCCAACCACTACTTGCCGCAGGACATAAATACAAAACATTACCCAACATCGATTCGGGAATATTTAACGAAACAGACGAATCAAAGGGGCTGCCGAAACTGGCCATCAATATGATAATCGCCAACATTGCCACCGCAAAAATCAAGCCTGGTTTCATTTCTCGTTTCCTATAAGCTTTATTATATCACAAAATATATGAAAATATAATTGAAAGTTGCAAACAATACATATAAAATGTAACTCGACAAAATCAAGGAATAAAAAATGACATATGATGATATAAGAAAGCAATTTTTAGATTATTTTGAATCGCACGGACATAAAATCGTGCCATCAGCATCACTGATACCAAATGATCCAACATTATTATTTACTGTCGCAGGTATGGTTCCATGGAAGGGTATTTTGCAGGGGGTTGAACCCGCCTTTGCGCCACGCGTGGCGGATGTTCAAAAATGTATTCGCGCAGGCGGTAAGCACAACGATTTGGACGAAGTAGGATATGATGGGCGTCATCATACTTTCTTTGAAATGTTGGGTAATTGGTCTTTTGGCGATTATTTCAAAGAAGAAGCAATTTCTATGTCATGGGAATTATTGACACGTGTATTTGGTTTGGATCCAAACAGAATTGTTGTTACAACACATATTTCTGATGACGAAGCAACCGCTATTTGGAAAAAGATTACCGGCAAAGACGCGATTCGTTTGGACAAAGATAATTGGTGGTCTGCGGGTGACACTGGACCATGCGGGCCATGTACAGAAATGCACTATGATTTTGGTTCTGATATTCCAGGTGATTTGCCGGGTTCGGGTAACGAAGGCAACAGATTCGTTGAAATATGGAACGATGTATTTATGCAATACGACCGTGATGCTAATGGTGTTCTGACCCCATTACCAAAACAAAATGTTGATACAGGCGCGGGTTTGGAACGCTTTGCATCAATTATGCAAAACAAGCAGGATAATTACGATACCGATTTATTCATGAATTTGATTCATGCAATTGAAAGTGTGACGGGTGTTAAAAAGACAGACGAAAACACACCTTCGTTCAAGGTTATTGCAGATCACCTGCGCGCGGTCGGGTTTGCCATCGCAGATGGTGTAATTCCATCAAATTCTGATCGTGGTTATGTGATTCGTCGTATTTTGCGTCGTGCAATGCGCCATGGCCAAATGTTGGGACATCGTGGGGCGTTGTTGTCTGAACTTTACCCTGCTCTGATTCAAGAAATGGGTGCAACATATCCAGAATTAGCGCATGAACAGGAACATGTTACCGAAATTATTCGCAACGAAGAAAACGCGTTTACAGACATGTTACAGAATGGTATGAAACTGTTGGATAGCGAATTACCAAAGATTAACAATAAAACCCTGCCGGGCGACATCGCGTTTAAGTTGTTTGATACATACGGTTTTCCAATTGATTTAACACAAATGATTTTGCGTGACAAGGGACTGGATGTTGACGTCGCGGGCTTTGAAAAATGTATGACTGAACAAAAAGAGCGCAGTCGTGCAGATACCAAGGGGACAAAAGTATTATGGGAATCCCAGGAACAATTGCCTGCAACCGATGATTCAGCAAAATATATGCCCGATACAGAAATGCAATCAAAAGTGTTGGCGATATTGCGTGATGGCGAATTTGTAACAATGGCACAACCTGGCGACAATGTAGAGGTTGCTTTGGATAAAACCGTATTTTATGGAACCCAGGGTGGTCAGGTTGGTGATATGGGTGAATTGCATAAAGATGATGCTATTGCAATGACAGTTTCTGAAACATCGCGTGCAAACAACATTGTTGTGCACAAGGGAACATTGAACGCACCATTGTCTGTTGGTGATATTGTTAAACCAGTAATAAATCTGAATATTCGCCAGCAAACTGCGCGTGCACATACGGCGACGCACCTACTCCAGGCGGCATTACGCAAAGTATTAAACACAGATGTTGAACAACGTGGGTCCAAGGTTTCGCCTGACTCTGTGCGTTTTGACTTTTCTTTTGGTCGCGCAATGACAGACGAAGAAAAAATCGCGGTTGAAAACCTGGTCAACGAATGGATTAATGCCGATATGCCGGTGACGCACGAAGAAATGGATATTGAATCTGCGCGTGCACGCGGTGCGATGGCATTGTTTGGTGAAAAATACGGGGATGTGGTAAAGGTTATCACCGCGGGCGATGTTTCATGTGAACTGTGCGGTGGAACACATATTTATCACACTGGTGAAATATTAAAAGCAAAAATTAATAAGGAAAAATCTATTAGTTCGGGCATTCGTCGTATAACAATGTCCGTTGGAACATTGGCTGAATAAAAAACACCGCCATTTTGGCGGTGTTTTTTTATCTAACTTTATTCTTTTGGGTTGTTGCCATCACATAATGCGCTGGTATTATTTGTAACTCCAAATTTGAACGCTTCGCCTTATCGACTACAATTGTTCCTGGAACAACAAAACTTTCTTTCAAAGGCCAACTTTCTGGAAAACAAACTTGATTATCTAACATTTTATATCCTTTTTGTGAATTTCACAGAATAACACAAAAATAGACATTGTCAAATGGAACCTTTTTAAAGATTTTGTATAAAAAGAAAGCCCGCAATCGGGCTTTCTATCAATTTGTATGTTTATTTTATTAACGAGAATAAAATTCAACAACCAAATCTGGGAACATTTGAACAGGATATGGAACCTCATCAAACATTGGGACACGTGTAAATGTCGCAGTAAAGTTTGCGCTATCTACATTTACATAGTCTGCAAAGTTGCGTTCCGCAGATTCCAATGCCAAAACAACCAATGGCATTTGTTTTGCTTTCTCGCTAACGGTGATAACATCGCCTGGGTTAACACGATATGATGCAATCTTAACGCGTTTACCGTTAACGTTGATATGACCGTGGCTAATTAATTGACGGGATGAGAACACAGTTGGTGCCAATTTTGCACGATATACAACCGCGTCCAAACGACGTTCCAACAAGCCAATCAAATTATCAGGTGTATCACCCTTCATATTGTCAGCCTCAGCATAATATGCATGGAACTTTTTTTCGCCAATATTGCCGTAATAACCCTTCAGGGTCTGCTTTGCCCGCATCTGTTTTGCGTAATCCGAAGAAGACACACCACGTGATGTTGGTCCATGCTGACCAGGTTTATATTTACGTTTGTTAAATGGAGATTTAGCCTGACCCCACAGGTTTACGCCCAAAGAACGGGCGATTTTTAATTTACGTGTGCTACGTTTTGCACCAGCTCTTGCCATAATTATATCCTTTTGGTTTTTATGGTGCCGAACATTGAACAGAATCCTTATCTCTGACGGGACCAAAAGACACCGACGATTATTCAGTTCTGATTGTTCAGCGAAGCCCAGTTTACACTGTTTTTTTCCAAAAAGCAAGGAAAAACACAGATTTTTTTACTTTACATATATGTATATAAAAATATATAATATGCCTGTTACGATGAATTATCGTAATGGGCTTAAGAACCCTTTATCAAGCGTCAATTATGACGAAAAAATCCTCCAACATGGGTTGGAGTGTGGTGAATACCCAATAAACCACGCAATTTCTTTATAATTGTTGTCAAACTCCAACCACTCGACACAAATCGGTGGTTTTTTTGGTGGCGTATTTCCACGCATTTCTACGCCACCACCAAGAGAATTAAACCGGGGGGACGAAAGGAAATGAAACGGTTGTTTTTGATTTTATGCTTAATAACGATATGTAAAATATCATACGCAGATATTGCATCAGTGGGCTATGTGGATAGTGTTGTTGCGACCAAGCAAGACACGATTTCCGACATTGCAACGATTCGTTCTGGTGCGGGCCTGGGCGCAACGGCGGTTCAGCCAACATCATTATCGTCTGTTGCGACCAGTGGTTCGTATAATGATTTGTCAAACAAACCCGCATTGGCGACAGTTGCAACAAGTGGTTCATATAATGATTTAAGCAACAAACCAACGATACCCAGCCTGCCCACAGGTCCCAGTGACGGTATATATAAACTGGTATGGAATAGTAATCTTAAACAATTTATATTTCAGAAAGAATCAGATGTTCTTACTTGTTCATCTGGGACATACGATATAGGCTTTGACCAATGCATAGACCCAACGATAGCGGGAACGACATATACATACGACGCGGGTGCGATGACGTGGAAAACAGTGTTTTCATACGGAAATGTATCAGGCGTTGCAGTATGTAACGACACATCGGGCAGTTGGGGCGTTTCAACGACAACGGAACAGTTGGAAACGGGTGGTGTGATGTGTTGGTGTAAGATGACGCATCCGGCTGTTTCGCTTTGGGGGTTCCGCTACGCGTACTCGTCGTCTTCCGATTGCGCGTACGGTTGCGCGGACGCCTGCGGGGACGGCGTCCGTTACTACGCGGACTTTCGTTCCGGCGTTTTTTCGTCGGTCGGGCAGTAATAAATATTTTTCCCTGTGCCGCGCGTTTCGTTTTTCCCCCCCTTTGTCATTGCTGTGCTTATCAAGTATTTCGTAGACCCCTTTGTGTTACTTTTTTATTCTTTGGAACTTTTATAATTCTGTCTACAAATATTTTAACTTTTGCAATCCCGATGTTATATACCAATATAATACAACAAAAAATTGAAAAAACTTTATATAATCAAAATAGTTGTTTGCAAACTTTACGAAAATTTTCACGAATAATGTCTTCACCATCCACAGCACCGTTTCGCATAACGGCCTGGCCATTACAAAATACATCTGTAATACAAGTTGTATCTGCAGAATAAATAATATCAGATTTTATATTATACCCAGGCATCAAAAACACATTATTTAAATCAACCAATATAAAATCTGCCACAGCGCCAACACGAATACAGCCGCCATTTATACCAACAGCAGAAAAACCGTTACGTGTTGCCACATCAAATACATCAGATGTTGAACCTGCACATTCTGATTGTGCCGTTTCTTTTGCCAATAATGCGGCTATTTTCATTTCATTTATCATTGACAATGAATTATTTGAAGAAACACCGTCAGTTCCTAATGTAATATATAAGCCGGCATCTAAGCATCGCTGCAAATTGAACATCCCCGAATTAAGTTTCAAATTTGATGCAGGACAATGTACCACCACAGATTTCAAATTTCGCAAAATTTGTAATTCGTTATCACTCAAATGCACTGCATGTGCCAACAAAGTTTTTGAATCTAAAACGCCCCAATTATTTAGTAACTCTACCGGCCTTAGTGCATATTTATCGACACAATCGTTAACTTCTTGCTGGGTTTCACTGACGTGGATATGCAAATATGTATTATATTTTTTAGATAATTCATATGCTGTCTGGAATGCGCGTTTTGATGTCGTATAAATCGCATGACATGATAAAGATTTGATTATTTTTGGATTTAAACTATTGGTGTTCAAAAAACGTTGCGCAGTTTCTATATGTTCTATTGTTTTGTTATCATCAAAAAAATCCATAAATAAATATGATACGACCGCCCTTATGCCCATTTCGTCAACCGCACGAATTGTTGCGTTTTCATAAAAGTACATATCATTAAATAAAGTTGTACCAGATTTAATCATTTCCAGTGCTGCAAACTTTGTTAGATGATATACAAATTCATCATTCAGTTTCGCCTCACGTGGCCAAATTTCCGTTCGGAGCCACGAAAATAACTCTTTATCCTCGCCAATGCCCCGCAAAAACATCATAGGTGCATGAGTATGCATATTCGCAAACGATGGCAATATCGCCTTGGTCTCACAATCAATAACCTGCACAGATTTATCAACTGGAATTTCATCAGCAATTTGCTTAAAAATACCGTTATCAATCAAGATATCGCAACATTTATTTTCAAAAAACACATGCTTTAATAATAACATTTTTACTTATCCATCAAAAATGGTCGGGGCGACAAAGAATCCCTCGGCTTGCGCCTGCGGGGAAACCGTAACGATTTTGCTTTCACAAAATCTACTTGTTTTCGAACCTGGACAACTGCGTCGTGAGGTCTATTCTGAACCACCCAAACGATAAAAAATTAAAACCACCTTTACAGTTGTTTTAATTTTTTTATGCACATCGCGACGGAGCGAAGCGAAGACGGATGGTCGGGGCGACAGGAATCGAACCTGCGACCCCTTGCACCCCATGCAAGTACTCTACCAGGCTGAGCTACGCCCCGACAATGCCTATATTTATACAATTCTATCACTTTATTTGCAAGTATATATTTTCTGCTTGCACGAATCGGTAAAAAGTTATTAGTATTCGCATAACAAGGAAAAAACACAGGGAGGAAATCCGTGATACTTGGAATTGGAATCGACTTGGTTGAATGCAACCGTTTCTTAGATTGGTCTGCGTTTAAAAAACAACGCATATTTACAAAGAAAGAACTTGAATATGCTGATAGCGATAACGCTAATGCAGAAAAACACTTGGCTAACTTTTGGGCCGCACGTGAGGCTTTCTTGAAAGCAATCGGCACAGGCTTTGGTGAATCTATCAGTTTCTTGGACGTTTCTGTGATTCATAATGATTCTGGTTCCCCTGAATTATTAATTGCCGGTGGGGCCAAGGCGGCATTAAAAGAATTGGCGGCTGGCGCAGAAACAAAAATTCATGTGTCGTTAACCGATCAATCTGATTATTGTGCTGCAATGATTGTTATTGAAACGATTGATAAATAAAACACACATCTTTGTATTATAAAAACCGCCCCATGGCGGTTTTTATAATTTATTGAACAACATTACAGTTTTCTTTAATCATATCAACTGTGTGCTGTTCTATTGCCATTTGGCGCGCATTTGTAACTGCACATGGATCGCATTCTGAACGAATCGCTCCCATTTCGCAAATAAATGTTATTCCGTTACAGTTACCACGCGTCCGCACATCAACTATGCGATTCGCCCTATCATTCATCATTGTTATGTATTTTTGCGGAACCATATCAGGGCTGTCCGTCCACATCTGGGCAACGGTTTGTGTTACCTGCTCTATACAATTTTCCGGGGACACATGTTGTTTTTTTGTTCCTGCATCTGCATCTTTGATTGATGCGATTGCCCAAATTATAAACCATATGCCAACAACTATGACTAAAAATAACAAAATATAATGCGCAATAGAAAATGAATTAGTTTGTGTTTTTTTCATTATTAAAACCTCTGTATTTGTATGGTTTAATAATATCATTAACAAATGCAGATAAACATGGTTTTGTATTCCTAATTTTAATTCTGCAAAAAGAACACACCTAACAAACGTTGAAAATTCTTAGTCTAGCCGCTTTAGAAACTAAAGACGACTAAATGATGACAATCGTTCTTTTTCCTATTATATTAAACAGTAAATAGAGACATCGTGTCACCACACACCCATTGACCATAATTGTTTGACTTTATAAGGGTGTTATTTATCGGTTGTTGCTATATAATGTCGTTCATCGCAACAAACTAATCTTGCAAAGCATCAACAACCATCGCAAAATTACGATTAACATCTGAATCTGTTGGGTGAACCACTGAAAACTTTATATTTGAAACAGTCCGCAACCAATCAATTGCAGGAACAGTTATATCCCAAAAAGTTTTCAATCTGCGCTGGACCGCCGCTGTATCAGCATCATCTTGGCGACCACCACCCTCACGTATTCTCTTATTAATACGTTCAATCATTAATTCTTGGGAAATTTCAAGATAAATAACACGAACATCGAATTTATCTGCAAAATTTTCAATTAACCATTTGGCCTGGGAAATCGTGCGTGGGAAACCATCCAAAATCACATCACCATCGCCAATAGAATCAGCCACCAAACCAAACAACATATCATCAGAAACCAATTCGCCACGTGCAATTGTTTTGGCGATTTCGCTATCCGCTGGTGCCGAACGCAACATTGCACCCGTTTCCACATGGCGATAACCATATTTGTCCACCAACATATTGGAAAAAGTGCCCTTGCCGACCCCTTGACCGCCCATCATAACAATAAGTTTTTTCATAATGCATCCTTTCCTGATAAATTATAAAAAAAACAATTGGGGGCATTTGCCCCCAACCCTTATTTTTTGCTGTTTTCGATTGCAGCACCCAAGATATCACCCAGGACAGAACCAGAATCTGCTTCGTTTGCATATTCTTTAACCGCCTGTTTTTCCAGTGTAACCTGTAATGCGCGGATAGACAATTTAACAACGTTGTCTTCTACGGAAACAACAGATGCTTCAACTGTATCACCTACATTATATTTACCTGTATCTTGTTCTGCTTTTTCACGTGACAAATCTGTTCTGCGAATAACACCCTTAACATCATTTGCCAATGTAACGAACAATTCATCTGGTGTAACTTCGGAAACAGTTCCACTAACTACTGCGCCTTTTTTGATTGATGCAGCGTTATTGTCTGCGTTTTCCGTCAGTTGTTTGATACCCAATGTAATACGTTCTTTTTCTGGATTGATGTCCAAAATTTTCGCTGTAACATCCTGACCACGAACGAACTTTTTCAATTCTTCTTCGTCCAATTTATTCCAGGACAAGTCAGAAATGTGAATCATACCGTCTAATTCAGGTGTCAATGCGATAAACAAACCGAATTCAGTTGTATTTTTAATTGGACCAGTTACAACATCACCAACATTGTGATTTTCTGCAAATTCTTTCCATGGATTTGCCTGTAACTGTTTATAGCCCAATGAAATACGACGTTTTTCTTGGTCAATGTCCAAAACAACGACGTTGATTTCCTGACCATTTTGCAAAACTTTGCTTGGGTGAATATTTTTGTTTGTCCATGACAATTCAGACATGTGGACCAAACCTTCGATATTATTGCCCAAATCAATAAATGCACCATAATCGGTCAACGAAGAAACCTTACCCGTCACAGTATCGCCAACATTAAATGCGCGGGATGCTGTTTCCCATGGGTCTTCTTCTAGTTGTTTTGCGCCCAATGAAATACGATGTGATTCTGGGTCAAATTGGATAACCTTGACCTTAATCTTTTCACCGACATGAACCAATTCGCGTGGATGATTGATGCGTTTCCAAGACAAGTCTGTAACGTGTAACAAACCGTCAACACCACCCAAATCAATAAACACACCGTAATCAGTAATGTTTTTAACTGTTCCTTCCAATACTGCGCCCAATGAAATGTTTTTCATTGCTTCTGCTTGTGCTGCAGCGATAGTATCTGCCTGGATAGCACGACGTGAAACAATTGCGTTTGTACGCAAAGCATCCATTTTCAAAACGCGGAATTTATCTTTCAAACCAATCATAGATTTTGCATCACGAACAGGTTTGTGGTCAATTTGTGAAGATGGCATAAATGCGAATACACCGTTAATATCAACCGTATACCCACCACGAACAACTTCGATAATAGTTCCTTCGGGATCAATACCTTCTGCAACGGTCTTTTCCAAATCTTTCCATGCTTTTTCTGCACGTGCCTTGGCATAAGACAATACAGCGGTTCCTTCGCGTGATTCATAACGTTCAACAAAAACGTCAATGATATCACCCACAGATGGGACAGAAGCGCCAAATTCTTTTAAGGGAATACGACCTTCGGATTTTAAGCCAACATCAACCATAACAAAATCACCACGGATATCCTTGACGGTTCCCTTGGTTGCATAACCTTGCAAAGTTTCTTGGTTGCCATAGGCATTGTTAAATAACTGGACAAAATCTTCGCCAGCGACAGGGTTAAATAAATCTTTGGATAAATCTTTCATAAGAAATTTCATACAAAGTTTGCCATCGTGTATATTTCTTCAGCACGAGGTCTTGTGGGGTTCATCGGATACTTTTCATGCCCACCCACGAAAAGCGAAGTTATTATACAGAGGAATCTTTGGTTTTGCAAGTATTTTTACTAATTACCCGTATCAACCCACATATCGTATAAATTCTCACCGTTCGCATCACGAACTTTTGACGTGGACATAGAATTTTGCAATTTCTCCAGTTCGGTTTTTATCGCACCCTGGGTCATTGTGCCGTCTGTCGCTTCACCTGTTTCCCCATACAACTTTGTCAAACCAGATGTCGTAGCCGTCCCTGTTTCGTATGTCGTATCATTATCGGTAATATTTATTGTCTCATCTATTGACGCATTCGCTGAAAATGTACCTATCGTAATGCCGTTACTCTGTAACGTCAATTTCGCATCGTTCGCTGCCGCAGGAATATCTCCTGTTAACGATATGGTGTTATTATCAATACTTATTCCATCACCAGCAGTATAGGTTGTACCTTGCAAATCCTTTCCCCATACCATTTCACCAGATTCATCTATCTTTAAAACCTTACCCGACTCTGCCCCTTCCACAGGCAACACACCAGAAATAGAATTTTTCAGTTCCTCCAGTTCGGTTGTTATCGCACCCTGGGTCATTGTGCCGTCTGTCGCTTCACCTGTTTCCCCATACAA
>JAKSTC010000015.1 GCA_024402765.1 Alphaproteobacteria bacterium
TAACCTTGCCCAGGTTCACATAACGACCAAAGAAATCTAACTTTATACCACCAGACAAATCAGTTGTTAAACCCAATTCAAATCCAAAAGCCAGTTGTTCATTTGTTCCACCATTGTGATAACCCAAAATATTTTCAATTGAAGTCAAACAACCAGTACTATCACAAGAAGGTTCTTCAAATCCATACGGCCCACTATCATATACAACATAATCAGCGATTGTATTTAACGACAAACCAACCCCCGCACCAATATACGGACGAAGCGAACCACCAGCAATATAACCAGTAAAGGAATCAATATTGTAATACACATTTAACATTGCTGTATTTGCGGTAATTGCGCCCCCACTAGCCGTTGCAGTCGTAAACCCACCGACACCATTACCCGTTTCAACATTTGACGGATATGACAAACCTGAATAACGAAGATAAGAAAAATCAACACGCAAATTACTATTTATTGCCGCCCCCAGGGATACCTGAAGCGGGATAACTGTATCGTGTTTCCAGGATGCCTCTTTAAAAGCACCAGGAACATCTTCTGCAATAAGATCTATCATAACACCAGCATAACCCTGTCCTGTATAATCTGCGCTTATTTTACCAAACGTAGATGCCGTATATGCCGCAGACAAACCAATATACAAACCACTATCCGCCAAACGTTCGTAATCCGCAGATTGATAGTATTGACGCCCCGCATTTGTTGCGGTTGTGCCCACACGTGGCAACGCCCCTGTAACACGTGTTGGCGCCGCCGCCGTATTTGCGTTTGCAGCAACAACACCATTTGTATTTGTTGGCAAATAAACAACATTTCCATTAGATGCCGCAGCAACAGTTCGTGCCTGATTAACAGGATATGCCGCATGCACCACCACCGGGGTAACAGCAAACAACCCAGCAATCAGCCCCAAAAAACGGTTTTTTATCATTTTTCTACTTTCCTTTTACTGTATTATATCACAGAAATCAAAATAAGTAAAAGGTTTTATTTATCTGTTTGGCTAAAAACTTACGTTCACACGCATACCCAATTCGGCCTTGATATCGGTTCCATTTTGTGATTGAGAATGCGAATTATCAAACGTGTATTCTGCAAACACAGCAAACTGGATATTGTCTGTCATCTGATATGCCGCCACAGCCTTGATAATATATTCGTTCCAACCATCATTCATATCCGCGGTTTGTGCAAGTAAACCATCTACCACAGCATCTTGAAGCGTCTGGTCAACTGGTGTATTTAATTTTGTGTCTATACCTGTAACACTATTATCAGAATGTTGGCAAAATTCAAATCCACCGCCAACAGACCATTTTTCAGACAATTCATAAAACCCGTTGATGCCAAAATTCACTTCGTGGTTTGATTTTAAATCAACCGATATTTCATCTGGGATTCCAGCCACCATAGTAGTAGGTGTCTGATCTATTTTAATTTTATTATTATGACTGCCAAATGTTTGTAAATATTCCACATAACCCGACAGGGTAAATTTATCCCACGTTTTACCAAATCGTGTTCCGGCATAAACACCCCAACGGCCATTTGAATAGTTATCGTATGTAAACGACTTATTTTCCAGATTAAAACTGCCCTGCATCGCCATTAAACCAGACAAATATGCGTCCGCGTAAACATCCAAAATAATTGGTGATTGTTCAGATAAAATACGATAAGTCAAACCAATGCGTCCACGATGTAATCCTTTGCGATCAATATGTCCATCGTGTGTCCAACCAAAACGACCAGTCAAAGCCAACCTATCATTTAACCCCAATCCTAAATCTTCGGTGAAGCGCCATATTGGAAATTCAACCGCACCATCATGGTGTTTTGTAATTTGTGCATCTGTATGGTCTGCGCGTTTATACATAATAGCAGCACCTGTTTTGGAATAAAATTCCCCATATGATGGCAAATACAACGGATTTTCAAGATTACCCGCAAAAGCGACCGAATTCACAAACAATAAAGAACCAACAATAAGTAATGATTTTTTCATTTTTCCTCCCTTAGACACAAAAGGATTTTATACATCATCGCACAAAAGTCAAACAATATATTTTAAACACTTGACAAAAACACAGAACACCCTATATCTCTTTTAAGATAAATAATCCTAGAAACAAAAGGATATACTATGACAAACGATAAAGAAGAATTTAATAATATTGTTCAACAAATATTAGGAACAAATATTGACAATAAAACTATATCTTTGACCGACAAACATTCCATTGATACAGCATTACTAAATATGTTTGTCGGAACGGTTTTAGCATATAGCACACAACCGGATATCAACCTGGGCATTGCAACAACCAGGGCTCTTAATTGGATGAAAAGTTTTATAGAATCACATACAAAACAAAAAAATATTGCAACACAATATACCGCAACACAATTCGCGCAATTAAAAAAAGACACTTATAAACGTTTGATGACTAATAAAAAGCAATCTGATTTACCTTTGGACACAAAAAAATGCGCCAAATATTTTACAAAAGCAAACTCACTTATAACCAGTGCAATGGATAGCCTTACACATATCCTAGCAAAATACAAAAACAATCAAGATCAATTTAATACGGCAACCGCACAAATAGTTAATGCAATAAATCAGTGTCAATGCGAAAACGGTCGTTAATTATTTATGCTTATACGCCAAAACATATTGGCATAATTCATCAAAATGTTCGTCACACCAGGCACGCGGAATTATAACGCTGTTGCCCTGCCCGGCGGACATTTTTGATAATTTTTCACCGTTTTTCGCATTTATAATTTCATGCAATACAACATCATATTTTGGGCCATGTGGTAAAATAAAGGTTATTGTGTCACCAGCCTTTATCTCGTTCCGCAATTCAAATATAATACTATCTTCATTTTTATCCGTCACAACACCGGCGGCATGATATTCAGACGATGAACGCGTTGTTTCATAATCATGCGCGGTCGCCGGTAATGGTCCATCAAAAAATGCAGTTGTATATCCGCGCGATTCCAAAACAGATAAATCATTCATAAAGGGTTCGAAATTAAAATGTTCGGGATCGCGTGCCCACGCGTCAATCGCCGCGCGATATGCACGAACAACGGACCCCACATAATATTCACTGCGATTGCGTCCTTCTATCTTTAATGAATCTGGTTCTGATTCCAGTACTTCAGCCAGACGTGGCATCAAGCATAAATCTTTGGAATTCATAATGTATGCGCCACGATCATCTTCGTCAATTGGCATTTCAATACCACTTTCATGTTCGCGCAGAATCACATCATATTTCCACCGACATAGTTGCGCGCACGCCCCACGATTTGATGGCCGACCCGTTATAAAATTAGACAACAAACACCGCCCCGAATAAGACATACACATCGCACCATGAACAAAAATCTCTAACTTTATATCGGGACATTGTTTTCTGATGCTTACAAATTCATTGTGTGATACTTCGCGTGCCAAAACACATAACGACGCCCCCGCATTTTGCCAGAATTTTACAGATGCGGCCGAACAAATATTTGCCTGGGTTGAAACATGGATTGGCATATCTGGGAAATTTTCACGCACCCACATCATAACACCCGCATCTGCAACAATTAATGCATCGGGCCGCAAGTATTCAATCACTTCGCGAACACGTGGCATATTGTCAAAATCCCTATCGTGTGCGAACAGATTAAATGCTAAATACACTTTTTTACCATGGGCGTGCGCGAATTCAATTCCTTGCTTTACGCCATCAACATCAATTTTTGCGCGTGCGCGCATAGAAAAGCCGGGCAGCCCTGCATAAATTGCATCTGCGCCATACAGCACCGCCGTCTTGAACGCATCCAGTGTTCCCGCCGGTGCCAAAAGTTCAGGTATTTTTTTCATATCCCCATTGTATCAGTGTTTTTTATAATTTCCAGATAAATAAAAAAACACTTGAAATCCATAAAACAAATATGTAATATATGCGTTGCGTTGCCGGTTTAGCTCAGCTGGTAGAGCATCTGATTTGTAATCAGAGGGTCGTTGGTTCAAGTCCGACAACCGGCACCAGAATTATTGTCCACGGTCCGACGACCGGCACCAGGGATAAAAACATTAGAAAGCCGACTTTTGTGTCGGTTTTTCTTTTTTACAATTCAAAAATTGCAGAATTGTAAAAATATTGAAAATCCAATACTTTTTTGCTTTGGCACACTTGAAAAACAAAGGATGAATAACTATGTTTAAAAAGTGTCAGTCAAAGTGTCAAGCAGACAAACATCTGTGGATACGGAATAGTGTTTTTTACTATATGGTTGAATTACCAAACGAAAACGGTAAAAGACGATATTTTGTAAAATCGCTGCATACGACCAATTATTATGAAGCGCAAGAAAAGGCAAAAATTATGTTGGAAACATTAAACAAAAAAGATTATGAAGCAAAAGCCTATGTTTTGGCCGCAAAAATCATTATGCAAAAATTGGTTTTTGATAAAGACACTAAATCTGATGGCACTGAAGTAATCCGCATATCATCAAAGAACGACCCAACCGTCCTTAAAAGTGCTTTTGAAATCGTTGCGAAAGAATTGGATTTATCAACATTACCAAAGGCAGACCAAGAATTTATGCAAACATTTGCGAAAATGGTTGGCGATTATTTAATCAGTATCGGTGCTATTCCACAACCAAAATCAAACCCGAATTCAAATCACACTATTAAAGAAATAATGGAATCCATGCTGAAAAAAGCAGGCAATGTGAAAAGTGTTGAACAAAACAGACGCACATTAATTACTAAAATGATTCAAAATGTCGGACTTAACATTGACGACAAATATTCCAAATTTTATCAACCTGACATTATTCAAAAAATGTGTGATAATATAACCGCTATGAATGTTACCGGCACCGTAAAAAGAAATCATGCGCGTGAAATTAAAAATTTAATCACCCACGCAAATTATATTGACCCAGATACATATAAAACAAATCTGTTAAACCTAATACCTGAATTCAAAAAGACTAGGAAAACAGAAAGAAATCCGCACTGGCCATACACCAACGATGAATTAAAACAAATATTCGACCCATCAAACGATTATTTCAACGAAAACCCAGATATGTTTTGGTCTGTTATGGTTGGACTATTTTTAGGTGCAAGAACCAATGCTGCCATAACTTTACAATATGCAGACATAGTAAATATTGATGGTATTGATTGTCTTAAATTCCAAGATACACATCCAATTAAACAATTAAAAAATGATGCGTCACGCAGAACCGTCCCTATTCCAAAACAATTATTGGATATGGGTTTTGTTACATATTTTCAAAATCAAAAAATTAAAATAAAAGCCAAAGATACTGATTTTATCATTCCACATTGTCAAACTGAATCTGGCGAATATAACAACAAATTTATGACCCGAGGGTTTATTCAATATATTAAAGATATTGGTATAACAGCAAATAATCCGCATAAACTTGATTTCCACTCATTGCGTAAAAACGCGAACCAACGTCTTGAAGAAGCCGGTGTATTTGAAACATTTATAAATGATATTATTGGTTGGGAAGGGAAAAGCACCCGTCAGCAATCATATTCCAACCACGATTTAATAAAAATCAAAGAACAAGCAGATAAACTGCGGTATGATTTCCTGCAACCAGAATTTGATTATTGGCGCGATGTGATGTCAAAAAAATAGTGTTGTGCTGGTTATATTCGCGCGGGTATTGCCGTATCCCATCTAGTATACCCGGGTATCCATCCACCATACACCACCGTCCATCCGGTTATGAAATCGACAGACACAAATTGAAAAAAAATTTCAAAGGCCTTTACGCGCGAAGTCAAAAAATCAAATACGGCCTGTTCAGTAAAAAAAGTAGCACCATAAGATGCTACTTTTGTTTACAAACCAAATTCTGCTTTGATGAATTGAGCCACTACATACTGACAATGTAATGGACACCATGCTTCCCCCAACATAACCCGTAAAAATTTCAACATTGGTCTAGTCCAGTATGGTATTCGCATATCGTCTGGTAATCTGTAAGCGCGCATTATTTCCAAAACGGTATGGGTTCTTGCATCTGTGGTGTATACATAATTACCATCATCATCAAAAACATCAGTTCCTGGGGCGATTGTAAATAAACCCGTTATATCACCACTACCAGTCAATTGAGAATGCATTTTTTCGTCTTTTTTACACCTGTGGCCAGCACCATCCATTTTACACCCACTTAATGCACCTTTTGTGGTTTTTAAATCTTTAACCTTTTCACCAGTTGGTGTATGTTTAACCTGTTCTAGTTGGCACTCTGGAAGTGGGGTCGCAACTTGCCCCCAATGACAATCATCTCGTTCACCTGCTTCTAATGGTTTTAAACCTTTTGAAATATCTGCAAGACACAAATTATTTTCCGCACCTATCGGTAATTTTACAGGTTTATGTTTGGATGCGATAATTATACTTCTGGGTCTATTCATAATCGCACCGAATTCAGCCGCATTTTGAACGGCTTTATCAACATATGGAAAACCAAGATTATGCAATTCTTGTTCTATCTGTTCACCAAGCGGAAGATTGTATTTTTTTGTTTTGAATGTTAACATTTCTGCCGCGTTTTCTATCGCAACAAAATCATATGTTTCTGTGCGTTTTAAATGTTCCATAACCCCCTCAAACAAATATTGTTCATCACTATTTTCGTCTTTCCTTGTGTTTGCACGACTTATTTGCTGACAACATGGACTAGCCAATAATATTTTTGGTTTTTCTTTATTTGCGATTTCTGCCAATAAATCCTGTGTTTTCGGATTCATAATATCGCCAACCACAATTTTACATTTCGGATAAATACCTTTGTGTAATTTTGCGCGGTCTGGTTCTTTTTCGTTGGCGAGAACGACATCCACACCAATTTTATCTAAAAAATAAGCATTCATTCCACTGCAACAAAACAAATTTGTTGCCTTGATTCTGTGCGGTGGGGTTATACTTAATATTTCTGTATTATCATTATTTTGTGACATTGATTTCCCCTTTGGTTAAAGATTGAAGTTCGTTTAATGTATAATTTTTCTTAACATATTTATTATATGTGTGTATTTCTAATACAGGTGTGGATGGGAACATTTGTCCAATCAGTTGAATATGCGCGTTGGGTTTGTGGCTAATTTGTTCAACATAAAGTTGCGTAAACACACTGTTAATCCGAAAATCTTCGGGTTTTGGTGCTTTCCCACGCGTAGCAACAACCATTGTTAAATGTTGTTTTTGAGTGAATGTTCCGCCCCGAATGTGTTTAGTATCCCAAATCGCGAATTCTGTGATTTGAAATCCCAATGAATTGATTGTATCAATAGATTTTTGTGGCTGTGCCAGATTTAACCAGAAAAAACCAACCGCATCATCCGCTATATATTTAGAAGCAGTTGAAATATCAATACCGCTGTCAAGTTCAGCATAAACAACCCCAAATTTATTGTTTTGTGGCAATGGTAATTGTTCTTCATAATCATCATCCAACACAAACGGCTCTGGTTCCGATACCGGTTTTTTGTTTTGCGCCAAAGACAATGCCTTGACTTTATACATACTGGGCAAAATACAACTGCTAATATTTCCAGCACTAAGTTGATTTTTGGCTTCATCAACAACCTGTTGAACAAGATTTTCGGTTAAATGACGCCTAAGCCCCCATTCGCTTTTGGATAACCCGTTAGCCTCAAAGGCTTTGGTATAACTGGAATAAATGTCACCCTTTATATCCATAACAATTTTATCTTTCTTGTTCCGGCGTTGTAATGCACCGTTTTCCACACCAATCTTGATTTTGTTGGTGAGTTTGCAATCGGTTTTTAATAACCATTCGTGAACATTAATCAATACAGATAAAATATCCTTGCGGCTAATTGAATTGTTATATTCTAGGTTGTGTTCCAACACCTTTTTTATAACCTCAATTCCAGGTATGTATTTCTGTGCTTCGTCCAAGGTTAAATTTTCAACAGCAGGTATTTTTGCTGCATTATTAATTGCGACTGCAATATCATTACTTGTTGTTTTATCGGATGCAACGGAACCGTTTTCTAAAATTTCTGCCATGGTAAACACCTCTTTGTTTTGGCTTGTTAACTTATCGAACCCCCGCTTGCGCGAGCGTTCATAAGTAAAGAAGTGTTTTGATTTGAAATTTTTTTGAAAAATTTTACTTTCCCAGATTTCTGCGGGATAGAAGCAGAAAAAACTTGTTTTTTTATGTCCGCTGATGTATGTTTAGTATACGGACACTGTAAACCAAAGGATTTTTTATGTATTCAAACAGCAGAACATGGTGTGAATATTTTGAACATCAGCGTGAATTAAGAGAAGAAACAAACAAAGAAAATGACCCAAAACGACAAATTCAATTGTTATGTGATATTTATCAGAATTTGTTTCGGGTAATTTTACACACTGAGTCCAGTGTGGGGATAGATAGAAATCTGTTAATAATTTTTATAGAATTAATGTTTAATCGGAATTCAAGTCAATCTGATATATCAAAAAAATATGGAATTAATATCACAACGATTTCGTGGTTGGTTTCCAAATATTCCAAAGGTGATAAAGATGCTTGGTTCAAGTTAGTATCAGACAAACGCAATCGTAAAATAATACAGTTAACAGACGAAGGAGAAACAAAAGCAAACAAAATATTGGAATTTATGTGGATTATGCTTTCAAACACAAATCCAGCATTACGAAAAAGTCCAGATATGAATGCTGAATTGTTAGAAAGCATTTTAAAACAAACAACCATTTTAGACAAATGGATAACATTTGTTCCGAAAAAATAAAAAGTAGCACCTTAGGGTGCTATTTTTTTACTAAAAAATAATTCCAACGAAATAACCAACCAAAAAATGCGGTTCTATAAAAATATATTTAGTGGGGTTGTGGACTTTCTGGAATTGGTTTTACAGATAAACATAGACACAATCACATCGTATGGTTTTATTGGTTGGAATAAAGGCGCCTAATTCAAATTGCGTTGTAGATAGTTATTACCATTATGATTTATTTATTATTTGTTTATTCAATAACCACAACGCACCAACCAATATCCATACGATGTAAAACACCAATATATAACGGTTCTAATTTATAATAAGTTGCGAACAAAGAACAAATCAAATCTTACATCCACAACCACAAAGATTTAAGTATTTGTTCGCGATTTATTCAAACAAAGGATAATGACGATGGTGGATGTTTATCAATGTGAATATAAAATTTATACAGATAAAGATATGACAGAATTGTTAGGTAAATCAATTTCTGATTGGTTGTTTGAATTTGACCCAACGCATTTTATATCAATCCAATTTCCAACGGAGCAGCGAAGTTATAGTTTGGAAAAATCTTTGTATAAATTAAAAGCAGTTATGAAAATATTTGAAAAAACATTGAATCCGCGTCATTGGTATAAGAAACATTTACAATTTATAGGGTTTGCTGAAAATACATCTGGAATGTGGCATTTTCATTTGCTTTTGAAAAACGATAGATACCCCGAAGAAAAAATATTATCTGGTATGGACACAACTGCAAAGAAATTCGCGTTTTCGGAAGATGTAATTGATATTCAACCAATTGACAGGACACCGGAACATTTGCATTCATATGTAAACAAAGAACTGACAGCGGATAAAAACGGTAATTTTAATTCGTTTCGTATAATATTATCTAGTGATATGTTCAATCTACCAGTAAAACAATCCATACAATCACATAAACCAAGTGTGGCCGCCCCAAACAACAACCGGATATAAGTTATAAGTCAAATCAAATTGGGGTAATCCTGGACCAAATTTGGAATTATGGTAAAAAACAACCCGTTGAACTAAATCAGCGGGTTTATATTTACACTTTGGATGGTTAATACATAATAACCCTACCTATTAAAGCAACATTATTATTTTCTAGATTGCGTAATGCTTGTTTGGCTGCTTCATAAGAAAAATAATATTCTGGAAGGATTGTATTATTTACTTCTAGTTTAAAATAAGTGCAATTTGGCATGTTAAATCCTTTTTGTTTAATATTCGTCTGCACGCATTATCGTTAAAATCCTGGTTGTAATATTCTCGTCTGCGGGATTTTCTGACGCATATTCCAATGAATTATCGTAATAATCTATCTTAAAAAAGTATTTCAATTCGCTGTGTTCTATCATCCCAAAATCGTGTTCTTGGTAAACATCGTTCCCAGCATTGAAATTATTGAACAGTTTAACCTTTATCAAGATTCGCAACTGTTCATCAAACGGTAAATTTGAAACATCCTGCGTCAAAATCACTCTATCTTTACCAGAATTAAATATGTTCTGACGCAGTTTATCGTTTAATATTGCAATCTTATTCATATTACGCAGCCTGTGATTCTAAAACAAATTTATTAAACTGTTTCAATGAAGAACGCACTGAACGGGAAATATATCTACCCCTTACTTCGTGAATTCCACCTTTTTGATATTGTGGACAAATTTCAGAAATAGAATTTGCTAACTCTTCCACAGATAAATGTTCGGCATTACATACAAACTTTAATCCGCGCAAATAGTCATATACCGTGCTGGGACGATTATTAACCACAGTTGCATAACCTTTATTGATTAACCAATTTTTATAAGTTTTTAACATTTTTATATCCTTTTGTTTTTTTGTTAATTTCTGCTTCTTAGCATACTTAAATTATGTCGTGAAACATTTTCCAAGTACATAAAAAACAATCAAAAAGCTCAGATTTCTGCGTTTTTTTTGAACAAATTTAGTCTTTCGGAGCAAAATAAGGATACATTTACTGTTTAAAATGTATAGTTTATAGTGTTTTATCCAGAAATGTTCTTCCGAATACACCCTAGGTGTAATGTGTCATAAAACACACATAAACAATCCAAATTCAACCCCAGAACAACGAAAACAAATTTGGTAATAGATTCTAAACCCTAATTTTTTGCAGTTATACAAGTTCTAAATATTATCAAAGGAATATGAAATGAAGATTACAAATATAACCACAAAACAAACAAATGAACAGAATACAATTTATACAGTTAGCATTGTTATAGATGGGATAATATGTATTCAGAATATAAAAATTAAAATATACTCGGATGATATGGTTGTAGAATGGCCAGATATAGCAAGTCCAATAAATGATGAAATACGCGACACAATGGATAATTATATTCTTTCACACATAATAACAAAGCAACCATTATCAGAAAAAATAGTCAACTGGTTAACAAAACGAACAATAAAATAATTAATAAATGTTCCCTATATTTCAGGTCCAGCGATAAAATTACCTGTGCCAGAATTTGTAAAGAATGTTTTTGTCACAGTATCATACATACCGATTACACCAGATGAATTTTTCGCAGGAATTAAATTAACCTGTAAATTACCAGTGGAATTATACTGTCTATATTCATAACACCTAGATGGTTTTCCGGTACCTTCACATTGAAAAAGTTTCAAAGTCAAAGTGCCTGTTCTGCTTATTCCAGTTGAAACATTGTCTATATATAACTTTCCATCATTAGCAGTCCATTTATAAGTATATACCTTGCCAATCTCTGGATTGTATGGATAATTACTACCAGTATTACCCTGAGTCCAACCGGTACTATACCAACCTAATTGTGGATTGCTATTAGCCCCCAAAATACCATCATAACCAGTATTGCTTGCCCCTGTCAATCTGGTAGGGCTGAACACAACTTCAACACTACCACTAGATAAAGTTCCTAAATTAATATACTGCGTGCCAGTAGCTTCTATATATTCCAATTGTGTATAACCTGCTGGTAATATTCCCGTTCCACCAGCAATAAAATTTCCTGAACCTTTATTTGTAAAAAATGTATCTGATAAGGTATCATACATACCTATCACACCAGATGAGTTTTTTGCGGGTATCAAATTAACTCGTAACACTCCATCTGAATCATATTGTTTATAACTATAGCATCTCGCGGGTTTACTGGCGTTTGCACACCAAAACAATTTAAGAGTTAAAGTTCCACTTCTACTTAATCCAGTTGGAACATTATCAATGTACGATTTACCATCATTAGAAGTCCATTTATAAGTATACACCTTACCAACTTCCGGTTTATATGGTGAAACACTACCAGCATTACCAATTGTCCAACCTGCATTATACCATCCCAACTGTGGGGCACTATTAACCCCAAGGATACCATCATAATCCGTACCTGTCGCTGCTCCTGTCAATCTGGTAGGGCTGAACACAACTTCAACACTACCGCTAGATAAAGTTCCTAAATCTATCCATTGACCGCCATCACTTTCAATGTAGTTTAACTGGGTATAACCATCTGGCAGGATACTGGTCGCATATCGTTCGAACACATATTTCTGGGTTTCGGCGTTCCATATCATTATATGTTTACCAGACGTCGGTAATGTTCCCAGATTTAATTTTGTTATATCTATCATCCCTGCAAGGTCCGCATTCGTTACCGCGCCATCCGCCAAATGCATCGTTTCTATTGACCCATCCGCAAATAAATCTGTACCAACCGTCGTTGCAACCACATTACCAGAATTATCCGTCTGTAATACCATGTTTTGGGTATAATTAGCATTATCTGCCTTTTTATCTATTTTTGCCTGAACATTATTGCGCATTTCATTTACATATTCACTGGATGCGATATTCGCAACACAGGGTGATATAATTATAAATAAAAACGATATTACACTAAATAGATATCTAAACATATTTTATCCCCCAAAAAAATCACATAACCTAATTACCACTAACGCCACCAGTTGGTGCCGTTCCACCATTACGACCAATATTTTCCCATACAAAATTACCGGTATCCGCATTATATATCAGCATACATGACCCAGATGTGCATTTTGTCGGTAAATTCAATTTATTTATTCCAACACCACTTGCTATCTTTGCGTTTGTAATATTGGAATCTTTTATCTTTGCAGAATTGATTGCATTGTTCGCAATCATCCCAGACGCAATTTGACCCGCCTGAACCGCACCGTTCGTCCCCGTTGTCACCAATGCTTTATTTGCCCCAGATGTAAATTTATTATCTAATTTTCCAGAAATATTATCGTTCAAAACCTGTTCAACTTTAACAACATATTCTGCAGATGCAATATCTGCAAATGATGGATTAATCGCAACAAAACACAATACTATTCCAAAGATAATATTTCTGTACATTGTATCTCCCTTACTATTTATATCGATAGTATTCAACAAACCAACGATAAAAGCAACATAAATTTTCCTAATTTGAATTAATTATTAAATATGCAAAAAACATTAGAAAACCGGTATATACAAGGTTTTTATACTGTTTATAGATGTGAATTAAGCAACTTATTAAACAATCGTTCTATTAAATTGAAGCAATTTATTAACCAAAGGATTATAAAATGTCAGTTATTGGATATATTCGTGTATCATCAAACAAGCAAACATGTGAACATCAACATTATGAAATTCAACAATTTGCAGAACATAATAACATTACAGTGGATAAATGGGTTGAAGAAACTATTAGCTCACGTAAAGCGTTAAATAAAAGACAACTGGGGCAATTATTAGATGAATTACAAGACGGTGATATTTTAATTGCCGCTGAGATATCCAGATTGGGTCGTTCTTTACTTGAAGTTATGCATATTCTGGAAACTTGTTTAAATAAGAATTGTCAGGTTTGGACTTTAAAAGAAAATTACAGATTGGGTAATGATATTCAAAGTAAAGTAATGGCATTTGCATTTGGACTATCTGCTGAAATAGAACGCAACCTTATATCCCAACGCACCAAAGCATCATTAGATAATATCAAAGCAACAGGTAAAAAGTTAGGACGGCCATTTGCAGCACAATCAAAGAAATTAAAGTTATCCAGAAATACAAAAAAGATAAGAATTTGGCTTGATAGTGGTTTAACTAAATACAGAATTGCAAAAATGATGGATGTATCCCCAGCAACCGTCACACACTTTATAAATCGTATGGGGTGGTAAAAATGGCACCATAGGGTTCTGTTCTGAAAAAAGTGGTTCGTTTTTCTAAAAATTTGTGTTATATTGTGAAAGTGCCAAGCAAAGTGTCAGGCATTTTAATGTTTTTAGGTCAAAATTGTCAATTTAAGGGCAGTTTTTCGCTGGTTTAAGGGTATGGTAATGTTCCGACAACCGGCACCAGAAATTTAAAACACCGCCCAAATGGGCGGTGTTTTTATTCAGATATGTTTTTTATTTTTTAACAATGTCTTTGACTGTTACCTTAAACACAACATCTTTGCCTGCCAATTCTGGAACATATTGTTGTGGGAAAGTAATATTGACATCGCGGCTTTCACCAACGATTGCCCCAACCAATTGTTCTTCGAACCCTGGAACAAATTGACCGCTGCCCAATACCAATGGAAAGTTAGATGCGGTTCCACCTTCAAACTGAACACCGTTCGCGTCAAAACCCGCAAAGTCAATTATAACAGTATCACCATTTTGCGCACCATTATTGCCACATGCACATAAACCAACCATACCCAACACCCCACATATTTTTGCTATATCTTTCATTTTCCTTCCTTTTTATTTTGCCTATTCATATACACAACGGAAACCATATTCGCGCATAATTGAACCCTCAGCCTCTATTTTATAATCAAAATAAGGTGTTGGGCGCATTACATCAAATGATGGTTTGTCATATATAATTGAAACATTTGTTGCGTTACGACCACAAACGCGTTTCATTTCGTAATCTGCAACCTTGGCCAGGACACTACGTGCATCACCATCTATATCCATTCCTTCGGCATTTTGAATCATACGCAGGCGCATTTCGCGCAAATCAGAATTACCCAACAAAATCTGAACACGAATCATTGTCCCCTTGTATTCCTGCCAATGGGTTTCCATACGCGAAGTATTCCATTTATCATGCGTATCTTCCATTTCTGCGCCATCTTTGGGTTTATACGAATCGATATTAGCATAGTCGTTATCCGCCATCATAAATGTAGCCGTGCGTTCATTATACAGTGGCGCATCAGGTCCACCGTTCGCATAATCAGAACCGCCCGAGCATGCAGCCAGCGCAAAAACGGAAAGAATAGATAATAAAAATGTTTTTTTCATGTTCATCTCTCTTGTTAACTTTTTTTTAATTTTACCAAATAAACTATTTTGATTCAAGTGGCGATTTGTGATAAAATAAAAATGATGTCGAATGTAGTTCTTGATTCTTTATTAAAACCACTAGAGGAATTTTACAAACCATCGTTTGTAGAAGAGATTGCCATAAATCACGCGGGTGAGGTTTGGTTACGCCTGCACGGGGCGCGCGTGCCATGGGTTTCGTATCCGGCGGCACAACTGACCAAGCAATACTTGATTGATTTAATGCACACGATTGCGAACATATATGAATTACCATTTAACCCGACACATGGGATTCCGGTTATATACGCAACCCTGCCGGGGAATCATCGTTTTTCTGCGATTGCGGGTCCAAATGTTCAATATGATGAACGCGATGTAACGGGTGGCGTGGCAATGAGTATTCGCGGTGGTAACGCCCCAGAAACAAGTTTTGAGAATTATCACCTGGAAAAAGGTAAAAAATTATTAAAGGTTAAAACGCGTAAGTCGGAACGCCCTGACGATCCATATGAACGCCTGATGTCGGCGATAAATGACGGCAGTCCGATTTTGATAAGTGGTGCAACCGCAACCGGTAAAACAACTTTTTTAAATCACATGCTGACACTGATTGATCAAAACAGTCGTGTTATTACGGTTGAAGATGCACGCGAAATTCATGTCCCGCAATTGAATCGGGTTCACTTTGTTCTGTCCCGCACCGAACAGAGTAATGAATTTAATTATGCGCGCTTACTTGACTTGGTCGTTCGTATGACACCTGATGTAATTATTGGTGGTGAAATTTCAACGGATAATGCGGCGGTTCTGTGGGAAATGTTGGGCACAGGTCATGACCATTTCTATACCACAATTCATGCAGAAAGTGCAGAGGCAGCATATGCCGCATTTGCCGACCGAATTTTACACACCCAACCGGCATACGATAGGACAGATTTAATAGCCGAGATGAAAAAGAAGATTCGGGTTGTGCAACTCGCCCGCGATGGCTCTCTGCGCGCCGTTACCGAAGTGGTGTAAGTTTTTATCATTGCTGTTTATTCGTCATTTATTCCTTTGTCATTGCGCGTTCTGTTGTTCTTACTCTCTTTTGTCATTGCATGTTATTGCTTTCTTACTCTCTTTTGTCATTGCGAGCGTAGCGAAGCAATCCAGTGAATATGTATTTATGCTTTATTAACTGGATTGCCACGGTCGCGTTGCTCCCTCGCAATGACAAAGGGGGAACACGGGCATTTGTTACAACAAAAAAAACACCGCCCGATTGGGCGGTGGTGAACGAAAGAATTGCTCCGTCGCGATAAAATTATTGACCAACCGACGAAAAAACGCCGGAACGAAAGTCCGAGAAGTTCGAGACGTTGGCCCCGCAGTGGAACGCGCAATCGTCCGCGCAAACGGATGACGACGAGTCCGCGCGGTTGAACACCCAAAGCGAAACAGCCGGATGTGTCATCTTGCACCAACACATCACACCACCCGTTTCCAACTGTTCCGTTGTCGTTGAACCGCCCCAACTGCCCGATGTGTCGTTACATACTGCAACACCCGATACATTTCCATACGGAAACACTATTTTCCATGTCATATCCGCCGCATTGTATGTATATTCTGTTCCCGCTATCGTTGGGTCTATGCATTGACTAAAGCCGATGTCGTATGTCCCAGATGGGCATTGTGAATGTGGAACAAGTTCAAATACAAAATTGCCTGTATTGCCGTTCCATACCAGGTTATACCGACCACCACTCGGGCCCGTTGGTAATTTATCCTGTTTTGTTGAATCGTGGTAACTGTTCGTTATGTATCCACTGTCGTTCGTAAATGAACTTATGGTCGTCGGAACGGTGGGTATTATCGGTTTATTGCTTAAATCATTATAGGAACCTGTCTTTGCAACCGCCGGCAAAGAATCAACAACACTATCCACATAGCCCGTTGAGGCAATATCAGCGTATGATGCGGTGCATATCATCATTAAGCACAAAATCAAAAATATTCGTTTCATTTCCTTTCGTCCCCCCGGTTTTAATCCTTGGTGGTGGCGTATAAATGCGTGGAAATACGCCACCAAAAAAACCACCGAAATTACAGGTGGTTCAGGAGGTTAAGAACAATCATCTGAATTGTGTTGCTTATTTTGATATATCGCAACCCTCCTGACCCAAATGTCAGGAGATTTTCGCCAGATATAAAAACAGGACGCATAACGCGCCCGTTAATTCCCATATTCTGACGCAGATGACCGGGTTCTTACACCCCATCGCGGCAACACACCACGACATAATAATTATAAAACATTTTGTGAATATTTGTCCAGATTTTTTTACATAAAATTAACCGGGCCAACATCAATTTTTACACGAACATTTACCGGCGTTTTCACACGCGACAACCAATCGCGCGTAACACCTTGCAAATCAGACCGCACATCGCCCGCAATTAAAAAACGCATACGATACCAATTGCGAACCTGATATATTTGTGCCGCAATCGGTCCCATTATTTTTGCGTTGGTTAATTTTGGTGCGCATTGTGCAAGTGCGGATGCATAATTTTTCAATACCTGTTCCTTTTGCCCCTCAATCACAACGGCAATCAGGTTTCCAAACGGTGGCATTTTTGCACCCCGTCGCGATTCCATATCAGATTCAATAAACGCGTCACGATTCCCAGCGCAAATCGCATTTAACACCGTATTATCAGGTTGATATGTTTGCATTAAAACGCGACCCGGAATCTGACCACGACCCGCGCGACCTGCCACCTGGAACAACTGTTGAAATGTGTGTTCGGCGGCGCGAAAGTCCGTACCAAACAATCCCATATCCGCATCAACAACACCCACCAGTGTCAGATTCGGGAAATGGTGCCCCTTGGCCAGAATTTGTGTTCCGATAACAATATCAATTTCGCCATTTTCCATTTTATCAACAATGCGTTCCAATGTCTGGCGTGTCATAATTGTATCACTGGACACCAATGCGGTGCGCGCAGACGGAAAACGCGCCAACACTTCCTGTTGTATTTTTTCAAGCCCCGCACCACGCATAGAAATTTCATTACCACAACATGGGCACTTTTTTGGTAATTCCATTGTGCGACCACACATGTGGCAAAGTAATTTTCCAATGCGTTTATGATATGTCATACCGACCGAACAATCATCACATTGTGCAACCCAACCACACTTTTTACATTGGACAATCGGCGCAAAGCCACGACGATTTATAAACAACATAACCTGTTGATGTTGGGCGATGGTATTTTCAATTGCTTCACACAGTGGCGCTGACAAACTGCCCGCGACAGTTTCGTCATTTATTTTATATTCACTTGGGTGGTTTTCACGCAAATCAATTGTTTCTATTTTTGGCAACTGGGCGCCACCAAACCGTGATGTTAATTTTAACTGTTTATATTTCCCCAGCGCAACATTGTGCAGGGTTTCCTCTGACGGTGTGGCGGACGCCAACACAATCGGAAAGTTACAAATTTTCGCACGCAGAACCGCCATGTCGCGCGCGTGATAATTTCCCATGTCTTCTTGTTTATACGATGTGTCGTGTTCTTCGTCAACGATTATCAAGCCTAAATTTTGCCACGGCAAAAACAGCGCACTGCGCGTGCCGACAACAACGCGTATTTTACCATTTGCAACACCGCGCCAAATTTCACGCCGGCGCGCCGCGGTTAAATTACTGTGCCACACCACAGGCCGCGCACCAAACCGCGATTCAAAACGCGTCATAAATTGCGCCGTCAATGCAATTTCAGGCATCATTAACAATACAGATTTACCCTTTTGATATGCGCGCAAAACAGAATCAAAATACACCTGGGTCTTGCCTGAACCGGTTATACCGTCCAGTAAAAATGTATCAAATTTATCGTTGTCGATTGCCGTTGCGATTTCATTTGCAGCCGTTTGCTGTTCCGCATTTAATGTAACACTGCCCGTATCATAATAATTATAAACAAATTCATCGATGTTCTTTTCACGCGTATCGGTTGGGGTTAAAATTCCTTTTTTTATCATCGTATTTATTACCGCCGATGAAACATGCGTTATGTTTTTAATATCACTTACCGACATCGCATCATTATCATTTGATGAAAACGCATCTGCAACAATCTGGCGCGAATCTGTCATACGCCCGTCTGCCCCAAAATTAAACACATACATTTGTTCCGTTTTAACAGGCAAAAATGCTTCAGGCACATTTACAACCAATCGCAACACCGCGCCGGGCGTCATCAATGTCCATTCAGACATTCTGTGCAACCACGACAAATCGTCCACCGATAAACCATTTGGAAAAATTTCAACAACATCTTTGATTTTGTCTGTGCTTAAACCACTATCGCCCACACCATAGACAACACCAATATATTTCCTATTCATAACCGTAACCGCGACAAATTGCCCCAGGCGCGCATCACCGGTCAAACGATAATCATAACCGTTATTTACAACATTTGGTATTAAAACTTTGACAATAGTGCCACTGGTAAACATACCTATAAAATAGACTTTTTATTTTATTTTTGCAATACCATATCAATATCAGATTCAGACGGCACATTATCTATTAAAATATCG
>JAKSTC010000016.1 GCA_024402765.1 Alphaproteobacteria bacterium
TTTTAATTATTTATATAATTTTTTAAAACCATTTTCTATTTTACGAACATACTCTGGATCATTATCGCGCCAATACTTTGGATCATTCATCATTCGACGCAAATCATCATCAGATAAATTTTCTGATTCACTTTTTTCTGTTCTTACCGTTGGTTCAAACGATTGCATCATCTTGTAGACACTTTGGATTCCCTGGGCGCTAGCACACAATGTTTCAAATGCATCGTGTGGCAAAAACTTTTCACCAAACGAATTTATTGCACATAATGCATCATGCATTTTTTCTTTACTGCCAAAAAATTTTTCGAGTTCTGCAAATTCATTTGATTCATTTTTCATAGAAAATAATTCTGACAACACAGGTGTTAAATAATCTTGTGCAACAGAATAAATTTTTTCAACTTGTGATTTTGTTAATCCTATTTCATAAAATTTATTCCGAATCGATTCGTCATCAAACATTTCACAACTTGGATATTCCGAAGCATTTTCAGGAACACCAATTGCGCGATTAAATTTTTCACGCACACTTTCATCTGATGATTCGTTTGGCACAGAAACCATTGAACCGATTTTCTTTTCAAGTTCATAATAAGATTTAATCAACGCTTCTTGATTTAGTGTTCCGTCTTTGTTTTGAAATTTCTCTGGTATTTGTTCCATTTTTATTTCCTTTTGTTTCACTTGATTTGCGCAGAAAATAAATTCCGCCCAATGTAAATATTGCCTGGAGCATTGTAAAAACATCTGTATCGCCAATTAAATACGAAGCGATTGCAGACACAATTCCAACGCCAGATAAAATGTATGTTCGGTGTCCACGCAGAAAGCCACCTGAAATAAACTTGTTCATTTTTTTAAAATTCCGTTTATAAATAAAATAACAATCCATCTATGTCTGCGATATAGCCACGCGCGATAGACCATGTTGGGAATAATTCTGTGCGATGAAAACGCGTTGCACCAAAACACATATCTGGCAATCCACCATTTATCATTCGTCTTACCACGCGCACGCACATTTCAAAGCCCCGTGATGATGCATCAACACTTAAAGCACTATGATGTTCTGAATTTTCATCCAGACATTCAAACAAATTCAAATCATTAACAATGTTTTCATACGTACAGGCATTAGCATTTACATAATTTTGTATCATCGATGCCAATGCTTCAACAACGCGCAAAGTTTTAGCGTATGTTTCCGCATATATTATTCGCGCAAGTTTATATATTATTATTTGTCTTTCGTCTGGATTGTGTATAAGTTGCAGATGCATATCTGGGGCCCTCCTTTTTTACAACAAAAAAACACCCAATGTTTTGGGTGCTGCAATAAAACAGGATAAAAAAAATCGCCCCAAAGAGCGAACATTATTCTTCCTGTTTATGCGTATCATAATATCACAAAACGCAATAAAAGTCAAGACAATAAAATTAATCACACTATTATTTCATCACCATAAACCAATAAATACTTTGAATCACGGCGTAAAATTAATGCACCATTTTCATTTATACCGATTAATTCTGCGGGCATTCCCTGATATTTCACAACGCTATTTATACCGATCGCATTTTCCATCCACACAGAACGAATCACATTGAAATCTGTGTGCATCCATTTATCCATACTTTTAATCAACCTGTTCAAAATATCATCACGATTTGTGTTAACATAATTATTAATTTTTGTTGTTTTGTAATTATCAACTGTTGGATTTGTGGATATATTAATTCCAATTCCAACCACAACAAAGCGACCATAGTATTCAATTAAAATTCCTGCAACCTTTTTATCATCAATTAAAATATCATTTGGCCATTTGATTTTAGCATTGATACCCAATGATTCTAAAACATCCAACACCGCAATCGCGACCACATAAGACAAACGCGCATCACGTTCTTCATCGGTATAAATAAAACTCGCATACAGATTACCATGATGTGAAATCCATGGACGTCTATAACGACCCCGCCCTGCACTTTGTGCATCTGCGACGATAATTGTTTTGTTTGTTGCGTTTCCATGCGCGATTAAATCATGCGCATATGTTTGCGTAGAATCTATTTTACCGACAGAAATTAATTTATAATTTGCCAATTACATATATTCCATTGTTGTTTTGTATAAATTCATGCCCCACAGTTTTACGAATCTGGGATATTGCCATTTCTATATTATTGGTTGCGACCCCGGGCGCATAGCCCAACACATCACGCAACTGGGCCACAGACATTCCCCCAGAACAAAAAAGCGCAACAATTATTAAACGTTGTAAATGGGATAAGGTTGGAACAGATTTGCCAAAAATTTTATTTATCGTATCCGTATATTCTACTGCACGCAATAAACACACGCGTAATTCCTGGGCGGTGATAGGTTGCTTTATATTCAAATCATCTATATTAATATCCAGAACATTTGGTGCATCAACAACTGTCGCGCCCAAGTCTTGAAAAACATGTCGCCACACAGAATCGTCAGAATAAACACGTATACCTTCAAGCATATTTATACCTTAGATTAAAAAGCCGCCAATGTCCATTAAAAAACCACAATATAGACTTGTGGTTTTTTGGGGTGTAAGAACCTGTTTCACAAAACTTATTGACGGGAACCGCCAATAAATTTAGTAAAATCACCTATATTTGCGCCAGTGGACGATAAAATCTTTGAAATGCTGTTGGTAGAAGGCCAACGTGGTTGCCCTTCTTTGGACCAACGCTTACTTTTATTAAAAGTCGTTGGATCCAACCCACTGCATTTGGCCAGCCCCGAACACGACATCCCGTGTTCCGAAGCAAAGCGCTCTATTGCACCCCACACGTCATCATGTGTCATGCTTTTTTCTCCTCTTTTATATTTACTAGAATATAATTATTTATTCTAGTCAACATTGATTTTAATCCAATTTAACACAGATTTACAATCGGTATGAGTTCCTAGTAAAACAATCTTAAGAATTGTCTAAAAAAATTTTTGACAATAACACTTGACAAATAGCATTTTGTGTATTACATTACGATTCGTCAAAGGGGTTAAACCCGATGACTGAGTGCTTAAGCACTTATAGGGGCCCAGGGATTTCAGACTCCCTCCTACATTCTCTCTCCTCTGGACCTTGGACCCCGCTTAAAGTTTAGGATGCCCATTTCTTTTTCTCCTTTCCTTCCTTTCTGGGCATTCGGAAATACCGCCGGCAACGGCGGTGTTTTTCTTTATAAAACCAATCAGATATTATTTTTCGAATACAGAGAATAATTCCCAATGGGCACTGCCCACGAATTGATCCACCGGAACCAGTTCGGTTATTTTATAGCCACCGCACAACAGAATATCCCTATCGCGTGCAAAGGTTTGCGGATTACATGACACATATATTATTTTTTTCACATCTGATTTAACCAATTCCCTGCACTGTTCAATGGCACCTGCGCGTGGTGGGTCCATAACCACACAATCGTATCTGGTCAGCATGCCAACTGTCAACGGATTCTTAAACAAATCGCGTTTAACACCCGCACCAACAATGTCAAAACCATCTGCATTTAAATCAAATGTAAAGTTTCCCAAACCACAGAATAAATCAGCAACCTTGTGTGCACCGCTTGCGCGCGACAACACCAATTCGCGCAGGCCCGAAATTTCACCCGGCATTGGTTGCAAAAACGCATACGGCGGATATTCCAAAATTTTATCACCGAATTTAATCATCGGTTTTTCAACCTGTTTTACAACCTTGCCGTTCCATACCACACGCAGCACCGGCAGTTTTTCCGCGGCAACTTTAAATTCTGGGGTAAAGTATTCTATATTTGATGTGATACAAACATCAATTCCATTTTCACATTTTGTAACCAAACACGACCCCGCCCCAACCCACGGCAGGCGCGCCAACATGGGCAATATATTATTTATTTCCGGCATCATTAATGGACATGATGTAACCGGCACAATATCCTTGGACCGCTGGGCAAACAAACCAAACCAGCCACCGCCAAAACAAAAATCCCCACGCCAGCGCGCGCCAATCGGGCACCAATGGGGCGTATCTGTAAATTCAAATTGATTTATTTCAGATTGCTTTTGTTCGCAATAGTCAGGCGCGGCAAAATCGTATTTGCACCCACCACAGCGACCAAAGAAAGGACATGTTTTATTCATTTGCTAAAAATGTTAACACAAAATGAAACTTGATTCCATTTTTATTTACGCGTATCATATATAGTATGAAGAAAGACAAAAATAAAAAGATTGCATTATTGGGTGGCGCCTATGATTTGCCCATTCTGACGCGCGACGCATTGCGCCGTAACGGCTGGGAAGTGTTTGTTGCGGGAATCAAGAATTTTTATGATCCAAAACTGGAACCAGAAATGGTATTGCGCCTGGGCGGTGTTTGGCCGGGCATTCGTGAAATGAAGCGTCGCGGAATAACAAAACTAATTTGTGTGGGATCATTGGGGCATCCAAACCTGTCTGATATTCGGCCAGATTGGTGGTCATTGGGTGTTTTATTAAGTGTTATAAAAAATCAACGGGGGTATGATAGCATGGCGGTTGCATTAGACAAGGCGTTGGAAAAACGTGGTATTGAATTGGTCGCGGCCCAGGATGTCGCGCCAGAACTGGCGTTTCAAAAGGCGGGAATTCAAACACGGGTTAAACCAACCAAATCAGAACAAAAAGACATTGATCGCGCGATAGAGGTTTCACACACCATCGGCCGTGAAGACATCGGTGCGTCTGTCGTTGTTGATAAACAAGTAATAGCGGTAGAGGCGGCAGAAGGCACCGCGCGCATGTTGGACCGCGTTGTTGAAATGCGTAAAAAACACCGTAAATCAAGTGGTGTATTTGCAAAAATGACAAAACCAAAACAAAATTTAAAAATAGATATTCCGGCAATTGGTGTTGAAACGGTTCGTGCGGTTGCCGCGGCAAAACTGCGTGGAATTATTGTTAATACCAAGACTTGCTTTGTGATAGATAAACAGGCGGTAATTGATGCCGCGAACAAGGCAAAAATATTTATTGTCGCTGTTGATTAAAAACCGCCCGGATGGGCGGTTTGTTAGTATTTAATGTCTACACCACAAATATTTTTAACACGATTAACAAACTCTTTAAAAGACTCGTAGGTCTCCGAAACCTGATTACCAGCTTTTATCCATAGTGAATAAGAATATGTAGTAGTAGCAGATTCGTATTCTTTCACAATGGATTTTAATCGTGAAATTTCTATCTTTTTATATTTTTCAACACATTCTTGTTCTGCTTTACCCACCCCTTGTTTAGCCACATGCAAATTTTCAACATCCTTTATTGTAATAGTAACATCGTTAATAGCACTTTCTATATAACTAATATAGTAATCTTTACAGCTTAATCTGTTATCTCTAAGCAATAAACCACAACGCCAAGATGCATAGTCTTGTAAATAAATATCACAACCAATATACATAGGATCTGCTCTATCACATTTTCCAACAGCTAAATTTGTGTCTTTTAAATACAAATTATCATCAACGAGTTTGGGCGAACCATCATTGCTACTAGAATATGTAACTTGCGCTTTAACATAAAAAGGTCCATCTTCAAATAGTTTATCTGCTGCATCTACATATGCCATAATATTTGATTCAATTTCAGCGGTTTCCTGGGAATAATAAACCAAATTCTGTGCAAAACGTGCACAAACCCCTGCATCACCTATCGTATTCATACAAACATCCAAAACCTTTCGTAATGATAATTTTGAATGTCTATACTCATCTACATATTGTAAAACAAATTGCCCATACTTAGGTTCAAAGTCAACAGGACTAACTGACTTATCGCCACGAATACGATTACGTACATCTCTCCCTGTAAAATATCCAATCTTATTCTCATCTGGTTTTATAGTATCCCAATAATAATCCGTACCTTGTGCTTTGAAACACATCGCTACCGCCATATTAAACGCACTTACAGGCCAATCTACTGGGGTATCCAATGTCAAATTTGTTATTTCGTCTGCATTTGCGACGGTTAACGGTAAAATCACTGTCAAAATTGTAAATATTGAATTCTTTCTCATTTTATTTCAGCGCCCCCTCGCATACATCGGCTACAGATGCCGCTTGTTTAATTGCTTTTATTTGTGTTGCATTAAATATCGTTGCAGTCGCAGACGCAACCGTCGTTGTTCCCGCCAACACATTTGATGCGGTATTCAGATTCTTTTCTTTGGTCGCATCACCATCACGCACATTTTTACTATTCGCACTCGCAGATGTAACCGTTCCGGCAATTCTCGTTGTCGCACCAATCGCATTGGACACCAATGCACCCGTGGCACGATTATCTATCTTGGATAAATCAACATATTCCCATTCTGAACATGCCGATACTATTTTGTCCGCACGTTGCAATGCAAATTCATCTGCACTGTTATCTATGCGTGCCTGCATTTTTACACGTGATAGTGTTTTGGTCGCAGCAATACATTCATCAATTTGTGATTTCAGGTCCCCTTTTACCTTATTTGTTCCCGCAATCACCGCACCCGCAATATTTGTTGCCGTCGCGCCCGCCATTGTGCCAGTCCGGACATTGCCAAGGGTTACAGACTTTTTTTCTAATTCACTAATCTGTGCCTGTTTTGCAGCAATTGATTCTGCGTAATTCTGAATTTCTAAACTTATTGCCTGTGTATTTTCATCGGACAATTTTAATGTATCAAATTTATTACCTTGTAATTTTTTCAGGTTTTCTATTTCTTGTTCCAGCGAAGTTACATTTTTATCAATATTCGCTTTGGCGATACCTGTCCCCAGTGCAACACCGCCCGCAACGGTTCCAACACCCGTTACCGCGGTATTTATACCCGCCTTGGTCTTCATATCGATTAACTCATTGCTAATGCTACCACATGCGGCACGCACATTTTCAATCGCCGACGTTAAATCGTCCGCGGCATTCGCCACGCCCGCACACAGAATCAGCGAAATAACAAAACCTAAACGCATAATGTGTCCCCCCTTGTTAATTTATTTATAAAAAGAACCACCATAGAAATTGGCGGTCGGGAGAGTTCACAAATCACCTAAAAGATTGATTCCGCCAGCTTTCGGGAAACCCTGTTTTATAACTGACGGCTCCCCGACCTGATTTGGTTGGGGACACAATAAAAGACGCTTTCGCGCCCCTATTGGCGGATTCAGCACTTTTTCATGCTGCTTTCAGGTGAGCTTGTGACAGCCCCGAACCCAATTCCCATTGGATTCAGATTTAATTGTATCATAAAAACATAAGAAAAAAAACAAAAAAATTACACCGCCAATTTGGGCGGTGTTTGTTATTTATTATCAAATATATTTTCAGGATGCGGTATGTTGCATATTCCAACAATCAAATCAACCAACGACCAAATTCCTGTGATAATTATGCCGTAAAAAGTGCAAGTTAAAATCAGCATGACAACCGCACTGCCCGTTTTATGTGCATAAAAACGATGCGCACCAAAAATTCCCAAAAACCAACACAGAATCAAATACACCCATATTGATTTAGATAAATCACATTCCTGGTATCCGCATTTTGGACACGCCTTTGCTTTATCAGAATGTTTATGTCCGCATTCACGACAATAAATCATAGCCATTATAGTATCCTTTCATCAAATGATATTATTATAACATTTTCTATATAATTTACAATTTAATTAAACGATATAACATATTTAATGGAATTATCATAATAGCCAGTCCAACAACTACAAACCATTGGGTAAATGTCATCGGCATCAAATGCAAGGCCACACCACCAAATGTAACGCACAAATAAATTCCAACAAAAACAATTGCAGCGACACCCAAGAACATAGGATTTTTACTGATTTTTTCAAATATATTATACCCTGGGGCACGCACGCAAAATCCATTCAGCATCGCAAGCATAACCAATAACGCAAAACGTGCACTGGTGTATACATCACCATTTCCGAATATATCACGCACCGGTGTTATTGTTAATAATGAAAATATAAATACACACATAACCGTTGTCCATAATACTGATTTAATTGTTTCACGCGTTATAAGTGGTGCATTTTTGTCCACAACATGTTCAGACATATATTCTGGACGCGGCGGTTCGCCACCAAACGCAAGGGAATTTAAACTGTCTATGATAATGTTAATAATTAATATATGAACTGCCATTATTGCATCAAAGCCCATAAATATCGGGAATAAAATACTCACCACGACCAACATAAAATTGATTGGCAACTGAAATCGCAAGAAACTTACAACATTGTGCATAAATGTCCGACCCATAAGTATACTGTTTGTGATAGAAACAAAATTATTATCCAGAATAATTATATCACTCGCCCCCTTGCATACATCGGTACTATCACCCATTGCGAAACCAACATCTGCCGCACGCAAAGCTGGTGCATCATTTGTTCCATCACCACACATACCTATACACAGGCCATTCATACGCGCCAATTCAACCACACGCAATTTAGTATACGGTGTTGCACGTGCAATAACACGAATTTGAGATAACATTTTTCGTGCCTGGGCATCAGGCAAAGCATCAAATTCAGATGCATTAATTGCTATATCACGCGTACCTGATATAATTCCACTATCATCTGCAATCACACGCGCAGTTTCTAAATTATCCCCTGTTATCATCATAACCTGAACCCCAGATTCACGAAGTTTACCAACCGCCTCATACACACCAGGACGCACTTCATCACGCATAATAGACAAAGAAATAAACACTAATTTATTTGGAATTTGATTTCCATTAAATCGACCATCGTAATATGCCGTTGCAATAACACGCATTGTTTGACGCGCACTTGAAATCATCAAACGTTGTATTTTTGCACGTTGCATAGAACGAACATTGCCATCAGAATCAATATAATGTGCAGAATGTGCCAATATAATCTCTGGTGCCCCCATAATATAAGTTCGTGTTTTGTTGTCGTTCTTTACAGTTGTTGCAGAAAATTTATGTGCACTATTAAATGGTATTCGCGACATAACACGATTTGTGCTATATATAGATTCAAGCGTTGTGTGATTCAAATTTAATGCACCGAACAACGCCCGTTCAGTAGTATTTCCACCAACTATTTCACCGTTATCATCCAACGTAGAACGCCCATTAATTACTATATTATTTGCGAATTCCGACATTGCGCCAAACTGTTTTATATGAAAACCTATATTTGTTCCGTCACCCAAATAATTTGCTACAGGTTGCATCCGTCCAAAAGTAATCGTTCCTGTTTTGTCTGTACATAATAACTGTATATTGCCAGCCTCTGGAATTTTATTTGGATTTTTAGCAAGCAAATTTTCTCTCGTCATTTTACGTGCATTTTGACTTGTTATAATACCAATTATAAAAGGCAATCCTTCGGGCACAGCCGCAACAAAAATAGTAAGGCCCAATGTTATCGCAGAAAAAACAATATATAAAATCTCACCTATTTCTTTTACAGGCTGTGCAAACAAATTCAATACTATCATAATTATTGTAATGACAATTGCACTAACAACACCAACACGACCGATAAACCTTGCCAATTTATCAAGTTGTAATTGTAATGTGGTTTTAACTTCGACAACATCACCGACAGCCTTTAATATCTTTGCATTTTCTGTATCTATGCCAACCCGTGTTACTATCATGGCACCACCACCACCATGAACAGTTGTCCCAGCGAATACATGATTTGCATCAACATAATCATCTGATGTAATAACTGTATTACGATTATATTTAAACCCACGGACTGGCGCTTTATGAACCTCTATACTTTCGCCATTTAATACAGAATTATTTACTTCTAGTTTTCCCGACACAATATAGCCATCAGCAGGAATTGCCTCACCCGCCTCTAGCATAACAATATCTCCAACGACGATATCTGTACTATCTAACTTATTAACACGTCCATTACGAATAACATTACAGAATAATTGAGATGCTTTGTGACGCAATTCAATTGTGCTTTTTTGACTACGCATTTGGTTTATAACATTTACGACACACACAATGACTAAAACAGCACCGATACCAATTGCTTCTGTTATTTCACCATATCCCAATAACGACAATAGAATAAAAACTACAGTCATTATCAACAAAATCACATTGATTTTATCGTTAAAAACATCCAACAAAAAATTCCATACTGTTTTAGCCTTAGGTTCTGGCATAGTATTAGAACCGTATTTTTTACGACTTGCCACAACCTCTGCATTAGTTAATCCATGCAAATTCATATAAGACCACCTACATTCTTTTTATGATACATCATAGTATTTTATTTATGTCCACCCAAGCAAGCATAATTTTAAAATTTTACTAGGAATATAACAATAATATTTTTTATAAAAATAAACTTTTGTTTATATAATTGCAAAACACAAGGGCGAGCGATGAAAACATTGTCCCCATATCCACCACGAAAGTTTTTTATTATGTTGCATATCAGTATTCTACTTTAACAATTAAATCATGTCCATTATTTTGGGTTGACATAAAATACAAACAAAACTATTATTTGAATATGAGAAGGAATTTGGCGTATATAGAACTATTGTTATTACTTGGATGTTCAATACAAAACCCACCTGTTATAGAAGATCAAAATTGTCATAGAACAGATTGTATTAAATGGAACGAAAAACAACAAACTATTCAGAATTATGAACAAATTCTTGACAGAGTAAAACTTGATAATAATTATAAAACAGTTTCGCTGACATATGACCAAATAGATGCAATGCTGTATTTGTCATATATTTATTTAACAGACGGTCAGTTCAAAGATATAGAAAAAGCCAATAAATTATTAACCGCTGCGAAAAAAGCGATGTGGCAAGATTGTGATAGTTATCATGGACACTATGATAATTTTTGTTATTTTCAATACTATCAAGATGATATACCGACTTTTGTAAATAATTTACAAGACGCGATAATTATTTATAAAATGTCGTTGCCATGTGTTTATATGGATATGATACAAGAAAATGAAAAGGCAATCGATATAATAGATGGCTATTTTGGCAGTTCCAGAGATGTAAACATACCCGCATTGTGTGATACTTTTAATCCGTATGATGTTGTAAATATAGACGATATTACCAAATTAAAATCTTATACCTATTTGGAAAAATTAAATAAAGAGCCAGAAACAGATGGAACTATACGGTTTGGTTTTCAACGGACAAGATATCATGACTTTGTGTATATGTTAACGTATCCTGCAAGTTATTTCAAAACAGATAATTTTGAAGATTTGCATGTTCAACAATATGATATGGACACTGATAAAAAAACAAAGTTCTTTGCACATCAATTAGAGCAAGAAATTTATAAACATCCTGATTTGAAACAGGCATATAATAAAATGATAAATTCTCTTGAACAATATTATATTTCGTCTTTGGGAATGAATAGCAAAGATGCCGCCAACTATGCTCGTATGACAGCATCTATGGTAATTTTACAAGATATATTTATCAGGTAAATTTTTATTTGGCACTATTAAACATTTTATAGGTCCATTCACGTCTTGATTTTTGCACATCTTTTCTTTGACTTGCTTCTTGTGCAGCGGTTTTCCAATCACGATTGTTGATTGCTGCAAATAACCTTGGCCATATTATATCCGTTTGAAATAAAAGCGACACCCGTCGTGATTTAAATATACAGTATTGGAATCAAGCATATAAAACTTTTCCATCGCGGTACCATTTGTATTTATAAAAAGCACTGTGGCTTTTGCTTCAAAATCATATTCACCAAAAAGCACCTGAATATTATCAATTTTGGTTGGGCTATTGTCTATATGATATGTTTTTATAAATGTGTTTTCAGTGATACTTATGTATGTGTTTTCAAAAAATTGTTGGGCCGTATTTTCGCAATCTGTTGTTATATAGCCTGCATATTCGAACCTATCAAAAGACCATTTGCCACATAAATCACAGGATTGACTGTTGACAGGACTACAGCCAATCAAGAACAATAAAAAAGTGAGAAACTTATTCATATTTTATAGTGTAAATAATTTTGTAATAAAAATCAATAAATACCGTTTTTATACAGATTCCACTCGTATTGCCTGCGGTTGATTAAACCGTTTGATACTGACCCTTGAGAACGATTCCAGGCTTTCCATGCAGATTCTAGGTTTTGGTATTCTGCACTATGAAAATTAGAATTGTTTATATATTTTACAACCGTTGAACCCGAAAAATTTGTTGTGCCTATGTTGTATGCCAACGATACAAGTGCATCAAATTGATTTTGCGATAACGGTACAGTTATATTATCTCGTACGGCACGTTCTGCTATTGCAATGTCGGCACGTAACAATTCTGTAGCTTTGGCTTCAGAAATTCCGTTTCTAAAATTTTTACCTTGTTTTATCAAATGACCATAACCGATTGTTGCACCCCGCGGCAACGGTTCGTTTGCAACCACAGGCTTTCTTGTTTTGTCATCATAAATAATATGGTGCCCTTGTTTGTCTAATATTTTGTCTTCTTTATCCTTTAACCAATTTATGCCTTTATCACTCATTTTCATATCTTTCACCTCATTTGTATTGTTTTTTGGCTTTTGTCCCTTATACACCTTGCTGGAAATCGGTTTGCCTTTGTCGTCCAGT
>JAKSTC010000017.1 GCA_024402765.1 Alphaproteobacteria bacterium
AGAATAAGGCACACAATACTTGTAAATTGTTCTTAACCTCCTGAACCACCTGCAATTTCGGTGGTTTTTTTGGTGGCGTATTTCCACGCATTTATACGCCACCACCAAAGATTAGATTGGGGGAGAAATGAAAAAACGGTTGTTTTTAATTTTATACTTAATAACGATATGTAATATATCATACGCCGATATTGCATCAGTGGGCTATGTGGATAGTGTTGTTGATTCTTTGCCGGCGGTTGCAAAGACAGGTTCGTATAATGATTTGTCAAACAAACCGACAATACCCAACGTTCCGACGACCATAAGTTCATTTACGAACGATAGTGGCTACATAACGAACAGTTACCACGATTCAACAAAACAGGATAAACTACCAAATGTGCCCGGTAATAATGGAAAGTATAAACTGGTATGGAATAATAATACGGGACAATTGGGATGGGAATTTGAACAATTTTCACTAACCTGTCCATCTGGGACATACGACATTGGTTTTAGCCAATGCATAGATCCCGGTCCGAATGGGACAGATCATGGCTGTATGAATGATAGCACTGGGGATTGGGGGCCAAACAGTGATAATACTGACACCTATGGCCTAACCACGGATCAGACATGGGCAACAGAATTTAGTTATGGTATAATAAAGGGCATCGCATCATGTAATGGCACAAGTGGAACATATGGCCAATCCACGACAGCCAACTTTAGCCAGAGTGATAAGGGACAGTATTGCTGGTGCAAGATGACAGAACCGGCTGTGTCGCGCTGGGTGTTCCGCATCAACCGCGGCGATGCGGCCAGTTGCGCGTACGATTGTGCTGACCACTGTGCGTTCGGCGTCCAGCTCAATAACGGTTTCCGTCCGGGCGTTTTTGGGTCGGTCGGTCAATAAAAAAAGCCGGAAATCTGCAGGTTGGGGCGATTTTTGTGAATTTTTTTGGTAAAATCGCCAGAAAATACGAAAAATTGGCATTTTTGACCTAAAAATACAGTAAAATCATATAATTGTGGGGTGTGTCGGCGGTTTGTTGGTGACGGGTGGGGTGGTTTGGGTGATTTTGGTGAATCTGGCGGTTTTTATGGGTTTTGTGCGGTTTGTAAAACAAATCAAAAAAGTTTTAGAAAATAAAAAATTTCAAAAAAAATTAAAAAATTTTTCAAAATTATTTTTACAAATTTATTTATAAAAATTTGAATTTTTTGTGATGCGATGCATAAAAATTGTTTTTTTTATATCAAATTGATTGCAAAAACATCACCAATAAATCGTATTATACACAATTTCGTATAAATATTAAAAAGCCCACATTTGCCCCACATTGCCACTGTAAACTATACATAATATACATTATGCGCCTTTCTGGTGTCGTGTGCCCCGGGGTGATAAATGGGTGTGTTGTGTGGAATCATTGGCGTTGCAGATGTTTAAATAGATTTTTAGAAAATATTTTTTATGCATCTTTATAATAAATTGATAATTTTATTATCTGATTTTATTCCTTAAATAGATATTTTTTGTTCTTGTGTGAAAAATAAATTGCTTTGACCCCTATTTTATGTGTTGTGCCCCCTATTTTTAATTGACTATTTATACCTGTATATGATACAAATCCTAATGTTTGAAGGGTTCTTTTCAATATAAAGGTAAAATTATGCTTAAAAAAATGACTTGTTGTGCTGTGTTGGGCGCTGTTTTGGCGGAATTTCCGGCATTTGCAGATAATAAATTCAGTATTGAACGTATTGGTGATGTGCTTACCTTTGCGTTGCCTGCGTATGCCGCTGGTATGACATTTATGGATAGTGATTATAAGGGGTTGGTGGAATTAGGCTTGTCATTGGGTGGTTCCCAGTTGGCGATTGCTGGATTACAAAATTTGGTAAAAGAACCGCGTCCAAATGGTGGAAAAAACGGTTTTCCGTCCGGACATGCGGGTGCCGCGTTTTCTGGGGCAACTTTTATTCATAAAAGATATGGTATTAGGCCTGCGATTGTTCCCTATACACTCGCGACATTTGTTGGTTTTTCGCGTGTTTACGCAAAATGGCATTATGTGCATGATGTTGTGGCGGGCGCGGCGGTTTCTGCATTGTTCACATGGTGTTTGGTGGATAGGATTGAAAAAGAAACAGGTGTTTTAGTTAACGCTTCGGCGAGTCCGCAAGATTTTCATCTCGGTTTCAATATGCGTTTTTAATAAAAAACAAAAAAATCAGGAAAATTAATTTTCCTGATTCTTTTTATTAAGTTGTTGATTTATTTCTTTGATTTTACTTTGATTTTTTTAAGATTTTTCTCTGCGATTTTTTTGATGTTTTTGATACTTTTTTTCAAATCGCTTTCTTCTGCAGCAATAATTTTGCCTGGTTTAACATCTGAACAACAATGTGGGCATTTTGTTGCTGTGATATCAATTGTTGATTTGCAATATGGGCATGTGTGTGTTGTTGTTGCCTTTTTATCGCGGGTCTTGTTAACAATTTTGACCAGGATAAATATAGCAAACATTGTAATTAAGAAACTAACAACTGTATTCATGAATGTGCCCAGATTCATCGTTGTTGCGCCTGCGGCGTTTGCGGCAGCAACCGTTGTGTAATGTGCACCGGGTTCGCCGCCCGCCAACACAATAAACAGACTTGAAAAATCAACACCGCCGATTAACAAACCAATTGGTGGCATTAATACGTCTTTGACCAATGAATTAACCATGCCGGTCATAACACTACCTACGATTATACCGACAGCCATGTCAATCGCACTGCCCTTGTATATAAATGATTTAAATTCTTTTAGTAAATTAGCCATTTTTTTCTCCTTTGTTTATGTGGCTTTGAATTGCAGATATTACATTTTCCAAAGTTTTATGCAAACTTTCGTCATGTGTTTCCACAGTAATATCTGCGGTTGCATAAGTTTTGTATCGTTCGTTTATAAGTTGTTCCAATATTTTGCGACTATCAGTATTTAGCAGTTGTGGACGTGTTTTTCTGAAATTTGTCCGTTTTACCAACAAATCTAAATCTGCTTTTAGCCATATACTGGTCGAACGTTCCAAAACCATTTTACGAACGGCGGGGGTGATAAAAGCGCCCTCGCCCGTGGAAATAACTTTTATATTTGGTTCTGTATCTAAAATGCGTTCAATGACACGGGTTTCTACGCGGCGGAATTCTTGTTCGCCATACATTGCGAATATGTCAACGACACTGCAACCCGCAGCCGTTTCGATTTCTTTATCAGAATCAATAAATTGAACGCCCAAATGACGTGCCAATGCGCGCCCTACACTGGTTTTTCCGGCACCCATTAATCCCACCAAGACGATGGGTTTTTGTAAGGAAGGAGTTTTTTGTTTTTCTTTCATGACATATAGCATCGTAAAAAAAATATAAATTAAAAACAATAACTTTTTTTATTGTTGTGTTTGTGGTATAATATAAACAACCAGGCAAAGAGAGAGTAAAATGAAAAAAATATTATTACCTGTGATTTTAATTAATACTTGTGCGGTTGGCGGCGCTTTTGCTGTGCCTTCACATTTTTATGCAAACGGGATTGTTGGGCATAATATCGGTATTTTTCAACATTCTATATTTCAAAGTGCAATTGATAATTTGGGAAACGATAAAATTTATGTCGGTAGGGTTAATAAAAAACAAGGTGCTAATAACATAGATATGTATGGTAAAATGCCCGTGTATGGCGAATATGGTGATGATGGCACTGTGTTCGGTCGTTCCGGGGGTGATGTTTCGAATAATGGTTTATGGTTGTCTTGGAATTATGCGAGTGATTATGTAAAATTTGATAATCTTGATAAAATTGATACGCGGTCTAATGTTGCTGTGGCTGGCACATCCAGTGATTTCGGCAGATTTGGTCGTTTGGGTGCTTTTGCGGGTTATGCCGGTTCAAAACAAAGTAATGCGAGTGTTGGTATAAACGAAAATGGTGGTTTTATAGGAATTTATAATGGTTATCAATTCGGCAGGTTAAAATTAAATGCTATGCTTGATGGTGGTGCAATATCTAACAAGGCAGATACAGGCATAGGAAGTGATAGTTTTTCAAATATTTGGTTGGGTGCGGGTGTGAATGCGTCATATGATTTGGTTGTTGATAATACCTTTGTGATACAGCCTGTTGTTTATGGAATGTATACATGGGTCAGAACACCAAATTATACCTCTGTTTCTGGTCAGACAATCAATAGTGAAAACCTGTCTTTGTTTGAAATTGTGCCAGGGGTGCGGTTTATTAAAAATGTTGTGGGTAATTGGTATGGGATTGCTTCTGCAAAATTTGTCGGTTTGTTTGACAATGCCGCCAAGACTAAGGTTGATGGGGTTGCAATAGATGATTTAACAATGGGACATTATGCAGAATACGGAATTAGTCTTGAAAAGAGAGTTTATAATTTCAATATTTCTGTGAATATAAATCGTCGTGATGGTGCATATACCGGTTGGAACGGCGGTGTGAATCTGAAATACCTATTTTAAAAAAAAAGCGCCGTTTGGCGCTTTTTTTAATCTAAATTGGCAAGTTGTTCCAATTGATCGGCGGCGATAAGTGCGTTTATCATTTCGTCCAGCCCTTCCCCACCTGCCAAGATATCATCCAATTTATACAATGTTAATTTTATTCTGTGATCTGTAACACGTTGTTCTGGGAAATTGTATGTGCGAATTTTTTCACTGCGGTCGCCAGAACCAACCATCGACCTGCGCGATGCGTTACTGCTGTTCATTTGTTCCAGACGTTGTTTTTCATATAATTTGGAACGCAAAACAGACATCGCGGTCGCCTTGTTTTGAAATTGACTGCGTTCATTTTGACATGTAACAACAATTCCTGTTGGAAAGTGTGTGATTCGTATTGCGGAATCGGTTTTATTAACGTGTTGGCCACCTGCCCCTGATGCACGGAAAATATCAATACGAATATCTTTATCGTCAATTACAACATCGATGTCTTTGGCCTCTGGCATAACGGCAACAGATGCGGCACTGGTGTGAATGCGACCGCCGGCTTCTGTTTCTGGGACACGTTGCACACGATGAATCCCAGATTCAAATTTCATACGCGCATACGCGCCAACACCGTCAATTTTGAATACGATTTCTTTGTAGCCATGCAGTGATGTTGGGTTTTCTTCAATGATTTCTATTTTCCAACCCTGACGCAGTGCATAGGATTTATATTGGTTAAATAAATCGCCGGCAAACAGCGCAGATTCTTCGCCACCAACACCGGCACGAATTTCCATAATAACACTATTATCATCCGCGTCATCGCGTGGCAATAGTGCAATCTGTAATTGTTTTTCTATTTCTGGTAATTTTCCTTTTAAATCAATTAATTGCTCGGTCGCAATAGATTTTAATTCAGGGTCGTGTTGCATTTCCGTTGCGTCATTAATACCCTGAACCGTTTGGAAGTATTCAGATATAAGTGGTAAAATTTCTGATATGCGCGAGTATTCTTTGGATAATTTTGTTAATTCATCACCAGATACTTCGCCAGAATTCATTTTTGATTCGATTTCACTGGCGCGTTGTTGAATATCGCGTAACTTACTTTCTATAATCATTATGCTTCCTTTATAATTTTTATTGCCTGTTCAACACCGACGGTTTGTTGTTCGCCCGATTGCATATTTTTTATACTAACAACATTATTTTTTACTTCATCTTCGCCAATTATCAAACTGAATTTAGCGGATATTTTATTTGCGTATTCAATTTGATTTTTAAATTTTTTATCTGCGTCCAAATAGGCTACGGATACAATATTGTTGTTGCGTAATGTTGATAAAATATTCATTGCGTATGGAACATTGTCGTTGCCCATCGGTAATACAACCGCGGTTATGTTTTGCTCAAACTTTGATAAATCGATTAAATCGTTTTCCATCAAAGCAACAAGTAGTCTGGATATTCCAATAGATGCGCCAACGCCAACTATTTTTGTTTTAGAAAATTTAGATACCAAATTTTCATAACTGCCGCCACCGCCGATCGCGGGCAAATCAGGATAGTCGACCGAGAAAAATTCAAACACAATACCGGTGTAATATGCATGACCGCGCATAATGGATAGGTCTATTTCGGCGTTTTTTATCCCCGTTTCGTTTAATAATTTCAAAAAGTTTTGAATTTCTGTAATTGCTGATGTTAAGTTGTCAGATTTGTTTAAGAAAGATTCATAACCTTTTGAAAAAACATTATTTATTTCATTGGATGCTTTTTCGCCAACAACCTCTGTTAATGCTTCTGAAAAGTCTTTTAACTTATCTTGTTTATCGATAAGGATAAATGCTTCGCGGCTTTGTTGTTCGTTAAGTCCCAGGTATTCAAACATAGCGTTCCAGAAACGTCTGTTTCCTATTTTAATTTTTACTTTGCCAACAATGTCCGATATAGAATCATACATTTTTGATATTGTTGCGACGATTTCTGCATCGTAATTTGTTGATAATTCAGATAACCCCAATATATCAACATCCATTTGATAAAATTCGCGATAGCGCCCGCGTTGTGGGCGTTCACCGCGATAATTCCGTGCAAATTGATATGTGCGGAAAGGAAAAGTTAAACCGTTCAGATGACCGGCAACATAGCGCGCCAGGCCAACTGTGCCGTCATAGCGCAAACCCATTTTTGTGTCGCCTTTTTGAAATAAAAACATTTGTGTTTCAATTTCGTCCCAGTTTTCTTTATCGGTTAATACCTCTGCCCGTTCAATTGCAGGTAAATCAAGACGTGAATAGCCAAAAGTTTTAAGAATATTTTGCATACGCGCAGCACATTCGTCAAAGCATCTTTGCTGTGCCGGTAACAATTCAATGAATCCTGATAAAGGTTTTGTTGGTTTTAAGTCCATTTTATTTTCCTATTTTTAAATTACTGGTGTTTATTATATCACAAAAAAGCACGTATTGCTATAAACGTGTGGAATGATTTTCGATAAAATGACTATTTAACTTAATCATAATGCTTTGATTATATCGCAAAAATATTGAAATTCAAGGCAAATGACATCCACAACTGTTTGTTTTGAAAGAAAGGTTCTTTTCTTTTGGTTTCGTGCGGATGTCATTTATATTATTTTGTTTTTTACATAGGCATTCAATCGGCATGTATTCCTTTTAGAGGTATTTATACAAGCTCTGCCCGTTTTTATTTAACCAGCGTTTTGCGCGTTCAACACCAAAGCCGTATAATTCGGATACAGTATGCCAAAATTCAGGTGAATGATCCATGTGGCGTGTATGCGCCAATTCGTGCATTACTACATAGCGCAGGACTTCGTACGGTGCGAGTGCCAATCGCCACGAAAAAGACATTGTTCCGGTGCTGGAACAACTGCCCCACCGACTTGTTGTATCATGCAGGGCAATTTTTTTTGGCCAAAATTCAGGTGGTGTTGTGCGGATAATAGATTTTATTTCTTGCATGGTTTGTTTTTTTACTAAATCACGCATACGATGTTCAAACATTTTTATATCACCACCGATTGTGATAATGTTTTTATCGGTTGTGTTTAGCCTTTGGTTTGGGTTGTGTGTAATTGTATATTCGTTACCCAAAATACATAATGTGTCGCCCGGCTTTATTTGTTCTTTGATTGGACATGCGACAAAGATTTTTTCAACCCATTTGCGTTTTGATTCAAGAAAACGAAGTGCGTCTGCAACCGAAGAAACCCATGGTTTCGAGATGTGAATTTCGCGTTCGCATATTGTTTTTGGGCGCAGTGTTATGTTGCGCGCACCACGTCGTGTTTCAATTATCACTGGAATTTTTTCGCCGGTCGAAGTTATAAATGTATGTTCAGACATTATTTAATTTGATTTAAAATTGAATTGGCAATTGCTTGTGCATCCATACCCATTTTTTTATAAACGGTTTCCCCTGGTGCAGAAAAACCAAAAGAATCAATTCCAACAACCGCGTCTGCGAATTCAAACCATGGTGCAGATGTGGATGCCTCTATGGCGACAACAAAACCCTGCAGAATTTGTTGCTTGTATTTATCATCTTGTTTACGGAAAGTTTCCACAGATGGCATACTGACCACCTGAACATTTTTGCCGATTATGTTTGCGACCTGAACCGCCAATGGAACCTCTGCCCCTGTTGCAACCAAGGTGATTCTTGGTTTTTGTGCCGGTTGAATAATATATGCGCCCCGCCCTATGTTTGCACCATTTGGTGTTGAGATTTGATAAAATTCCTGGCGCGACAAAATAATTGCGGTTGGGTGTTGTGTGTCGTGCAATGCGGTTTGCCATGACCATGCAACCTCTACCCCATTACAAGGTCTAAACACATTTAGGTTTGGTATCATACGCAACGATGCCAATTGTTCCACCGGTTGATGTGTTGGGCCGTCTTCGCCAACAGCAACGCTGTCATGTGAAAACACATAAATCACAGGCAGTTTAGATAATGCCGCGATTCTAATGCTTGGGCGCATGTAGTCACTAAATGCCAAAAATGTTCCGCCGTATGCACGCAGACCGCCCGTAACCAACCCGTTCATAATTGCACCCATGGCATGTTCGCGAACACCATAATTGATATAGTTGCCAGAAAAGTCGTCCATGGTAATATCGTGCGAAGACGGAACACGTGTGCCGGTATTGCCACCCAAATCTGCACTGCCCCCGATTAATTTCACGCCGTTGAATAACAGGTCTTCGAGGTATTTCGCAGATAGTTTACGTGTTGAACCCGCCCCCGACCACATTGGTGGTTCGATATCAGGAATACTGGTGTCCAAATTTGGTGACAAACAGCAAATTCTGGATGCGGCATATTGATTCCACAATGTTTCGCCACGCAGGCTTGTGAAATTTTGTATCAATTCATTTAATTCAATATCGCCCAGTGCCAAACCATGTGCCTTGGCGCTGTCGGTCAGTGACGATTCGTGCCCAATATGTGTTTTGCATTGTATAAATGTTGGCCATATAGATTTTTGTGCGGTGATTAATGCCCTGTTTAGTTCATCAAAATTATGTCCATCTATGTTTTTAATTACTTTCCAACCAGCGGCAATCATATGCGCAGGAATATTATTGTCGGTTTGTGCGCGCCCATCAATAGAAACGCGATTGTCGTCCCATAATACCACAAGGTTATTTAATTTATAATGCCCCGCGAACCCGATTGATTCCTGGGCGACACCTTCCATTAAATCACCATCAGAACACAAGCAATACACGCGCGAATTATCGTTTTTTATTTTTGCCGCCATTGCCAACCCAACGGCATTACCAATACCCTGGCCCAATGGGCCCGTTGTTGCATCCACACCAGCGATTGATAATTCAGGATGCCCCGGCAAGCCACCATATTGGCGAAAAGTGTTAAGGTCCCCTATCTCGTATCCACATAATTTAAGGACAGAATACAGCATCGCGCTGCCATGCCCCGCGGATAAAACGAATCGGTCCGCACCACACCGCATAAAGTTTGCATAGACCGTTGTTATAATATCAGATGCGCCCAAAACAATTCCGACATGCCCGCTGGCGGCAGATTTTATGGCACGCAACGCACTCGCCCGAACGGCGTGGGACATTTCTATTAAATCTTTGGCATCGTATTTCATTTTGTGATATTATATCATAAAAACAGGACAGATAAAATGTTAAAAATTTGGACAGATGGCAGTTGTCTCGGAAACCCCGGTCCGGGTGGTTGGGCATTTATTGCGACCGATGGAAAAAATATCGCACGGCGTTCGGGCGGTGCGGAAAACACAACGAATAATCGTATGGAATTGACGGCGGTGCTATGTGCACTGCGTGCCGCACAACGTAATCACGATTCGGTGGAAATTCACACCGATAGCCAATATGTGAAAAACGGGATGCAGACCTGGTTAAAAAATTGGAAGGCGCATAATTGGCGCACCGCGGATAAAAAACCGGTTAAAAACCTTGATTTATGGCAGGAATTGGATACAGTGGCCCAGCAAATAAAAATAAACTGGGTTTGGGTTCGTGGCCATAATGGCGAAGAATTTAATGAAATGGTTGACGAATTGGCGCGCACAACCGCTGAAAGTTTTAAGAAATAATTGAAATTCCATAAAAGTTTGCTATTATAATAGATACAGGCGAACGGAGCATAGCTATCTAAGGAATTAGATGGAGGAAAGTCCGGACTGCATTGGGACGGCGTATGGGCTAACGACCCAGCGGGGCAACCCGACGATCAGAGCAACAGTGACGTAAGCGATTAAATTCGTAGTGAAACGGGCAATCTCTACGCGCAGCAACTTCAAATAGGCCCCCTATGGATGTCCCTAACCTGGGGGCGGGTAGAAGGCTTGACATTTTGTGGCAACACATTATGCAGATTAATTATGCTCGCTACCTTTGGCTTGTGGCAACACTCGCCTTTGGCACGTACAGAATCCGGCTTATAGTTTGGCCTGTGGACACACCTTTTTGGGTGTGTTTTTTTATTTTGTAAAAAAAGTAAATTTTATACTTGCATCAAATATATAAATTTTACTACAGTTGTCCTTGAAAGAGAGGAAAGAAATACAAATGCGTGGTATCATAAGATTACTAACTTATTGTTTTGTCTTGGTTTTTGGATGTCTTACGACTGCGTATGCTGTACCCACTTGTACACGGACATATGTAACTTGTAAAACAGGATATCGTCCATCAAATGGTAGTTGCGTGGCATGTAGCACATCAAAAGCATGTTCTTCATGGTCTTCTGAGTATAATCAAGGGACATATAACGAATGTACACAAAACCAGTCTAGCCAGTGTTACAAATCATGCACCAAGACCTGTTCTGGCAATGCAACGAGTTCTTGTCCGGCGAATGCAACATGTAGTTATAATACAAATTCTTATACGACGGGAACACAATACTATGGTGGCAGCTGTAGCGCAGCGGCGAGTTCCTGTCCAGTAAGCAGTTTTACTTGTAATACGGGATATAGTAAGAATTCTGCTGGAACTGCATGTGATCCGAATAAATATACAATAACGTATAAGGCAGGTCAAGGTGGCAGTGGATCTGATCAGACGCAAAGTGTACTCTATGGTTCTATCTTTAAGTTTAAATCTGCAAACACTTTTACAAAACCAAATGCAACGTTTATTGATTGGTATTTGCAAGAGACTGGTCAAAGCTTTGCTGCGGATAGAGAGATACAGTTTGCCGGTATAACATATAATATTACGATGGTTGCGCGATGGAGTTGTAACGCAGGATATTATTTGAACACTTCAACGGGCGCATGCGATGGTGTTGGTAGCGGTAATTATTCGCCAAATGGTGATAACAGCCGTTATTCATGTACATCTCATGGTTCTGCCTATACAAATTCTGATGGTGGACGCGCAAGTCCATACGATTGTTACCAATCATGTACCAAGACCTGTTCTGGCAATGCAACGAGTTCTTGTCCGGCGCATGCGACATGTAGTTATAATACAAGTTATACCACATCTGGAACACAATACTATGGTGGCAGCTGTAGCGCAGCATCTAGTTCATGCCCAGTAAGCAGTTGGTCATGTAATGCGAACTACTATAAGGATGGTTCGTCATGTACTGCATGTAATG
>JAKSTC010000018.1 GCA_024402765.1 Alphaproteobacteria bacterium
TTGCAGGTGGTTCAGGAGGTTAAGAACAATTTACAAGTATTGTGTGCCTTATTCTTTATATTCGGCAACCCTCCTGAACCTTTTTATATTCAGGAGATTTTACGTCAGACACAAAAAAAAGACGCAATGCGCCCTATTTTCTACCGTCTCCGACGCTTGTAACAGGAGTTCTTACACCCCATCACGACAACCCATCGTGACAAAATCATTCTAACACAAAATCTAAAAACATGTCCAGTAAAAATTTGTATAAAAAACTTGAATTAATACGCCACGCACTGTAAAATACAGAAAGTTTACATAAGGGATACTGATTATGACAGATGATATGAAAAAGATTCATGAACGCGAAGAAAAATGGCAAAACCGTTGGCGTGCTGAGCGCGCTTTTGTTCCAAAAAATGACGGTTCAAAACCCCGTTTTTATAATTTGGTAGAATTTCCGTTTTTGTCTGGTGCCGGTATGCATGCGGGCCATATGATGAATTATTCGGGAATGGACGTATTGGCGCGTTATCGTCGTCATCGCGGTTATGATGTACTTTTTCCAATGGGCTTTGATGCAATGGGTATTGCAGGTGAACACTATGCTACAAAAATTGGTCGCCACCCTGCTGATGTTGCAAAAGACTTGATACAATCTTACTCTGAAATGATTGACCGTGTTGGTTGGTCGGTTAGTCCTGAAACACGTGTTGCCACATCTGATCCTGAATACATAAAATGGACACAATGGATGTTTATACAATTCTTTAAAGCAGGTTTGGCTTATAAATCTGAATTGCCGATGAATTGGTGCCCAAATTGCAAAACAACATTTACAAACGAAGAATTGGAAGATAACAAATGTCCACGCTGTCATGGATTAATAGAGAAAAAAGAAAAATTACAATGGAATTTGGCTTTGTCCAAATATGCCGATAAACTGCTTGACGGTTTAAACGATGTCGATTTTGACGAACGCATCAAAAAGGACGAAAGAAACCTTATTGGTCGTTCATACGGTGCAGATGTAGATTTTCGTGTTGATGATGACATTATGAAAATCTATACAACACGTGTCGATACTATTTTCGGTGTTACATTTTGTGTTATTGCTCCAGAACACAAACTATTACGCAAATGGTTAGATTGCGGGAAAATAACCAATAAAGATGAAGTTGAAGCGTATATAAAATCATCTGCGTCAAAATCTGAGATAGAAAGAACCGACGGAACGCGCGAAAAAACCGGTGTAAAATTGGATGGAATTCTTGCCACAAATCCATTTACAGGTAAAAAGATTCCTGTGTTTACATCTGATTACGTTTTGGTTGATTATGCGTATGGAACAATTATGGCGGTTCCAGCACATGATTCACGTGATTGGGACTTTGCGAAGAAATTTAACCTGGATATCATCCCTGTTCTATCCGGTGGCGAGCCAGATAAAGTTTACGAAGGCGATGGGTTACATATAAACTCTGGCTTTTTGGATGGCATGGATAAAGAAACCGCAATTAAAACCGCGATTGAATTTGGCGAAAAGAACGGTTTCGCACGAGGAACGACAAAATATAAATTGAAAGATTGGGGTTTTTCACGCCAAATGTATTGGGGCGAACCAATTCCATTGGTATATTGTGAAAAATGTGGTTGGGTCCCAGTTCCTGAATCAGAATTGCCGGTAATACAACCACACATGATGGATTACCGCCCTACTGATTATGGCGAAAGCCCACTCGCACGCGCGACAGATTGGGTAAACACAACATGTCCATGCTGTGGCGGTGCCGCAAAGCGCGAAACAGACACCATGCCAGGATGGGCTGGTTCTTCGTGGTATTACTTGCGTTATCTAGACCCAAAAAACAATAACGAATTTTGTTCGCGTGAACAAATGGAAAATTGGATGCCTGTTACACACTATAATGGTGGCCACGAACACAACACACGTCATTTAATATATTCACGTTTTTGGCAACATGCCCTATTTGATTTGGGTTTAGTGAATACACCTGAACCATATAAGAAACGCACCGCCCAAGGATTATTAATGGGTAATGATGGTTATAAAATGTCTAAATCACGTGGTAATGGATTTATGGTTGCTGATTTGGTTGATCGCGTTGGTGCAGATGCGGGTCGCGTTGCCGTATTATCACTAGGTCCATGGGAAAACAATGTTGTTTGGACCGAAGGTGCCCTATCCGGTGTTCAACGTTTCCTTAAACGCGTTGAAGCATTATCTGATAATTTAACAGATGAACCAATGGATGCAGAACAGGAACGTTTGGTCAATCAATTAATTGCTGATGTTACGGACAGAATTGAAAACATGCACTTTAACACCGCAATTTCCGCCATGATGGAGTTTATAAACGCCTTTAACGGCAAAATGCCCCGCCCTGCGTATGAAATCTTGATTCAGATGCTAAACCCATTTGCACCACATTTAACCGAAGAAATGTGGGAAAAGTTGGGTCACAGTGATATCATGGTATTTGAACCATGGCCAACATTTGATGAATCAAAGTTAGCAAAAACATCAATGACTATTGTTGTTTCTGTGAACGGTAAACGCGCAAATCAATTTGATATTGTTGCAACCGCGTCAAATGATGAAATTATTGATACAGCTAAAAATGCCGCAACACGTCAATTAAGTGGCGCAGAAATAATAAAGACGATTGTCGTTCCTAATAAACTGGTTAACTTTGTGGTAAAAAAGTAAAACAAAACCCAGACGAACGTCTGGGTTTTAAATTACGAAATTTTTTCAATTCTGCGTATACGTTTTTCGATATTATCAAACGGACTTTCCAAAAAACTTTGGACACATAAATAAGCCATTTCTATATCAATATCATCCGCCCCCAACGCAATAACATTAATATCATCATGGAAACGGTCGTCACGCGCCTGGGACGGTGTAAAACAACGCGATGCACGAATGTGGCGATATCTGTTTGCAGCAATTTCCATACCCGCACCCGTTCCACAAACCAAAATGCCACGCGTACTGTCATCATTTTCCATAGATTCTGCCAAAGATTTCGCAACATCAGGAAAATCCACAGAAACATCTGGGTCATCAGTTCCTAAATTAACAACCTGGTAGCCAGCCGCCGCCAACATTTCAATCAAATACAACTTTAAACTAACGCCACGATGATCCGCAGCAATATAAATTTTAGAAATATTATTATTTGTCATTGTTTGTACCTTTGTTGTCATCTCTGCGGGTTGATAATTTGCAATCTAGCCCAGTATTATTTGTTATATTTAATGTTCGATAAGACAATACACCTGTCATTTGTGCATTACTAAAAACATTCGCGGTATCAACAATCGCAGGTCCATCTAATGTGCCATGCAAAAACAATGTATCTGCAATAATTTTACCAATCACCGTTCCACCACGACCAATAACAACAGTAGTGGCAGTAATATTACCGACAATATGGCCATGAATTTGAACAGTATGATCAGTTTTCATATCGCCCTTTAATTCACATCCTGCCCCAATAACGGTGGGTGATTGCTTTTCGTCTGCATTTGTAAACACTAACATTTCCTTTACTCCTTTACGAATTTTGATGGATCAAAAGGTTGCCCTTTGTACCGAATTTCATAGTGCAAATGAGGTCCCGTTGAACGACCTGTTGAACCCGCAAGTCCGATAACAGTTCCCGGTCGTACCCAATCACCACGCGAAACATTAATATGTGACAAATGCGCGTACAGGGTTGTAAAGCCCAGACCATGATCAACCTCTACCGTTGTGCCATATCCGACACGATCGCCCGCCGACACAACACGTCCTGGGGCAACCGCCATCAATTCTGTTCCAATTTTACCAGCAAAATCAATTCCCTTGTGTTTTTTTGTTCTTCCGTCCAGTGGATCTCTGCGTGTTCCATAAGGCGATGTTATACGCACCTTTTCGACAGGCGCCCCCAACGGCAATATTTTACGCAGTTGTGCCAATCCATGCCACAAAGATAAACCGTCTGCCAACTTTTGATATTTTTCATCAACACCCTTATTAAAATTCAGCGGAGAAAAAGCAGCACCGACCATTGGACTTGAATATTTATTTGCGCTCTGGATCAAAGAAGACTCACTAAGCCCCAAAGTGGCTATCGTAGATTTTATTTTTTTTATATCCGCGCGCAAATTTTCAACATTATCGGCTGTCATTTTTGTAACCAAATCAACAATTTGAGTGTCCGCAGAGGCAATATCAAACATAGATTCAAACAATTGCTTGTTTTTCTTTTTTAGTTCTGTGTTTTCTGCACGCGTTAATTCATATTCTGCCGACAATTCTGCCAATTTTGTATATTCTGGCGAATAATCTTCATTTGAAAACATTTCTATCAAACGAGTATATAAAAAATTTAATTCACCCCATATCTTGGCACGTTCTGCTACCAAACCTTCTATCTGTTTTTCTGTTAATTTTTTATCATTAGATATCTTGCTATCAACAACTGTCAACTCTTGAGTCAAAGAATTATATTTCGCCAAATATGTTTGTAAATCAGCCATATGACGATTGTGTTTATCTGTTTCTTGTTCCAGTTGTAATGTCCTTTTTTGTAACAATGGTCCGTGATATACAAATATATACGTTGACCACAACGTCCATAAAATCAGCCCTATTTTGCCACAAAACTTTGTAAAGCGCCAAAAACTACTTTGTTGAAAAGTGTATACATTACCCTTTGGAATATCCATAACTGTAAATTCACGTGTTGGGAAAAAACGCACAATACCACGCCATACCATACGAAACGGCCATGACAACAATGCCCATAATGAAGAAAAATAACGTGTTATAAAGTTTAACATTGCCTGCCCAGTGTAGACGATTTTTATTCTATAGTCAAGCCATCACGCAATATGGTTTCATCGTTCATAGAACGCCCAGAATATACAATTGTTCCGCCCTTTACCCCCATGCGCGCACGCACTAACACACGTTCTGCAATATTTTTAGAACCAAACAACGGCAAAATTGTAATGTCACCACAATGTTCATTAATAACCGAAATCACTTCTGATAACACAGACGCATCAATAATCACAACAATATAGCCCCGCGGTTTAACACGCGCGACACACTTTTTTATCCATTTTGGTAAATCAATATTGTGATGGGCGTTATGGTGTGCCGGCGTTCCCTTGAAATAAGGTGGATTAGAAACAACCAAATCAAACGTGTCAGACGTTTTCCAATTTAATATATCTGCATTTATTAATTTAATATTTGCTTTATTTAATTTTATGTTTTCAGAACATAAACCCAGCATATCATTTGAAACATCTATGCCAACTATATTAATTTTTGGGTTATGTGCCGCCAAACACAAAGATACGCCACCACTGCCAATCCCCACATCCAGCGCAGTTTTTGCTTTTTTGGGTGTAAATGCCGCCAACCATACCGCATCAGATGTTGGATTATAAAAACCACGGTGCATTTTAACCGCACCACCCAACAAACTAAAAATTTCTTGTTTTTCTGACATACCTATATAATAATTCAATGAAAATCAAAAGGCAAATTTTATGTTTGATGATACAATGATTGTTCAAAGTGCCCTAAGTGCATTTAATAACGCTGCTTTGTCTGCGCCTGCTTTTATGTGGTATGGGTTATTGACAATTCCTTTATTCATTTTGACATATAAATATGGCACCAAATTAATGGCTGAATTTGGTTGGAATTGCAGCAATATATCTATTAAAACAACCAAATGGTGTTGTGTATTAACTTTAATTTGGCTGATTTTATTTGGTGGCAATTATGCTATATTACGCGACAACGGCAGTTTGTTACCATTTATAATTGCGACAGTTGTATTTTTCTTGTCCATATTTGTCGGAAAAAACCTACGTGATATCAATCTGCCCAAATGGGACACTTTGAACAAAGGTGGCAAAACACTCGTTATATCTGGCACATTATTGGGTTTGATCATAACAGGTCTTTCCGATACACACGCGTGGTGGGGACCAATTTTACAAATAGCATCACTAACATTGGGGTTATTAATTGGTTATAAATCTAAACGCCAACCACAATATATTCCAACCACCCTAATAATAATGTTGGCAATAACAACCATTGTTTTAATGCAACCAGAATTTTTCCGATTTGGTCAACTGGGCAACCTGGGTCCTGTGCATTTGGCTGGTATATTACTTATGGGTTTAAGTATTGTTGCAACATTTGCTTTACGGTATATTAAACCATCAAACAAAATAAATGATTCTGCGTATACAAAGATAAAATGGCTATGTCGTGTTTTGATGTTATTGTGTGTTGTTTTAGTTGTATTAACAGAATCTGTTCCAATGTTTGCCATAGCATTATTTGTCGCTTTTGCTATGTTTGCTATATCCATACGTCACTTAAAAATGATTCCAGCACATCTTGGCGAAGAAATGTTTGGTATAGCATTGGTTCTGTTTGGTCTGATAACTACAATGCCCGTTCTAAGTTGTCTCGGAATATTAGAATATATCTCTAGTCCACACAAAGGATTTAAACAAGACTTTGGGTTTTTGTTATAATTGGTTATTTTTATTTAATACAAAAAAAATTCAAATTCTGTCATTATTAGCCTGATAAGAATTAAAGGGTTAATTGATATGACGAATATACATCCATCTGCGATTATCAAAGAAGGCGCAATAATTGGTAACGATTGTAAAATCGGGCCATTTTGCATTGTTGGTCCAAATGTCGTCCTGGGCGATCGCGTGGAATTAGTATCACATGTTGTGATTGACGGTAAGACTTCTATTGGTGATGACTCTATTGTGTATCCTTTTGCGGTGCTGGGGGTAATGAGCCAAGATCTTAAGTGGCAGGATGAAGCAACAATGACAGGTCTGCGCATTGGTAAACGTTGTAAAATTCGCGAATATGTAACTATACATTCTGGCACACCCGCATCAAATGGTACTGAGATTGGCGATGATTGTCAGATAATGGTTAATGCGCATGTTGGCCACGATTGTAAAATTGGAAACAGCGTTGTGATGTCCAATCTTGTTCAGGTTGCAGGTCATGTAGAGGTTGAAGATTTCGCAATTTTATCTGGTGGTGTTATGGTGTTACAATTTGCACGAATCGGACGCAATGCATTTATTGGTGGAATGTCCGGGGTTGCTAGCGACATATTGCCCTATGCGATTTACGACGGCGCGCGCGCAATGTATCGCACAATCAATCGTGTTGGTTTAATGCGTCATGGCTTTACCAACGAAGATTTACACGCAATACATTCTGTGTATTCTGCAGTATTTAATGAATCAGACGGCACAGTTTCCGACCGATTAAACCGTGTACGCAAGGAAGTAAAAAACAACAAATACGCAATGGACGCTATTGACTTTATTGAAAACCGGTCAAAACGTGGTATTGGCACATCTAAAAATGCAGAATAAAAAACTTAAGATTTTCATAATTGCAGGTGAAGTATCCGGTGATTGTTTAGGTGCACGCATAATGTCTGCCATTCCAAATGCTGACTTTGTTGGAATTGGTGGTGAAAATATGATTGCATGCGGATTATCCACCCTATTCCCGATGTCTGATTTATCCGTGATGGGCGTGATTGAGGTTGTGGCACATGCACAAACATTAACGAAAAGAATAAAAGAAACGGTCGCAGCAATTATAAACGAAAAGCCAGATGTTGTTTTAACCATTGATTCCCCGGGATTTGCACGTTCTGTGGTTAATGGTGTTCGTGAATCTGCGCTGGGTCAAAGATTAATCAGAAATGGTTTAAAATTTCATCATGTTGTCGCCCCCCAGGTTTGGGCATGGCGACCAGGACGCGCAAAAAAATACGCACGCACATTTGATAAACTATACGCATTTTTTGATTTCGAAATTCCTTATTTTACAAAATATGGTTTGGAAACCATTGCTATTGGTCACCCTATTGCTGATGGAATTATCGGGAAATACGAAAACAACAGCACAAATGATAAGATTATAACCCTTATCCCCGGCAGTCGCATGACAGAGGTTAAAAAGTTATTACCCCTATTTAAACAAACAATTGATATGATGACTCGTTGTGGTTATACAGATTATAAATTTATTATTCCAACCGTAGAAACCACAGACAAATATATCCGTGCGCAAGTAAAACATTGGCAGACAAAACCAACACTCGTTTCATCCACCGAGCGATTCGATTGGTATTCAAAAACATATATTGCTATCGCTGCCAGCGGCACCGTTACCGCCGAACTTGCAATGATGCACATACCTACAATTGTTGTATATAAAATGAACCGTATAACGACATTGATTGGTCATCTGCTTATACATGTAAAATGGGTTTCATTAGTGAACATATTGCTTAATCGGACCGTATATCCTGAATTATTAGGGGGCGATGCAAATGTTGAAAATATAATGAATTCTTTTTGCGAATTAATCATACCATCTGTTCACGAAAAGATGGTAACTGAGTTAAAACAGGCAGATACATTATGGCGCAAGAAAAATACAGATTCTTGCAAACTAATTGCAAAATCATTGATTAATTAAATTATTTTTTACACTCGTGCGTTTCTATATCTGGCGAAGAGCCATCAAGACACTTACATGCACCATTTTGCCAATACACGTCAATTTCAGACTTGTCACTTTTTAAAGGACATGCAAAAGAAGTATTCGGTTCCAGGCACCAATCATTAACATCTGCAATAACAGTTAACCCCTCAGTCTCACAATTACCTTCAAATGGGATTGCAGCAACGCATTTTGCGCTGTGACCGTTCAAACTGCGCAAATGATTATTTTCCCAACACAAACAAGCGCCCCACCACCCAACTTCTACAGAATCATTATAACCACGTGGGCACATATTTTCGTCTTTTTTAACCCCATACCCATTTTCAAACTCACTTATCTTGCAAAAATCGTTAGAATTATAGGTTGCTTTTTCCAACAAATTCATATATTGATATGGGCGAAAAACACCGTTTAAGTTTGCACAATTAATTGTTAACATATCAACAATCTGATTATAAACTTCTGTGGCAACACCGGTTGAACGCAACCCACGATTTATATATTTACCACCATTATCAGAAACACCATATAAAGCAATGCCATCATCTTCATCTTTACATGTGAACTTATTTTTTTCTGTTCCATCAACCTTACCTTTAGAACATTTATCAAATCCCCCAAATGCCTTTTCTATAATTTTTTCATCTTTACAGGCATCAATCGTCTGTAATTGCTTTGCGCACATAGAAATATAATTTCCGTCATTATCTTTTAAGGCAAACCAATTCATCGGTGAATCACCAATATCCCTAGGATTCCATAAGCCACTATATGGATAATAAAAATTCTCGTAATTTGTTCCACCATAACTATCGAAACATTGTTTAACAATTGCTCTGCATGCGGTAAGAGTATCTGTATTTTGTCGTTGTGCGATATAGTCTGCTATTATTGTGCCGTCAAACATCTTATTACATGATGCGACATAATCTTCACACATTGCCCCCTGTAACGCGATAGAATAAGGTTGAACAAATACATCGTTTTTACCAATCAATTCTTGCATGGCCGCAGTAATAGCATTATCACCATTCATATAACACTGTGAAACAAAATCGAAACACCCCTGCTTAATTTCCTTAACTTTCGCCTGCTGAGCATAATAAATGTCCAACATCGCCTTATCCAGATAATCTGCCCAAACCTCATCCGCACTTTCGATACATTTATCCAATGCAGGTTCTGCAAATTTTTTAACACGACTCTCAAATCTTGTAACAAAAGGTTGATTACTATAAATCTTGGACAATTGCTGTGCAGTAATATCTTGTTCGTTATTAAATGTTAACAAATCTTGTAATTTATAAAACTCAACAACACCCTTAATCGGTGCCCCCGTGGAAACATCAATATATTCACCATTGTCCAAACAACGATGATAACCTGCACCACAAACTTCCTCACTTAAAATTGCAGATTCAACATTATTGAGGCACGTTGTAAAATCATCAGAATTATGTTTTTGCCGGTTTTCTATACGTGCCAAATCAAGCATTGCACTCCCCTCACGCAGACCGGCCTTTAATTCCGTTTGCTTTTTTTCAATAGCTGTTTGAACAGTATTACAATCTTGTTCAATGGCCATCAAATATGCAGTTACTGCGCGTTGCAGGCTCGCATCATTACAATCGGCGACAACCGCTTTGCGACACTGCGGATATACAGCACTGTATAAATTCGCACCATTATAAGCAGCAATAGTCTGTCCCACATCAGATGTTCCAAACGCATTAACACTATCAAAAGACAATGTCAAACTGTTTAATTCAGAATACTTACCACCAACAGTTGCCTTATCACCACGAATAGAATTCATAATCGCCTGTAAAATTGCCTTGGACGCAGATGTATCAGCCGTCAAAGCATTTTCCCCGTCAGACGCAGTATGCATTGCCGTTGCTTGTTGTGCGGTCATTCCAACAACATCTAAGTTTTCTGTAAATTCTGTCAATTTATTGCCAGCATTCAATAAAGATTCACGCAAATCTGCCAGATTTTCAACACGACTACTGCACGAACAACGACGATACTCATCACTTTTCAGTTCACAGAATTGATCCATACATGCAAAATATGCGGCCTTGCATTTTTCATAAGCCGCGCCTGTTTGTGTTCCAGAAATTGTGGTTGATACAGCACGCGACACCGCAGCACGCGACACCACATTTGTATTCTGTGGATTACGTACGATTGTATTTTTTTTGTTTTGATTTACAGACGTCACCCGTCCCCCAGAAACATTTTTATCAGATACTGACCGTACATTTACCGCAGATCGCGAAACGGGCACCGTGGATGTTGTAACACGTTGACCAGTCGTTCCCTGGCGAAATGGAACATTTTCAGAACGCGATGCCGCCACCGTATTTCCACAATACAGTGCAGTCAAACCCAACAAAATTAGAATCTTCTTCATCTCTAACTGAAATGTTAGCAAAAATACCAAAATCAGAGCAAGTAAAATTTGAATAAAAAAATTATAAAAAATAAATAGTTTTTTGTTGCAAACAAACACGAATTGAGTTATCATCAGGCTTGCTCAAATGGTATGGGCATATGGCGGAATTGGTAGACGCGCTAGTTTCAGGTACTAGTGGTAGCGATACCTTGGAAGTTCGAGTCTTCTTATGCCCACCATATAGTTTTTTGGGGTTGTAGCTCAGTTGATAGAGCGCTACGTTCGCATCGTAGAGGTCGTGGGTTTGAGTCCCATCAGCTCCACCAATGGTCCTTGGGGATATGGCGGAATGGTAGACGCTGAGGACTTAAAATCCTTTGGTCATTGCGACCGTGTGGGTTCAAGTCCCACTATCCCCACCAA
>JAKSTC010000019.1 GCA_024402765.1 Alphaproteobacteria bacterium
GTATATTAAAAGGAAAATAAACCCCACAAATTAATGTGGGGATTTTTTATTTGATAACAGCGGTTTTAATCAATGTAACATCTTCTTTGATCCCATCAATTTTTAATTGTAATTGCCCGATTCCTGTTTCCAAGATAGTTGTGCGATTTTCCAAAGATGTTATGCGGGCATCTGCACGTTCAAGGTCATTTAATGACGAATCTTGACGCGCAACCCAATAAATCATACCGGCAATAAAAGCGATTAAAAACCAACTGCCACGCAGGGCATCTATGATGCCCGATAATGTAGTTTGCTGTGTTGACATGTTTTTACGACAAAATTATTTGCCCCTTTCTATTAATGATTCTATTTGATGAACTAATGCACGTTGTGCCTCAAGGCCCCGCAGTTCTGCATCGGTTGCATCCGCCCCTAAAAAACGTTCAATGGTGATCTTACGCAGGTGTTTGATTACCGCGGTCCCGGACGCACTCCCAAAAGTTCGTGCATACATTTTTTCTATTTCTTGCATTGTTTCCCCCATTTAGATTAAAGATTCAGATGCGACCATTTGTGCAAGTGGCGCAATATATTTTAATTCTGCATCACTGTGTAATGATATTGGTTCAATCACACCACGACGCGACAAAATATATAATCCGCGTTCGCACAATGGGCGAATAAATTCTTGGAGCAACCGCCCATATGTCGCGCCCAGAATACGCATCATATCCGAATTGCGTGCCATAATTTCTGTGGCAGTCATTTCTTTTTCGGACAACAAGCCCAGTCTGTCCGCCAATAATGTGTGACGAATTCTTTCGCGCAAATCTTTTAAAATTAATTGTGAAACATCAAAATTGGCACCACTGGATAATGGTGTCAGACCCGATGAACCAACAGCCTTTGGAATAATTGCCCCAGGTGTCAGGTTGATATTCGATAAATTAATCACACCGTCATCATCGGCCTGCCATATACCACTAACCGCGATTGTTGCATTTTTCAAAACCAATTCTACAACCTTGTTTGCTGTTTTTATATCAGGCAGCGCACGCAACACCGGGCCACGTCCGTATAATTCACCACTGGACAGTGACCAGCGGAAAATTAAATATGGGTTTGTTTCAAAAGTTCCGGTCGCGACAATGTTATTTTCTATATCACCACCAACATCCAACCATGCAACAAATTCTGTGTCAACCAAAGATTGAACCAAACGCAACGGCATATCAGGATTGCGCTTTATACTATCCAACAAAGATGCAGGTGGTGTCCATGTCGGATATTTTACAATAACTTCGCTGGCGAGCATTGATGTTGTGTGAAAAATTGCATCTTTTAATATCGCAATATCTGTCATTGGTATCGCAGTAAAAGAAAAAGCACTGTCTGCACCAATTGGATTTTCAGCCATAAACAAACACGTTGTTCCCAGTGTTACCAAATCCATATAGCATTGATGAATCGTGGTATAAAAATTAGAATCGTTCAAATTCGCACGTAGTGCCATTGTTGCCGGCTCTGGCGATGGCGATAATTCACTTTCACGAACCAAAGTTAGCCATAATGATTCAGGCGGTGTCAATAAAGTGTACATAGATGCCGCCAGATTATCCGCAGCATCCGCAGCGGTTGAATCAAACAATGTCGCATTATCTGCATCATCTGTGGGCATTATATAACGGCGCGCATCTTCCCACCGTTTCAACCATGGCGCACGCATATCCAGCGCACGTCGATACATTTTTTGTAGGTTTTCAAGTTTTGTTTGCATATTTTCTCCTTTTATGTTTTATCAAATTTTAAAATTAGTATTTGCGGTAAACGGTTTTATTCTGGCCCCCACTGGCCGCATTGGTGTCGGTATTGACATAATTGCGCCCGCGACGGCATCCAAACCATCATCGTGTTCGCCACCATCAACCGTCCAGCCCAGCATTTCTGAAAAAAATGGGGTTTGGGTAATTCGTGTATGTGCAAATAAATTTCCAGATGTCAGGGGCGCTTCGATTGCGTCCAAGATTCGCGATTCTTTATTTGCATGATTCGTTATTTTTTGAACAAATACATTTGTTCCACGTTTAATTGATATATCGTGCATAATTTCTGGCAACGCATTCCCCAGACCATTAACCTCTATATTTATGCGATATAAATTATAACGCATTAAAAAGTCCAAGACTTTATTACATTGATATGTAAGTGGTTGCACCACATCATCAGGCACAACCAAATACAAAATATCGTGCAAAAACAATTTCCGATTTTTATCATCGCGATACAACAGTACACATACACTGCCATCTGAATTTTTATGTCCGATTGATGGGTCCCAATATACCGTTACCCCCGTTACCAGATTTTCCCCAATGGCACATTTGTGCACATCAAATTCATCGGCATACAGACGCACCCCACCAGGGTCGAGCCTAATTTTGTCTGATGCGACATATTCAAGCATCATTTGTGCAGAAAAATGCCGAAGTCCAACTGTTTCTTGGATTTCTGATATTTTTGATTCTGGGAAAATCTCTGGCCAGGTAGGGTTACCAGACGCATCTAATATCGGTATTTTTAATTTTTTATATCCACGCAAAAAAGGCGTTGAAAAATGATTTTTTTTATATACTATATCTGACATGGACTTTACTCCCAAAACTTTACCAAGTAATTTAGAGGCAGAACAAGCTGTCCTGGCGGCTGTGTTATTAAACAATCGTGCATTGGAACGGGTTTCTGAAATTCTACGTCCTGAATATTTTTCGCACCCTGCACACCAAGAAATATATAAATTAGCGCAACGTCAATCTGCGGCTGGTCAATTGTTTGATTTAATTACAATCAAAGATTATCTTGAACAACAGGGAACACTGGAATCTGTTGGCGGTGTTGAATACCTGGAACAATTGGCATCTGCGGGGGCAACTGTTGTTAACATTGAACAATACGCGCGAATCATTTATGAAAACGCAATGCGTCGCAATTTAATAAATTTGGCACAACAGATTACTGATGATGCATTCAAGGAAGATTTAGATAATCCTGTTTCTGCACAAATAGAAACCGCAGAACAAAAATTATTTGATATATCATCATCTGGTATTTCTGAACGTGAAATATCTTCCATTGCAACCGCACTGCAGGGCGCATTAAAAGAGGCAGAAATTGCATACAAGGCTGATGGTCAATTATCTGGTTTAACCACTGGGTTAACCGCGTTGGATAAATCAATCAGTGGTTTACATCATTCGGACCTTATTATTATTGCTGGACGTCCTGCGATGGGTAAAACCACATTGGCGACGAATATTGCCTTTAATGCGGCAAATGCAATACTATCAGGGCGCGCGAATCCGCAATACAAGGGCGCGGTTGCATTTTTCAGTCTTGAAATGTCTGCCCCACAATTGGCTGCACGTATATTATCATCCCAGAGCAAGGTTCCAGCATCTTCCATGCGTGAGGGATCTATCACAGATGAAGAAATGATGAAAATGGCACAATATTCAAATGCAATTGGACGTGTTCCACTGTTCATCGATGACACACCTGGTATGTCTGTTCCAATGATTCGCACACGCGCACGCAGATTATCACGCAAATGCGGTGGTTTGGCATTAATCGTTATTGATTACCTGCAGTTAATGATGTCGCCTGGGGGCAAACACAACGACAATCGTGTTCAGGAATTATCAGAAATAACCCGCGGATTAAAAATGTTGGCCAAAGAATTAGACGTCCCTGTTATTGCCCTATCCCAGTTATCACGTAGTGTAGAGGCACGCGATGACAAACGTCCACAGCTATCTGACTTACGTGAATCAGGTTCTATTGAGCAAGATGCAGATATTGTTATGTTCACCTATCGTGAAGAATATTATTTGGACAACCGCGATCCATCACAAAGAATTTCAAACACAACAAATTCTAATATGGTAGAGAGTTGGCAAAAACGTCTGGAACGGGCACGTGGCAAAGCAGATGTTATTATCGGCAAGAACCGTCATGGACGTCCAGAAACTGTTCGTTTGTCATTTAATGGAGACTATTCATTATTCGACAATTTGGAAAGTGATATGGCAATCCGTGCGAACAATCCTTTTGAAGAAACGGATTCTGTGTCATCACCTGCGCCAGAAGTAAAATCCCAGACAATTGATGTATCTGATATTCCTGACGATATGCCATTATAATTATTTACTTGCCAAATCTGTATAAATTGACTAAAATTTTGTCAAGTTATCCCAAAGGTGTTCGTAATGGCAAAAGAAGAAATTATTTTTCCTAACAACATACGTAAGATTCGTCTTGCAAACGGTATGAAAATGACAGAATTAGCGCGTAAATCTAAATTAAGCCTTTCTGCCGTATCCAAAATCGAAAAAGGTGTTCGCCGTTTGAACCAAAAACAATTATTAAATGTTTGCAGCATATTGAATTGCAAATTGTCAGATATTTTCATCAAGGAATCGGATGCTGTTGCCGACCAGTGGCAAACCGAAATCAAAAACCGTTTAAAGGATAATGAAAACAGTGGGCTTAAAATTTTCGGCAGCGGTCTACGTAAAATCCGTCAGGAATCTGGCAAAACCATCGCTCAGGCCGCCAAAGATGCCGGTATGACACTGTCTGTGTACCACAAGATAGAGGTCGGGCAACGTGAAATCTATAAAAACGAAATTGAACCTTTGGCAAAATCTTTTGCTTTAACTGCAGACAAAATGTTCGAACACATATCCAGTTTGTATAAATCTGGCGAATTAAGCAAGCAAATTGCCAAGGTTAAAGAACGCGTTAAATCTGTTCTGATTCCGGGTAGTCCTGATTCTGATATGGATATTCGCGGTGGACTGTATGGTGCAAAATTATATGATAGTGCACGCAAAAAACTGGTTCCCGTTTTTGGCACACCTGACAAAAATGCAATTTCTTTTAAACGCACAGACCAAACTATGATTTTATCTCCAATGCCACTAGAAGGAAATAAATCTATATATGCCATCATTCCAAATTCTAAACGTTTGGGTGGAATACTGCCAGACAAATGTTATGCGTTTGTTAATGCCAATAAAAAGGTTTCTGTTGGCGATTTAGCCTTGTTCATAGATAAAGATTTTTCCAACCTGTCTGAATCTGATACGGCAACTGCACATATCGCATGTGTCCAACAAGATGCCAAGGGTAAATTATACGGCATTGTCACATCACCCGAAGAAAAGGTTACTGGCAAAACTATTCACAAAATTGTTATGATTGTTACAGAATAACTAGTCATAAAGGGGGGAACAATATGAAAGCAAAGGCAAGCGTTATCGCACAAAAGTTAATAAACCTATACCGCCAAAGTCACGTAATTGTTGGTGGTTGGGCAACTTTAAACCCTATCTTTCTTGAAGAAGCAACACCAGATGTTATTCGTGAAATGCGCAATTTGCCAACCAGTAAATTTTTAATCAAACATATTGAAAATTTACGAAATGGTGTAACCCCGATGGATTCAATTGACCCTGAACTATTACCATACGGTGGTATGATGTCAGACGAAATTAATTCTATTGATTTAAGCAATGACGAATTACAAGAAATAACATCTGCATTGGATTCGTTCACCCCTGATCAAAATGGTTTGGAAATTATACATCGTTTAAATGTTGTTAAACGTTTTGGTGATGAATGGATGACTGGTATTCGTGCCGCCCTTACTCAACATCCCGACCTTGTTTCTAAATGGGATATTGTGATTCAAACAGAACGTGCGTATTCACTGTGGAATTCTGCGACTGATATTATTTCACGTCCAATTACAGAACGCGTTCGTGCCCAGGTCCAGGCAGACATGCCAGAATACGAAACATACTTACCAATGTTTGGTGACGCTGGGGCAGAACTATTATCCAAATTACGCACATTTTTAACCAGTATGCATCACGACACAGACGATTCAGAATCATCCGAATCTTCATCGGTTCTGTAAATTGTATCCATTGTGTGCGGTGTTCCGATATAAATCATTGCGCCATTAGGTGACAAAATAAAATCGAGTTCCCGTAATCGTTCACGCAACTTTTCACGCTTTTGTGTTGTGTTACATGTGTTTGGAACCTCTATATCATCACAAATAATTAAATCTGCACGCATACCCGTTATATTGCCATTTATCCCCTGGCACACGACCGATGGTTCGCGAATACCAACACCGCGATTTACAGTCAATCTGTCAGATGCCCATTCTTTTTTTGATGTCGGAATTAAGTCCACACACATCGGATGATTTTCAATAATATTACGAATATGTCCAACCATACGCGATGCCAAAGCACTGTGCGCGGATAAAATTAGTATGCGTGTTTCTGGTTTAAAGTGTAACACACATGCCGCAAAAATTCCAACAACCGTAGATTTTCCAGAATGTCTGAACGCCATCAGCAATCCCCTATGCGGAGTATTTTGCCACACATCCACCAAAAAATTTAAAATCTGTTTATGATGTTTTGGGGTTGAATAGCCAATTAAATTATTCCAGGCATCTAAAAAATCATAAAATTTTGCCATCATAATAAACTAGCCCAGCAAATCATCAAAACGGCTCAATAAAGTTTTTAACAAATTGGGTTTTGTTGTTTTTATATTTTTTATTTTTGCGATGTTTTGATTTTTCTTTGTATTGTATGGTTCTTCGGTTTCTGCCTTGATTCGTTTCAATACTGCATTTTCCGTATTGCCGTCAATAGTCATGCCAGACGCGCCATATTTCGCCTTTTGTGTTGCCAATGCTTTTTTTACCAGATTGGTTTTGGTTTTTTCATCATTAGCAATTTCTTGTAATATTTGTTGTCTTTGATTTTTTGCTTCTTTTTTTGATTTATTATAGTTTAAGACTTCTGTTACATCTGATACAAGTTGTCCCATTATTATCTCCTTTTAAATTAAATTGAATATCTGCCGTAAATTGTTACAGACAATACTGTTATTGGTAATGCATCTGTGCCATGTATACGCCATACGGGGGCGGTGTAATCGTCATTGGTCCCCAATATATCAACACTGACATCACCGGTAAAACCATCCGCCGTCACATTATAAACATCATTTGATAATGTAACGCGACTGCCGTTTATTGATATAGATTTTGTATTCATTACACGCGCAGATATTTTACGCAAACGCCATTTCATTATTTCGTGGCCTGACGAATGCAACGGCAAAGCAGAGGCATCAAAATTAAAATCAAAAGTACCTGCATCATTTAATTTTGCCCCCGAAAACATTTCCAACATATAATCATCACCACGTTTGACCATAGCGTATGTATCATCACCCGTCACAGCAACAGATAAAAATTCACCGTTTGTCGTATAATGCGCCCACGCAGAAATTCCCAATCCAGAGTTGTAATTCAACACACTTAAAGTGCCGTCATTTAATACAACAAATAATTGACGCGTATCTTGGTTATATGCCAACCCTGTAATATTACCCAACAGGTGTTTAGAAAATGGACATAAATCATTGGCATTATATTTAACACCTAAATCGTCCAGTTCCAATTCCCTGATATCTTTTTGTGTATTTGAAACAAATACTGTTTTACCTTCTATTTGTTGTGGGGGTAAATAATGCGTTGCGACACTACCTATGGACGTATGCTGCTTTATTGATACATTTGACGGTGTAAGTGGCGCATTAGAAATTGCCCATTCACCCGCGGTTGTTAAAACCTGTAAACTATCACTGCTGACCAACGTGCATATTTGCTGACGCTGTTGTGATAATAGCGTCAAAGAAATTGCTTCATCATCTAAACCTGTGCCGGCACTAAAATCATCATGAACACCAACTTTGGACATCCAAATACCACTGGGGTAAGATGGGGTTGCGGCAAAAACCAATCTGTCCTGGTGGAAAGATATACATGCGGGCCATCCCCTGCGATTACTAAATGCACTTTCAGACCAATCGGTTACAGGGCTTACCGGTGGAATAAATGTTTCACCCAGAAAAGCCGTTACTTGACGTTCTGAAATATAATTTTTTATTATCCACTCTTTATTATTCATATATATTCTGGTGCCGTAATTATCTGGTGTCCAAAAATCTTCATCTGTGGTTAATGTTGCAAACACATTACCTTGGTCACTATCTGTTATGGTTATACTGATACCACGCGCATCATCAAATTTCATTTTTGGAATCGCAGAAAAACCGTTTTCATCTATGCCGAAATTAAATTGAGATAAAACAAACCTGTTCGATTCCTTTTTCAAAATATATGGCGAATAATTAGGGTGCACAAACATCATTGTGCCGAAACGTTGGGCATATTGCAATTTTGGAACATCTTCTATGGTCCACGGTGCAATCATATCTTGTTTCTTTTGCCCATTGGCATATATATACATCCGTTCATCCATAATCACTAACAAATAGTTTTCATTTTCTGAAACAGATAACGGAAACAGCCGCGCATCCGTGCCAATCGTATCAATTGTCTGCAACCCCTTGCGTCTGGTTATGCCACCACCCGCAATCACATCCATATTTTCCAGCACAGACAAACCATTAATATTGTCGTGCGCAAAAAATTCTGGAGATATTTCACCATGTGCGAAAGAATTTTGCGTTTTTATAAAATTTGTCATTTGTGCCACCTTTACTTAAAATCGACTATTAATTAAAGAAAAATTATCAATATTTTGGTTAACGGATGTTGTGCTATCTATAAATTTTGCAGATTGCAATTCTGATTCGTATAATGCAATCAGCATTCGCATTACCGTTTGATCGTTGGTCAAAGGAATGCAAAATTCTATTGCTAACTTGGTTGCAGCCAGGGTTACAAAATAACTCGGCATTTTTTCTATTGGAACACGTTCTATCGCAATAAGTTTAACAGATTCGGCCGACGAATAAATTTTATCACCGATTATTTTGCCATCACAATGCAGTATTCGCAAAACACCAGATGGAATAATAAAATCACCACTTTCATTGGGGGGTAAAACAAAAACAGTTGTTGCAAAACGCCATGGATGTAATGTTAACAGCGAATCAATTACCGAATCAAACAATGTTCGCGCTAATTGTGCAGGAACACTGTCGTCAGTCCAAGATTGAATCGGCTTTTCACCTAGCTTTAACAATGCCATTGAACACAAATCTATTTTGGTTAGCATTTAATACTCCTATATCTATATTAAACGGCCGGCATTTAGCCGACCGTTATACTAATTAATCTAATGCTGCAACTGTTACAACACCGGATGTAACCGCTACTTGGTAAATAGTCGTTTTATCAGACGCATTAATGATTATTAAATCGCCTGTATTCATCAAACTATTAACATTATTAAAATAGCCACTAGCGGCAATCGTTGCCAATGTTGCGCTTTCTGCATAGTGCCACAATGTAAAGCCATTTGCGTATGCAATAACAGATAAATTTTTATTTTGAAATGCCATGTGATTTCCTTTTGGTTTTGGATTGAACTATTTATGCTTCACCACATTTCACGCGAACGATACCATCAGCATCAATCAACACAGCACCCTGAGACATACTGTTGCTGACAAAGTGTGCTGCACGTTCACCATGCCATGAAATATCTGTTTTGACTTCTTGACCGCATGCATGTCCGATACTGGACGCATGATAGATAAAGCAGTCACGATTTGTGCTGGATACAGGCAGGCCATTGTACAAAACCCAACTGATACCCAACCATTTCTTTACTTCAAAACCATTGATAAATGGTGCATTGTCACCAACATAATCTGCAGAAGCAAATTCTGTGATACCCAACAATTCGTTCCATTGATGAACACCAATCACAGCAAATCTGCGACCGTCGTCTGGAACATCTTTTTCGTTTAATTTTTCCAATGCAGATAAAATCAAAGTTTTTGTTAAACCTGTGGTATAATCACCAACATATGTTGTTGCACTATTCATCGCAGAAACAATTAATTCATCGGTTTTACGACCCAATGCATATGCACCCGCAGATGCGACAACACGACGTTCATCAACATTAACCTTTAATTCATCCAATGCGTCAACCCAATCACCCGCATAGTAATCCTGCAAAGTGCATTCTACGGGCGTATGATTTAAATTCATAACTGGGACAATACCATGACGAGATTTTGTGCTGGCCATACCACGTCCAACTTTTTGAAATGTTGTAGATTGACCAACAACATTTGATTTTGTGCGAACAGTAGAACGCAATTTTGTACCCATTTGCTGATAAGCCAAATGGACATCTGCTTCAAACTGTTTCACAAACGCTTGATCTATAGAAACAGACATATTTTTTCCTTTTGTTAAGATTAAAAAAGGTGCGAAAAGCACCGGCAAAAACATTTGTTGCTTGGTTATGCATAAAAATGCGCCATTAAACAAAAGACTGGGTCTGAAAAAGATTATCCAGGATATATTCAGTTAGACTTAAGATTATCTAACTGAATATATTAAAAAATACCCAGAAGACTTTCTGGGTATTAATAGAATAATTAGTAACCACTAATCATTATTTTTTCTTGCAAACTTTTTTTGCAACTGCTTTTTTAGCAACAGGTTTTTTCGCTGCTACTTTTTTCGCTGCTGGTTTTTTAGCAACTACTTTCTTTGCAACTGGTTTCTTTGCTGCTACTTTTTTCGCAACAATTTTTTTCGCTGCTGGTTTTTTCGCTGCTGGTTTTTTCGCTGCTGGTTTTTTCGCAACTACTTTCTTTGCAGCTGGTTTTTTCGCAACTACTTTTTTTGCAGCTGGCTTTTTAGCAACTACTTTTTTCGCAGCTGGTTTAACAACTGGTTTCGTAGCTGGTTTTGCTTTTTTGAATAATGACATTATTCTCTCCTTTCTCTTTCTGGATAGAACAAATTATTTTGTTCTTGATTTACATTTTATATAAAAGAAAAAAAATAGTAAAGAAGAAAGTGAAAAAATTTTAATTATTTATATAATTTTTTAAAACCATTTTCTATTTTACGAACATACTCT
>JAKSTC010000002.1 GCA_024402765.1 Alphaproteobacteria bacterium
CTAACTATCGTCCACAATTCTATTTCAGCACAACAGACGTAACAGGTACAATCACATTACCTGCAGACAAAGAAATGGTTCTGCCAGGTGATAACGTTCGTATCACAGTGCAATTGATTGCACCTATTGCTATGAACGAAGGTCGTCGCTTTGCTATCCGTGAAGGCGGACGCACAGTTGGCGCTGGTGTTGTATCAAAAATTATTAAATAACAACATTTGTCTAAATCGCTGGTTCAGATTTTCTGAATCAGCGATTTCTGACGAAATAAAAATAAGGAAAACGAACAAATGGTACCAGCATCAAAGATTCGTATTAAATTGACAGCATTTGATCATCGTGTTTTGATTGAATCAGTTGATGAAATTGTTAAAACAGCAAAACGCACTGGCGCAGATGTCGTTGGGCCTGTTCGCTTGCCGACATTGATTAAAAAGTTTACGGTTAACCGTTCACCACACGTTGATAAAAAATCACGTGAACAATTCGAAATCCGCAATCATAAAGCGGTCGTAGATATTGTTAATCCAACCCCTCAGACAGTTGATGCCTTGATGAAGTTGGACTTGGCGTCTGGTGTAGATGTAAAAATTAAATTGTAAAGGTAAAATTGTTAGTGTTGACCATGCTCAACCTCTGACAAATAAAAAAGGCATAAAAAAATGAAACGTAGCGGAATTATAACAACAAAAATAGGAATGACACGCCTGTATGATGATGCGGGTGTTGCACATGCAGTTACAGTTTTATCTGTGGGTGATTGTGCGGTTATTGGTAATAGAACACGAGAAAAAAATGGCTATGTCGCGAACATACTTGGGGTGTGCGAGGCAAAGGCAAAACATATTGCAAAACCACAGGCGGTGGCTGCAGAAAAGGCGGGTATCAAACCTTATCGCAAGGTTGTAGAATTCCGCGTTTCAGATGATTGTGTTATCCCAGCGGGAACACAATTGGTTGCGTCTCATTTTGTTGTCGGACAATTTGTTGATGTCCAAGCGACTAGCAAAGGTAAAGGTTTCCAGGGTGCGATGAAACGTCATAACTTTGGCGGTAAAGAAGCATCACACGGTGTATTGAAAGCACACCGTTCATTGGGTGGTACAGGTATGCGTGAATGGCCTGGCCGCGTTCTGAAAGGCAAAAAAATGTCTGGTCAGATGGGCAATGAAATTGTTACTGTTCAAAACTTAAAAGTATTTGGGACAGATGACGCTGAAAACTTAATCTTTGTAGAAGGCGCAGTTCCTGGCGCGAATGGCACATTCGTGTTAGTGACAGATGCTGTAAAGAAAGAACACAAAGATTTGCCAGTTCCAACAGTTGTTGCGAAAGCAGAAGAAAAAGCTGTTGAATCTGAACCAGTAGCAACAACCGAAACAGAAACTGTTGCGGAATAATAAAGGGCGACAGAAGGTGAATAAAATGCAAGTAGATATTATAAATTTTGATGGCAAAACAGTCGGCAAAGTTGAATTGCAGGACTCTATTTTTGGAATTGCCCCACGCGCAGATATCTTACACCGTGTTGTTACATGGCAACGTGCAAAATCACGTGCTGGGACACATGCGGTAAAAACTGTATCTGATGTGGCCGGCAGTGGTAAAAAAGCATTTAAACAGAAAAAGACAGGTAATGCACGTCAGGGTGAAAGATACAATGTTCACATGCGTGGCGGTGGTGTTGTTCATGGACCAGTTGTTCGTGATCACGCAATCGATTTGCCAAAGAAAATCCGTGCTTTGGGTTTGAAAATGGCTTTGTCTTCAAAATTGCAAGATGGCAATTTGGTAATCATTGATTCTGAAAAATTAAAAGAAGCAAAAACAAATGCATTTGCAAAACAATTGAAAAAATTGAATATCTCATCTGCTTTGTTTGTAGGCGCATCAGAATTAGATGATAATTTCAAAAAATCTGTATCAAACATTGCTAATGTTGATGCGTTGCCAACAATCGGTTTGAATGTTTTGGATGTTTTGAAACATGATAAACTGGTTTTGACAGCAGATGCAGTTAAATCAGTAGAAGCCAGATTGGCGTAACTAAGAGGTATTAAGATGGCAGAAAAAAAAGTTTCTTCGGAAAAGAAAGTAGTTGCGACAGCTGGTACATATGATGTATTATTGCGTCCAGTGATTTCAGAAAAAGCAGCGAAATTATCTGAAAGCAATAATATCGTTTTTGAAGTTGCACCAAAAGCAACAAAAAAAGATGTCGCAAAGGCCGTTCAGGCAATTTACGATGTAAAACCTGAAAAGGTAAATATCGTTGTTACAAAGGGTAAGGTTAAAACTTTCCGCGGTCGTAATAGCGGAACACAACGCACAATCAAAAAAGCGTATGTGACATTAGCAGCAGATGCAAAATTGGATTTGTCTGCAGAAGTAAAATAAAAAAGAACCGCTTTGGCAGAGAACCTTGAAAAAAAGATGTTAGTGTCAAAGCATAAACAAAGGTAAAATGAAATGGCATTGAAACATTATAAGCCAACGACAGCAGGAAACCGTGGTCTGACACAAGTTGACCGCAGTGGTTTGTATGCTGGCGCACCAGAAAAGTCTTTGACTGTTGGCTTAAAGTCCAAAGGTGGACGTAATAACTTTGGTCATGTCACCGTTATGCATCAGGGTGGTGGCCACAAACGCAGTTATCGTTTAATTGACTTTAAACGTAAGAAAACAGATATCCCTGCGACAGTTGTTCGTTTGGAATATGATCCAAACCGCACAGCGTTTATCGCATTGATAGAATACACAGATGGTGTGAAATCTTATATTTTGGCACCACGTGATTTAAAAGTTGGTGATGTTGTTATATCTGGTCAACACGAAGATATTAAGCCAGGCAATGCAATGCCATTGAAAAATATGCCAATTGGTACTATCGTTCACAATGTTGAATTGAAACCAGGTGCCGGTGGTCAGTTGGCACGTAGTGCAGGATGCTATGCTCAATTAATGGGTAAAGATGGTGTTTATGCACAGATCAAAATGAACAGCGGTGAGTTGCGCAAAGTTCATTCTGAATGTTTAGCAACAGTTGGCAGTGTTTCTAACCCTGATCAACGTAATGTGAATTTGGGTAAGGCCGGTCGTGCGCGTTGGTTGGGTGTTCGCCCATCTGTTCGCGGTATGGCAATGAACCCTAATGATCACCCAATGGGTGGTGGTAATGGTCACTCTAAGGGCCACGAACCAGTATCCCGTACAGGTATTCCAGCCAAGGGATATCGTACCCGTAGCAATAAACGTACTGCAAAGATGATTATCCGTAGCAGACATTTGGCAAAGAAAAAATAATAAATAAACGGAGTAAATGATGTCTCGTTCAGTATGGAAAGGTCCTTATATTCATCCTTCTATCTTGAAAAAGGTAGCAGTGGCGGTGGAAAAGAACGACCACAAACCAATTAAAACTTGGTCCCGTGGTAGCACAATCGTTCCACCAATGGTCGGTTTAACATTTGAAGTTCATAATGGAAACAAATTTATCCCTGTATCAATCGTCGAAGATATGATTGGACACAAATTGGGTGAATTTGCCCCAACACGTACTTTCAAAGGTCATGCAGCAAATAAGAAAGCAGCTGCTGCAACAGCTAAGGCTTAAGGGGGATAGATTATGACAGAAAGATATGGTATAAAAGAAAATCAAGTACGCGCATTTAACAAGATGATTCGTGTTAGCCATCAGAAACTGAATTTGGTTTGTGATATGGTTCGCGGTCTTCCTGTTGATCGTGCAGTTGATGTTTTGAAATTTTCAAAGAAACGTGTTTCTGACGAAGTTCTGAAAACATTATTATCAGCAGTTGCAAACGCTGAAAATAACAAAAAGTTGCCAGTCGAAAGTTTGTTCATCAAAGAAATTTGGTGTGGCAAAGCACTGACAATGAAACGTATTATGGCTGGTCCACGTGGTAGCGCGCGTCCAATTTTGAAACCATTTTCTAATTTGACAATCGTCTTGGAATCTGGTGTTGCGCCTGCTAAAAAGACAGTAAAAAAAGAAACAAAAAAAGATAAATAAAGAGGGTAATAAAAATGGGACAGAAAGTATCACCAATTTCATTACGCGAATTTATCAACAAGATTACTGATTCTCGGTGGATTGCTGGTAAAAAAGACTATGCAAGTTTGCTGGCTGAAGATATCAAAATTCGCAAATTTATTGAAAAGAAATTGAAAAAAGCAGGTTTGGCAAAGGTTGTTATTGAACGTTTTGCTAAAAAAGTAGTTGTTACAATTCACACATCACGTCCTGGTATGATTATCGGGAAAAATGGTGCTGATATTGAAACACTGCGTAACGACATCAAAAAGTTGGTCAAAAATGATCAGGTTGTTGTGAATATTTACGAAGTTCGCCGTCCTGATTTGAATGCCCAATTGGTTGCACAGGGGATTGCACAACAAATCGAAGGTCGTGTTTCCTTTAAACGTGCGATGAAGAAAGCGGTTCAAAACGCACAAAAGGCTGGCGCACAGGGTATCAAAGTTATGTGTTCTGGTCGTTTGAACGGTGCAGAAATTGCACGTAGCGAACAAATTCGTGAAGGTCGCATTCCATTGCACACTTTGCGTGCAGACATTGACTATGCTGCAATCCAGGCAAAAACAACATACGGTGTTGTTGGTGTAAAGGTTTGGATTTACACAGGTGATGTTGTTAATAAAGAAAAATTAGCATCTGAAATGGCACGTCCAACAGAATATGCCGGAACAAGTGAAAGAAAAAGTAAATAAAAAGGGTCTTGATTATGTTAATGCCAAATAAAACAAAATTTCGCAAACAACACAAAGGCCGTATTCACGGCGTCGCCAAGGGCGGCAGCGAATTAGCATTCGGTTCTTTTGGATTGAAAGCTTTAAGTCCTGAACGTGTTACAGCGCGTCAGATAGAATCAGCACGTCGCGCAATTACCCGCCACATGAAACGTCAGGGTAAATTGTGGATTCGTATATTCCCAGATGTCCCAGTTACAACAAAACCTGCACAGGTTCGTATGGGTAAAGGTAAGGGTGCGGTGGAATATTGGATTTGCCGTGTTAAACCAGGTCGTATCTTGTTCGAAGTTGATGGTGTTAAGCCAGAAGTAGCATGTGAAGCATTTGCTTTGGCTGCGGCTAAATTGCCAATCAAAACAAAGATCGTAGAACGTAAAGCCAACTAATTTGAATATAAAGGTGAATAAAAATGGTTGAAAAGAAAACTAAAAAAGAAGCATTGACCAAAGAAGCCTTGCAAAGTAAATTGGCTGATTTGAAGAAAGAGCAAATGAATCAACGTTTTCAACACGCTGCGGGTCAGATGCCAAAAACACATGTTATGCGTCAGACGCGTCGTGAAATTGCACGTGTGAAGACAAAATTGAATGCTGATAAAAAATAAGGAAAAATGCTGATTTTGGTTGAGATTTCTAAAAAATAGTGTATCATATCCAGAATTGGTGAAAAAAATAAGGAAATAGTTATGCCAAGACGTATACTGCAAGGAACCGTTATCAGTACAGCAAATGACAAGACAGTTGTTGTCGAAGTGGAACGTCGTTTCCGTCATCCATTGTACGGTAAATTTGTGAAGCAGAACAAAAAATATAAAGCTCACGACGAAGCCAATGAATACAAGGTTGGTGAAATTGTTGCTATCGAAGAACATCGTCCAATTTCCAAGACAAAATCTTGGGTTGTAAAGGGTCGCGTTGGTGTGGTCAAAGACGATAAGGTAGATGTGGCTGAATAAGTCACGAGAAAACAGGGTTCTTTGAGGTCGCTTAAGACAGTCGGAACCTATGAACAAAGCATCGGGGGATTGCCCCGGTTGCAGGAAAAGGGTAAAAAATGATACAAAATGAAACTGTTATGAATGTTGCAGACAATAGTGGTGCGCGTAAAGCAATGTGCATCAAGGTTTTGGGTGGTTCACACCGCCGTTATGCAACAGTTGGTGACAAAATCGTTGTTGCCATTAAAGAAGCAATACCACGTGGTAAGGTTCAAAAGGGAACAGTGCAACGCGCAATTATCGTTCGTACAAAATTCCCTGTGAAACGTCCAGACGGTTCTATAATCCGTTTTGACGATAACGCGGTTGTATTGATTAACAAGAATAACTTTGAACCAATTGGTACACGTATTTTTGGACCTATTGCGCGTGAAGTTCGTCGCAAATATGATGTTCAAAAAATTGTGTCTTTGGCACCAGAAGTAATTTAATAGCGTATTTAAGAGGATAAAAAATGAAAATTAAGAAAGGCGACGAAGTCGTAGTTATCTCTGGAAAATACAAAGGCGTTAAAGGCAAAGTGCTTGAAGCGCGTGTATCTGAATCTCGCGTTGTGGTCGAAGGTGTTAATCGTCATAAATGGCATATTAAACCAACACAGGAACAGGCAGGTCACATCATTGATCGTGAAGCACCTATACATGTTTCAAATGTTGCGTTGATTGATCCAAAAACCAAAAAAGCAACACGTGCAGGTTACAAACTAGAACAGGGTAAAAAGGTTCGTGTTTCCAAAAAATCTGGGGCCGAAATATAATAAACCGTTTCCCGCTGTTACGGGAACTAAACGTTAAGGAATAAAAAAATGCAAAGTAGATTGCGTGAAGTTTATGAAAAAGAAATTGTGCCAGAATTGGTAAAAGAATTCGGTTACAAAAATATGTTTGCTGTGCCAAAACTTACAAAAATCGTTTTGAATATGGGTGTTGGCGAGGCTGTATCTGATAAAAAGAAATTGGATGCTGCGGTTGTTGATTTGACTGCGATTGCTGCACAAAAGCCTGTGATTACACATGCAAGGAAATCAATCGCAACATACCGTTTGCGCGAAGGCCAGGCGATTGGAACCAAGGTTACATTGCGTGGTAAAAGAATGTATGACTTCTTGGACAAATTGATTACTGTTGCTTTGCCACGTGTAAAAGACTTTCGTGGGTTGTCAAAATCTAAATTTGATGGTCGTGGAAACTATGCATTTGGTATCAAAGAACACTTAATATTCCCAGAGATTTCTGTTGATAAAATTGATGCTATTCGTGGTATGGATATTGTCATTGCAACAACAGCAAAAACTGACGAAGAAGCACGTGCATTGCTGACTAAAATCGGCTTGCCATTAGTTTTGAAATAAAAATAGGAAATAAAAGATGGCTAAATTATCGTTGATAAATAAACAACAAAAACGTGAAAAAATGGTTGCTAAATACGCAAAAAAGCGTGAAACAATCAAGGCGAAAATGTCTGTGAATGCAACACCTGATGAACGTATGGACGCAATGAAGAAATTGGCAAAGTTGCCACGTAATTCAAACCCAACACGTTTACACAATCGTTGTTCTGTAACCGGTCGTGCGCGTGGTTTTTCACGTATGTTCGGTTTGTGTCGTCAACAGTTGCGTACAATGGCATCCGAAGGTAAGTTGCCAGGCGTACGTAAGTCTAGTTGGTAAAAACAAGAATGCCAGTTGTGGACAATGCAGCTGGGGCTAATGCGAAAGAATCGCAAGTTAAGGAGTAAAATATGTCACTATCACATCCAATCGGAGATATGCTGACCCGTATTCGTAACGGTCAGAATGCCGGTAAAGAATTTGTTACTGTTCCAAACAGCAAATTGCGTGCAGCAGTTTTGACTGTGTTAAAGGACGAAGGTTTCATTACTGATTTTAAGAAAGAACAAATTGACGAACATCGCGCCAATTTGGTTGTTGAATTAAAATATGTCGGCGGCAACGGCGCAATCCAAGAAATTTCTGTTGTGTCAAAGCCAGGTCGTCGTGTTTATTCAGGCTGTGCAAAAATGCCAAAAGTGTTAAACGGTTTGGGTATCGCTATCGTTTCAACACCACAGGGTGTTATGACAGATCATAAAGCACGCTTGTTAAATGTTGGCGGCGAAGTATTGTGCAAGGTTATATAATAGAAATAAGGATGAAGAAATGTCTCGTGCAGGAAAATATCCAATTGAATTGAAAGATGGTGTTTCGGCGGTTATTGCTGATAATGCTATTGCTGTTAAGGGACCAAAGGGCGAAGTGAAGGTATCTTTGGATACAAAACATGCCGGATTGGTTGATGTTAAAATTGAAAACAACGCTGTTGTTGTTACACCAAAAAATGCAGAAGACAAGGCATCACGTGCTATGTGGGGAACTATGACACGTAATGTTCGTTGCGCAGTTGAAGGTGTTACAAAAGGTTTTGAAAAAGCCATGTACATGAACGGTGTTGGTTATAAGGCATCTGTTAGTGGTAAAAACCTGGTTTTGAATGTTGGTTTTTCACATGATGTTGTTATGGAAATCCCAGCGGGTCTGACGGTTGAAGTTACAGCGCCCACAGAATTTACGATTAAGGGTATTGATAAATGCTTGGTCGGTTTGTTTGCTGACAAGATTCACAAAATTCGTAAAGTTGATCCTTATAAGGGCAAAGGTTTGTTCTATAAGGGTGAAGTGATACACCGCAAAGAAGGTAAAAAGAAATAATAACTAAAGTTTCCGCTGTTACGGGGACTGTAAAAAAAGGAAAACAAAATGTTGAAACATTTGTCTAATGAAGAAAGACGTACCTTGGCAAATCGTGGTGCGTTGAAAAGAAAAAATCCTGGCAAGATTCGCTTGTCGGTTTATCGTTCTGGTCGTCATATTGAAATTCAGGCAATTGACGATGTCAAAGGTCACACTATTTGTGCTGCATCTTCCAAAGAAAAAGGCTTTGCCGGTAAGGGTTGGAATGTTGCAGGTGCAGAATTAGTTGGTAAAGCATTTGCAGAACGTGTTGTGAAAGCAAAGATTGCAGACAACTGTTATTTTGATCGTGGCGGTTATCGCTATCACGGTCGTGTAAAAGCACTGTGCGAAGCAGTTCGTGCAGGTGGTGTGAACATCTAAAACGGTAATAACGGAGTAATATAATGGCACGTTTTGAAGATAAAAAATTACAGACAGATAATTTGGTAGATAAATTAGTTTCTATCAACCGTGTATCTAAAACTGTAAAGGGTGGTCGTAATATGTCCTTTTCGGCTTTGGTCGTTGTTGGGGACAAGGCAGGCCGTGTTGGTTATGGTAAAGGTAAAGCATTGGAAGTTCAGGCTGCGGTTCAAAAAGCAACCAAGGCTGCAAAGGCAAAAATGGTTCGCGTTCCTTTGAAAGAAGGTCGCACATTGCATCACGATATTTCTTCCAAATATGGTGCAAGCAAAATGGTTTTGCGCAGCGCGGTTCCTGGAACAGGTATCATTGCTGGGGGTGCTTTGCGTGCAGTGTTTGAATGTTTGGGCGTTCAGGATATTGTTGTAAAATCACAAGGTTCTAATAATCCAAACAATATGGTTCGTGCTGTGTTCGGCGCATTTGCGAAAGCAAATTCACCAAAGGCTGTGGCGGCACGTCGTGGAAAATCTGTTGCAGAAATCATTGCTGGACGTGATGGTAAAAAACCAGAAGCGACCACAGAAGAAGTAGCAGAATAAAAATAAAACCGAGTACATAAACTTGTTTTATGTGCGAACAAGACTATATAAGAAATATGGTCACAGGAAATAAGGATAAAAAAATGAAATTAAATGCATTGATGGATAATTTTGGTGCACGCCAGGGCATTAAACGTGTTGGTCGCGGTATGGCGTCCGGCTATGGTAAAACATCTGGTCGTGGTAACAAGGGTCAAAAGGCACGTGCGGGTTCACGCAAACAGGCAACTTTCCAGGGTGGTCAGATGCCAATTATGCGTCGTTTTCCAAAGTTTGGTTTTAACAATCCTTTTGCAAAAGAATATGTCACAATTAATGTTGGTGATATTGAAAAATTCATTGCAGCAGGTAAAATTAATGCCAAAGAAACAATCACACTTGATTCTTTGTTGAATGCAAAAATTATCAATCGTAAATTATCTGGATTGAAAGTTTTGGCAAAAGGTGAAATTAAATCTGCTGTGAATATTGTTGCTGACAAATGGTCCAAATCGGCCGAAGCGGCAATCGTAAAAGCAGGCGGTTCAATCAAAAACAAATAAAAACCTTTAACAAAAGTCAAAGCGTAATGAGATATTTGAGAGATTTCTTTAAAAACCTTAGTGATTTGCAAAAACGCATTTTGTTTACTTTGGGCGCGTTGATAATCTATCGTGTTGGTTCGTTTATTCCATTGCCGGGTGTTAACGCATCTGCGGTATTGCACTTGTTCGGTGGCGAAAACAACATGATGGGAATGTTTGATATGTTTGCGGGTGGTTCATTGTCGCGTATGTCAGTTTTGGCACTGAACATTTTCCCATACATATCTGCATCTATCGTTTTGCAACTATTGACTGCGACAAGTAAGACTTTGTCAGACTTGCGTAAAGAAGGCGAAAGTGGTCGTATCAAGATAAATCAATATACGCGTTATTTGGCGGTTGTTTTGGCGGTTGTTCAGGGTTGGGCGGTTGTTCGTGGTTTGGAATCTATGGCGCCGGTCAATGGAATCCCTGCGGTTGTGAATCCAGGCTTTGCGTTTGAATTATCTGCGATAATTGCGCTGGTCGGTGGAACGGTATTTGTTATGTGGTTGGCGGAACAGATTACTGCGCGTGGTATAGGGCAGGGCGCATCATTATTAATCTTTGCGGGTATCGTTGCACAAATTCCATCCGGGGTGGGCAAGGTATTCTCGCTGGGGTCTGTGGGTCAAATGTCACCTGCGATGATTGCGTTGGTTGTCGGATTTGTTGTTGGTATTGTTGCGTTGATTGCGTTCTTTGAACAGGCACAACGTCGTATCCAGATTTTATATCCGCGCCAGGTTATGGCAAACGGTGTTGCAAACACAAACGCATCTTATTTACCGATTAAGATTAATATGTCGGGCGTTATGGGACCGGTATTCGCATCCAGTATCATGATGTTGCCGGCATTTGTTCAACGCTTTGTTCAAAGTGATAAATTGATTGTGCAACAGATTTTGGGTTTCTTTACATACGGTGCATGGTCTTATATTATCATGTTCACTTTGTTGATTGCGTTCTTTGCATATTTCCAAACATCGGTTATGTTTAATTCCGAAGAAACTGGAAACAACCTGAAAAACATGGGTGGATATATCCCGGGTGTTCGTCCAGGTGAACAGACAATACACTATTTGGATGGTGTTGTATCACGCACAACCGCGATTGGTGTTTTGTATTTGATTGTTGTATGTGTATTGCCGATTATATTGAATACACATATGGGAATGCCACTGGCCATTGGTGGAACCAGTGTCCTGATTGTGGCAGGTGTGATTTTGGATACGGTGAATCAGGTTCAATCGTATTTGGTTGCTAAACAATACAGCAGTGTTGTTGGTAACACCCAAAAGAAGAGTCGTTTCCGTTAATTCGGGCGAGTTGAAAACAAGAACTAAAAAGGATAAGTAAAAATGGCACGTATAGCAGGTGTTAACATCCCAACAGAAAAACGCATCGAAGTTGCGTTGCGTTATATCCATGGCATTGGCCCAGCACGCGCTGCACAAATTTGTGCTGCGTTAAAGTTGAAAGATGGATTGCGCGCAAAAGATTTGACTGATGAAGATGTTATCAAAATTTCAAATTATATTGAGCAAAACTTTAAAGTAGAAGGTGATGTTCGTCGCGAAGTTGCAATGAATATCAAACGTCTGCAAGACTTAAAAACATACCGTGGTTTGCGCCATCGTAACCGTTTGCCGGTTCGTGGTCAACGCACCCAAACAAATGCACGTACACGTAAGGGTAAACGTGTTGTTGTTGCGGGTTCTGCAACCAAGGGTAAATAATTAATCAGGTAGAGATTAACACGATAGTTAATTGAAGACATCTAAATAAGGAATACATAAATGGCAGTAAATAATAATAAAAAGAAAGTTGTAAAAAAAGTATCGCATGGTATTGCACATATCGTCGCGACAAATAATAATACACGTATCACAATCACAGACCAATCGGGTGCTGTGTTAACATGGGCAACCGCAGGGGCGAATAATTTTAAGGGTGCCAAAAAATCTACGCCTTATGCAGCAACAGTTGTTGCTGACGCTGTGGGTAAAAAGGTTGCAGAAATGGGTATGAAGACAGTTGATGTATTGATGCGTGGTATTGGTCAGGGTCGTGAATCTGCGGTTCGTGGTTTGGCGAATGCAGGTTTGATTGTTCAATCAATTACTGATACAACACGTATTCCACACAACGGATGTCGTCCAAAGAAAGTTCGTCGTGTATAAGTTAAAAAATCGCACCAATCGGTGCGATTTTTTTTACAAAAAGTTCTTTACTTATAAATTGTGTTTGTTGTATAGTTAATGCGTCACAAGATGGTGTCTTGTGATGGGGTGTCATAGCCCGTGTTGATGTTCGTCGTTTGTCGACGTCAAAAAAACTCCAACTAAATTAGGTTGGAGGGTTGCCGAATAAATTGAATAAGGCACACAATTTAACATCAAATTGCTATGAACCTCCAACCACTCGACACATATCGGTGGTTTTTTTTGGTGGCGTATTTACCACGCATTTATACGCCACCACCAAGAGAATTAAACCGGGGGGACGAAAGGAAATGAAACGGTTGTTTTTAATTTTATGTTTAATGATGATATGTAACATATCATACGCAGATATTGCATCAGTGGGCTATGTGGATAGTGTTGCAGATACGAAACAGGATACGATTACCGATATTGCAACGATTCGTTCTGGTGCGGGTCTGGGCGCAACGGCGGTTCAACCAACATCATTATCGTCTGTTGCGACCAGTGGTTCGTATAATGATTTATCAAACAAACCCACATTGGCGACAGTTGCAACATCTGGTTCATATAATGATTTAAGTAATAAACCAACGATACCCAGCCTGCCCACAGGTCCCAGTGACGGTATATATAAAATGGTATGGAATGGAAGATTCAAAACATTTATGTTTCAAAAAGAATCAGATTTGTTAAGTTGTCCAGATGGACAATACGACATCGGTTTTAGCCAATGCATAGACGTGAGTCAAAAGGGCACAGCATGTGGAAACATAAACCATATTGGTAGATCTAACGCAGCAGCCGACTATGGCTTAACAGAAAACGATACATGGGGTACGACATTATATACAGGTGATAAAGTAACAGGTATAGCATCATGCAATAGCACACCTGGTAGTACAGAGGGTGAAACCACCACTGAAGAATTTAGCCAGAGTAGTGAGGGCCAGTATTGCTGGTGCAAGATGACAAGTCCGGCTGTTTCGCCTTGGGTGTTCACCTCCGAGTTCTCGGCGTATTCCAGTGGCTCGGCCAATACCAATTGCGCGAACAATTGCGCGAACCGCTGCGGGATCCGCGTCAGGACCACCGAGGCCTTTCGTTCCAGCGTTTTTTCGTCGGTCGGTAATTGATGATACAATATCACAGGAAAAATAAGTTTTTTGCGTCAATTTTATTTGACATTTCGCAAAAAACAGTATAAAATCAGGGCACTGTGCGTTTCGCATGGTGCCGTATGGCGAAAATAATAAACTAAGCCGAATGGAGTAAAAATATGATTGAAAAAAACTGGATGACTTTGATTAAGCCAAAAAAATTGACTATCAAGGCCGATGAAAATAATCCGAATATTGCTGTATTGGTTGCCGAACCATTGGAAAAGGGTTACGGTTTGACATTGGGAACCGCTTTGCGTCGTGTTCTGTTGTCATCGCTTCAGGGGTGTGCACCTGTATTCGTCAAAATTGATGGTGTTCAACACGAATTTAGCAGTATTTCCGGTGTTCGCGAAGATGTAACCGATATTATCCTGAACCTGAAGGGTGTTTATTTCAAAGCATTGACAGAGGGTCAGCATAAGGCATATATCAAAGCCAAAGGCCCAGCAGTTGTTACAGCGGGTATGATTGAAACATCAGGTGGTGTAGAGGTCATGAACAAAGATGTTGAAATCTGCACATTGGACAAGGGCGCATCTTTCGATATGGAAATCACATTGGAAACGGGTCGTGGATATGTTCCTGCGACTGCCCATGCTGACAATTTGCCATTGGGAACAATTCCAGTAGATTCTATCTTTTCTCCAATTTTGAATGTTGCAACGGCGGTATCTGAAACGCGTGTTGGTCAATCAACTGACTTTGATAAATTGGAAATGACTGTTAAAACAAACGGTTCTGTTTCGCCCGAAGATGCGATTGCATTTGCAGCGCGTATTTTGACAGATCAACTTCAGGTCTTTATTAACTTTGAAGATCCAACAATTGCAAATGATGCGGTCGAAGAAGAAAAGGCAAAAGATACTTTGCCATTTGATCCGAAGTTGTTAAAGCATGTTGACGAATTGGAATTGTCTGTTCGTGCAAATAATTGCCTGAAGAATGACAAAATCAATTGGTTGGGTGAATTGGTTCAAAAGACTGAAAACGATATGTTGAAAACACCAAACTTTGGTCGTAAGTCTTTGAATGAGATTAAGGCTCAATTGGAAGCAATGGGATTGGGCCTGGGTATGGAAGTTCCAGGTTGGCCACCAGAAAATATTGCTGAATTGGCAAAAAAGTATGAAGATCCATACAAATAAAATAAATTCTGTGGGGCATTGATTGCGTTTTGGGTTTCTTATGTAGGTCAACTACACTACGAAACCGCAAAACGCTTCCACTGACTTCACATAATTTATTTTTTAAATTTGTCTGTGGTTCTGGAAACGAATCGTTTTTAGGCTACAGATTGTCTCACATAAATCCCCGGGCAATCGGGGCAGAACAAAATAAAGGAGTAATCAATGAGACACATGAAAGCAGGTCGCACCTTTAATCGCGATACAAATGCACGCAAGGCTATGTTTAATGGTTTGTGCAAAAACTTAATCGAACGGGAACAAATTAAAACTACATTGCCAAAGGCAAAAGACTTGCGCAGTGTTGTTGAAAAAATGATTACCCGTGCAAAAGTTGATACGGTTGCAAATCGCCGTTTAATTGCTTCTGAATTGGGCAATGGCAGTGATGCAACTGTGAAAAAATTGTTTACTGTGTTGGGGCCACGTTATGCAAAGCGTCCTGGCGGTTATACTCGTGTTTTAAAGGCGGGCTTCCGTTATGGCGATGCGGCACCAATGGCAATTATCGAATTGGTTGATCGTGACGAAACGGCTAAAAAATCTGTAAAACCAGTTGCAGAAGAAAAAGATGCAAATGTTGCAGAAAAAGCACCAAAGGCAAAAGCAGAAAAGCCTGTAACAGCAACCAAGGTTGTGAAGGAAAAAACATCTGCGCCTAAGGCGAATACACAAGCAAAAACTATTGCGGTTAAACGTCGCGCTACAGGTAAATAATTTGTATTAAATTGTTCAAAAACACCCCACCTAAAGTGGGGCGTTTTTTTATATTTTTTACTTTTTTTTCTTTATTTAATTTTGTGTTTTTGATATAATTGTACAGATAATAGAAGGAAGTAAAATGAGAAGAATGAAATTTCTGGCAGTTTTAACATTGTGTGTTTTTGGAACAACTGTTGCGTTTGGTGCGGTTCGGACATCTGTGCGTGGTGGTGCGGCATCAAAAGGAAATGTCGTAACACAAAAAGCAAATGTTGTTACAACACAGACGACTTCTGGTGGAAAAACAGCACGTTCTGCGGTTGCTGCGCGTTCTGCAACGCCAACAAAAACATCAACGGTAACTGCACGTGCTGCTACTACGCAAAAGGTTGTTAACAATGGAACCAAGATTGCGACGGCTACGACGAATACCGTTGTTAATGAAGAATGTAAAACAAAATATTATGGCTGTATGGATTCTTTTTGTATGTTGGATAATACATCGGGTGGGCGTTGTTTGTGCAGTGATAGAAATGCTGATTTGGATAAAGTTGCAGATGAAATTCAAAGGTTAGACGAACAAACATACGCAATGGCGACAACGGGCGTTGAACGAATCGAAATGGGGGCGGATGCCGAAGATGTTATTGCCCAGGCAAATGCTGTTGCACAATCTTTTACAAATCCAAATTCCAGTGCGGCAACCAAACGTAAATCACTTGATATGTCGTTGTGGACATCGACGGTTGATTTTGATGATAATTCAGAGTATGAAGAGGGCTTCGTAGATGCTTTTGATGGTAAAACGGGGGCGGCGTTATTTAGTACGGTAAATGATTTATGTGTTCAATCTATACCTGAATGTTCGGCTGAAACATCAATGTTACAGTTGATGTATTCGCAACAGGTGCGCTCTGATTGCACTGCGTATGAAAATAGTCTGAAACAACAAAGGGCTAATAGTGTACAAAAATTAGCAGCGGCGGAATCGGCTCTGCGTGATGCGGCATTGGAACAATACCGCACAGCAAATAAGTATGATTTGGGTCAATGCACAATTGAATTTAAAAAGTGTATGATAACTACCGCAGATTGTGGCGAAGATTTTTCAAAGTGCGCATCTGTTTCTGCCATTGATAATACAAGCACCAGGGCAAGTGAAAACAAATATAAAACTTATTCGATAAAGGGTGCAATGGTTTCAATAGATATCTATGCAACGACATACGATACTTTGGTTGCTAAAAAACCGCTTTGTGAAAATGTTTTGCGTTCATGCGATAAGGTTAAGGATAAAGTTTGGGATACATTTTTGGTAGAGGTTGCACCACAATTAAGATCAGCAGAATTAATTGCCGAAGATAATGCGCGTCAGAATTGTGTTTCTTCGATATCATCGTGCTTCCAAAAGGCGTGTAAAGACAATATTGATCCAAACGATCCTGATGGTTCATATGATTTGTGTTTAACACGTCCAGACACCATGTTGAATTTATGTAAAATTCCGTTAAATGCATGTGGTATTGATACAAATGCCAAGGCAGATAAATTGGCTCAAAACTCGATTTGGAATTATGTTGTTGCAGTTATGGCATCTATGCGTGTCGATTCCTGTACAAATGAAGTAAAGTCTTGTTTACAATCATCCGATCGTTGTGGCGAAGATTATACACAATGTGTCGGGTTGGATTTAGAATCTATAAAATCTATGTGCCCAGTAGAAAAATTAGTTGGGTGTCAAAAAGATGGTAACTTGGCATCGTTTGACGACGAATGGCTAAATAATTTGTTACAAGGTATTTATTTGTCCATAGATAATTCTATGTTAGATCAATGTCAGAAATTGGTTGATGAAAAAATGATTGAAATTTGTGGTGATACCGCATCGTGTGACGCCTTTGCTACGGATGAATTTTTAGGCACAGAATCTTTGCGTTCAACAAAAGATTCAAACGGCAATTTCGTTATATCTGGATTGGTATCTTTTGGTAATGTTCAGGTGGACAGGGTTAATAATGTGGATGATGAAGGAAATCTTAAAACCAAAGATATTAAGTTTGGTGAGTATCAGATTAATATAGATGATTATTTAGGACAACTTAGCGGTTCTGGGGCTTCAAAGGCTTTGACGAAATCGTCTTTGGAAACTGTGTCGTCAAAAATAAATCAGACAATTGCGTTGTTATCTCAGGATGCTAAGATTCAAATGTGTATTAATGGGCGTGATATGAAGCAAGTTCGTGGAAATACTCGTGATACTGCGCGTGATGTTGTACGGTATCCGTATTTATTAGATTCCGCGATGTTAACAATTATTAATTCTGGGTTGGATAAAGCACGTGCAAATTATACCAAAAGGTATAATGAATTAGTTGCATCTGTGGTCGAAGAACAAAATGATCAAGTGAAACAGGCGTTATGTACATCAATGGCAACAAGTGACGAACCTGTATGTACAGAATATGATACACAAGATGGGCAGCCTGTGTGTGTTTCTTATGCACCTGCAACTGATTATTTAGGGTCTTTGTTCTCTGGTAATGTGACAAATGATCCATATGCAACAGAATATATTATCCCGAGTGCGAATGTATCTAATTTGTTACAGATGTCAGCAAGCGCCAGTAAAGATTATACGATTACTGATAATATGGGCAATATGTTAGGTAATGTTCAAATGTCGGCGGTATATTCGGCGAAAAATAATACATGTTCTTTAACAACAACAACAACAATGTGTAAAGATGCAGAGGCTGTGATTACTGATTATCATGAATATTTTGATAAAAAGAAAGAAGGAAAAAGACACTATGTAGATGATTATGTGTTGGATACGCAAGAATATCATGGTAGTGTGTGTAAAGAGTTTGTAGCACCAATTACAACAACAGAATCTATCAAGATGTAGTCGTTCCCGCCCGGATGGGCGGTTTTTGTTTAAATATTATTGCAGGGCTTGACAATTTCAAATTTTTGTCTATATTATATATGTATAAGGAGTTGTATATGTATAATATAAATGAAGCTTATTCTATGTATAGGGTGCCAAGTGGTGTGTTCAATAATGTAGATGTACAGCATTGCAGTTTTGTTCCTTTTGCAAAATATTCACCTGCCTATGTTACGACTAATGAAGATATTCGTATGATTTTTGGTAACTTTAATCCATCTGGGAAACGGGTTTTGGCAAATACTGGCAGTGGCGATGCGCCGATGTTTTATCGTGCATATGGTGCAAGAGATGTTGATAGTTTTGATATATCGTATTGTGCCAAGGTGATGATGGATATGAAAACTGCAGCGATTAAAACAATGAGTTTGTCTGAGTATTTAGGTTTTTTGTCTAATATTTCTGGGACTAAAAATTTTGATTCTTACTCAGATATTGTTGACGCAATGCCATTACTGTCACGTAATTTTATAAAGTGTATGAATGGTTGTGCAATTTTTAGTAACGGTATGGGTGTTGTTGAAGAGGCATTACCAAATAAAGAAGAATACAAAAAAATGAATAGATCTATCAATTCATCTATACCATTTATATGGTCTGATTTGAAAGATTTGCATACGCATTTACATAAGCAATACGATGAAATATATTTGTCTAACATTTTTCAATACGAAGATGACAAAGATAATATAGCGAAAATATTAAACAATTTACGACCATTTCTTAGCGATGGGGGAAATATAATTGTGCATGTGACATGGGTTTTTCGTGGTTGGGAACTGGATAAATATAAATATGTTTCAGAAAAGTTAAAATCGTGGGCACGGATGGGATTGTTATATGAATTTGGTCAACAAGTCATGATTTTACAAAAAATGCGTTAATGTAAAAAAATACCGCCAATTTGGCGGTATTTTTTTTATTCACATATACCATAAGATTTTAATACGACATCATTTGCGATACAGGCGCTGCCCGATGCGGTGCAGGGCGAATATATTAATGTCATATTTTTCGCTTGTGGATTCTTGTAATTAAATTCAGCAGCAACACATTGATTCAAATCTGTGTAACGTGTGCAAGCTGTTTTCCAAGAATTACAATCTGTAACAGCAACTGTTGGAATAATTGTATCCGGCAAATTCAAGTTCCATTTTACATAGAAATCACGCAATTTGTCGATAGAGTATGATTTGCCCAACGCAACCTTGTCTAAATCGTCACCAATATGGCACGATATATTGTTCTTTTCAACAAAGGCCGTAATGGCGGTTGCAACACCACCAGCACCGGCACCCGCCGCCGCACCAATACCTGTTGCTGCGCCAATGCTAAGCGGTTTTTTACTAAAGAGATTACATACATTAGAATTGTTACGTAATTTAGTCACTGTTGACTGCATTATGCTATCAATTTTTTCTTCGCATTTTGCTGGGGATAACGCTGTATTGTTTTCAATACAGATTTTTTTCATGAACGAATCCTCGCTATAGCATACTTCTAACTCTTCTTGATTGTTTGAATCGCATTTTACCTTTATTATGTCTCTTACTGAGATGTTCTGATAACATACATCGTATAACTTCGTGCAATGTGTGTATGTAATGTTATTTATGTCATCTAACCCAATAAGTTTAGATATATTATCTTTGTCTGTATCTGCTTGTATTGTGGTGCTCATCTGTGCAATGAAAGTTGAATCTGTACAGTTCTGTCCAACATTTTCTGTTTTGTTGTTATTGGCTGCGGCACCAATACCAGCACCAATACCGGCACCCAATAATGTTCCACCACCAACACCGACAACCGCGACAGTTTTGGTGTCATTCATTAATGAAAAACCGAACAAATCTTTGTTACATGTAAATGTTTCACCCGCTGGCATCCAGACCTGGGCCACATCATCGTTGCCGATGCCACCGAATAACCAACTGTTGGTTATTTGTTTGTCTTTGTTATATGCAGCAACACGAATTAAGCATTCGGCATTTTTTGCATCCCAACGTGCATAATGACCGCGTTGACCATCAACCCCCGTATCGCCATTGTTAACAGTTACACCCATTGGATTATTTTTTATTAATGCATTGCCTTGTTGGTTGTTGTATGCGCCAACAGTATGATTGTATTCTGTGGTTGTAGAACCACTATTCGCAACAGCATTGAAAGATTCACCGTATGTATTCCTATCCAGTAACCGGCATGTGTTTTCGGCCTGGTTCGGTGTCATCCCGGTTTTTTGTAATACGAAATTATAATATATTGGTTGTATTTTACGGGAATTAAAGTCAACCCATACATCAGGTGGAACCAAATAAACATTTTTGCAATTACGGCGAACTTCGCGGATACATTTATCAACCTGGGTCGCGCATAAATTCATACCATTCATAACGGCATTTCTGACATCTGGATCAAACATATCATTTATCCCATTGGGCAGGGCACCACCATTAACACAACTCAAAACATCATCCATACACATATCAACAGTGTATGCAGAATCTTTGACACCACCATCAGGACATTCTGGCTTTGGATCGGGATCCGGCTGTGGATCTGGTTTTGGATCCGGGGTAACCGGTGTAGCGGGTTGCGTTGGCACATCTATTGTTTCGGTTATTGGTATATTTGAAATTGGTATCGTTGACATACGGGCAGTATTAATCGCGCCAACGCGTGCAGGTGCGGCACCTGCAGAATTCAATAAAGCGATTGTGCCTGCGATGATAAATGGTATTCCAAATAATTTAGATGTGTTTTGCATTAGATATTCTCCCTTTACATTTTTTTATTATTATACCATAAAAATGTTAGAAAAAAAATGTTTTCTTGTATATTTTATGATATTTATTGACACAAAATATATTTTTGTCTATAATTTACAGTATGAATAAAATAAAGCAATTTTTTATAAACAATAAATATGCTGTTATTTGGACACTGTGTTATTTCGCAGTTGTTTGGGCTGTTTTGCGGGTTTTGTTTGGTTTTAATATTTTCCTGGTTAATCATTGGGTTCGTCTGTCGCATTTACATTTGCACGGTTTTCCTGCATTTGTGTTTGGAATTTTGTTGTTGGCGGCGGTGCCACTATATGTCGCGACGACCACTATTATTGCACGCACCAAGAAGCCATTATTTACAATACCAATGCCAAAAATATTATCCAAAAAAACAGAATCAGAACCCAAAGAACAGGCAGTCGAAGAACTAAAAGAAGAACAAATATTTCCTGATGATTTGCCAACTGAATTGCGTGAACCATTTTTGCGCGCGCGTGCCCATATGGCATTAGGTGAGGCACAATCTGTATTTAATAAAATCGGACCTGATGTTGTTGTGGCGGATAAAGAACCAATACCAGATGGGCCTGAATTACCGTTGCCCCCAGATTTTGATGTTGAAACAGATTTTGCAGATGATGCAAATGAATTTGGTAATAAGCCTTTGGTGTTTTCTGATGTAGACTTTGACGACGATGATGATGCCGAATCAGAAGAAGAAAAAGATAATATTGTATTTGATTATTTGACAGCACATGGTTATGGGGATGATTGTGTTAATATGGGTGATATGGTCGTGTGTCGTGATTCTGTAATTGTTTGGCATGATGATACAGATTTGTGGATTGCTGATGAAGGGGATACATGGTATGCGCCCGGTAAACAAGAATTATCACCTGTGGCACGTGTAAAGGCATTTTCAGACAGGACGGGAACGCAACCTGTATTATATTTAGCATCTGCTAATATTTTGAACATAGACACATTGCGTAAACAATGGTCAGATGACGGAATAACTGTTATTGATGATTTGGACGCATTGGATAAATTGTTAAAGAATAAACACTAATTTATTGCTGTAATATACCAAGTTGTTTAAGTGAATTTTCAAAACTTGTTTGGTTTGTTGTATTGATGCTTTTTGACGCGTCATCGTCCTTTAGGAAGGTTAATTTTGAAAAATCAATTTTACTTACATCGATATTTTTCCAATCAATATTGTTCAGTTTTAATTTGTCGACATTTATCATACCAATAGATTTTAAGCCTTCTTTGAACATATTAGGTGCTTCACTATTATCCCAATCAATATAGTTTGTTAAAATATTACCGGCCTCACCCAATGCGGCACCACCGGCTACAACACCGATTCCAATTTTCAGGTTTTTATTGGTTTGCGCTTTTTGGTCATTCCATTTTTGTGCGTCCATGCTGGATGAATCGGACAAAGCACGATACAGCGATGCGTATGTTCCATTTGTTGTGCCGGTTGATGTGTCGTCATATAAAGCAATGTTTGCTTTGTCTAAAACGACTTCACTTTCTATGCCTGGTTTTAAGCCCAGTTGTGATTTTGCTTCTTGGACATCCGCCGCCAATGTTACGTATTCTTGATACAGGTCAAATAATTTATCTGCGGGTAATTGCGCACCAATTGTTCCGCCCGGAACAGGGTTGCCACCCGCGTATTCACAACGGAAAGTGGCCAGGTATGCATCCATATCTTGTTCAGATTCCTTGTCAACACGTTGTTCAGAAAGTGATTGCGCCAACATCATACCACCAATACCCATCGCCCCCATAGAAACCGCAGATGTCATACGGTTTGCCAAGGATTGTTCATTGTCGCGCAATTTATTAACATTGTCAGATTTTTCTTTTAATTCTGCCTCAGAATGTTCATTCGATAATACGCACCTTTTTCCATCTTCGGATAGTTTATAACCTGACTCACATGTTATATTTACACAAGAACAAGCGGTATTGTTTTCGTTTCCATCTGTTTGACACTTCCATTTTCCAGAGGTCTCGTGTTTGTTTGTGTCAAAGCAATTATCCCCGTCAATAGATACACATTCCCCATTTTCATATTTGTAAAAATCTGCGCAGGAATTTTTATCAGCAGGGGCACAATAATACTTTGATTCATCTTCTCCTGGATTTTCTCTTTTAAATAGTTTTGTTTTTTTAGCATGATATTCGGCATTAACTTCATCTGTTCCGCATACTGCGGTTGCGACAATATCGACTCCCTCCAGCTGAGTATTGTCTTGTTCTAATCGAATTGTGCATGGTGTTTGTAGTGTGCACTCGCTTGCTTGTTTTTGTTGGGTTTTGTAGCCCATAAAACTTATACTAATTTTTTGCTCTGAAGTGGGAAAGTCGTCAATAACAAATTTTCCATCAAAATCGGTTGGATTACCAATGTCTGTTTGGTTTGTTGCGAATACGTTGGCATGTGGAAGTGGGTTCTCATTTTCATCAACAACCATACCGGAAATGGTTATAGTTGACTGTGTGGTTGTTGTACCACTTGATTTGCTATTAGAGCTGTTGGCAATTGGTGTGGCACTTGCAACAGGATTATTACCAGTAGTAACTTTTGATTCGTTAGATGCTGTAACAGCATCCTTTGACTGTAGAATGCATGTATTGTTATTTCGATCTAGGTTATAACCTGGCTTACAACTTAGTATACTGCAAATTGCCACTGTTTCCCCAGAAGTTTTAAGTGTAGTTATTTTTGCTTCTTTCGCGTTTGGGTCTGATGATTCACATGACTTACCTGTGTCTGGTATGCATGCAAACCTACCAGAAGAGAAAATATAATTGGGTTCGCATGTAAGCTGACATTCCCCATCTTGGAGCGTTATGCCGGTAGAATGTGGATGTTCTTGGTCCAATATAGTCTGGGGACAAGCATCTGTGGTAGCTGTTGATTCTGTCTTGCCAGAAATTTGTTTGGTTGGCTTGGTGGTTGGTGCAACAGCAGATGCGGCGCCAGCCACAGGTTGTGCAGTATTACTGGATGTATCTGTTTTACCGTTGGTTACTTTTTTTTGATCTTTTTCTTGTTTTTTTGCGTCTTTTTTTGCTTCTCGTTCTTGCTTCTTTGTGTCTTTTTTTGCAGCTTTTTGTTCATCACTGGCACTAGCATTTTGAGCTTGTGTCTCACTAGATGTGTTTGCTGAATCATCTACGTTATCGCATGTTGCTTTTATTAAGGCATCCTCATACAACTTACGTGTTTGTATATCTGATTGCACTTCTGCATGACATTTACAATATTCCCCTGCACAATCTTTCAAGTTTTGACCTTGTTTACATGATGCTGTATCATATATTTTGTAATTGTTGCTACAAGAGTTAGTCTTTATAATCTTGTCTGTTGCTATTTTTTCTTCGCAATCTTGTAATTCTTTGTTGTATTGTTGTTGTAATATTTCTGTTTTGTATTGTTGTAATAAAGATTCATTATCTATTGCTGCTTTTTCATATTCAGAAGCCATAGAGTAAAATGGATCGTTTTTAGTTTTGAAGTCGGCAAACATTAATCTGGCTTGCTGTCGTACAACTTTGATACACTTGTCTTTTTCAGACTCGCCAAATACCACCTGGGGGACCAATAGAATTGATATTAATAAAAATTTTTTCATTATGTTTTTCATGTTGTTATAATGCTGCTAGTGGAGCCACTTTGCCTACATTTTTGCTGGCTCTTCTAGCGCTCCTGATGATGCTTCTATTACTGGTGTTGCTGTTTCTACGGCGCTATTTGCTACATTCGTTGCCTCGGCAGTGGTGTTTGTGATTTATTTTACAGGTGGTGTAATTGTTTCAGACGTTGTTGTTTCTCCTGTTTTTATTTCTGTGCCTGTTTCGTTTTGATTCTGTAATAGGTCATTCTCTTGTTGTTGATCCTTTGTTGCCTGGTCTACTGTTTTGTCTTTCTGATTGTCTAGGTTTTCTTCTACTTCAGCAGCTTTGTTCTATGTTGTTTTTAACACATTTGCCCGCCTTGGCATCATATTTCATACCAGATTCCTTGCAAGATTTACGTAAATCATTTTCAGCCTTGGTCGTGTCAATTGAACGATTTACTGCACTCGATGTAAATGCACCAACCGCCGTTCCAACACCCGAACCCAACATCGCAGATGATGCAGCAGTTTGTTCACGTGTTAAACGATATGCATTTTCTTTGAATGTTGTGATATCTATGCCAAAGTAATTCGGACTACAATCAAATGTGGAACCGGCATAGGCTTTCTTGGACGCGTATGGTGTGTCTGAATTATTCGCAAAGAAGTTAATTGTGTAAACGCAATCAAGTGTTCGTTCGTCAAACATCGCACCAATAAAACTGCATTGTTCGCGCATTTTATCGCGTAATTCGTATAAACGTTTTTCGTCATTTTGCACATGTTTTTCGGCATCAACACGTAATGTGCCGAATACAGAACCCACGCGACCCGCCAATCCTGAATCTTGCTTTATACATTTCTGTGCAATTTTGGCACAATTTGCAATCGCCTTGTCACCCGCAGATTTACCCAAACATTTGGTGAATTTTGTTCCGCATTCGGTAACAATGCAATTATTATATTCATTACCGCAATTTACAATTTCGTTATATGATGCAATCTGGGCATTCGTATCACGATCGGCCTTAATTTCTGGCGCAAATAGGGCGTATTCATGTGCACTGCATTTTGTTTTGACACGACACAATTCCACTTTGTTGCCCCACGTCGTGTCAGTGTCGCCCGCACATTTTGCATAATCAGAGCCACATGTTTCCTGCATACATTTGCGCAGGTCGGAATCACAAGAATTTGATTTTGTGCTAACACTTGATTTGATTGTGTTATTGTTTATCTCACTCGCCGCCGCTGCATCTGCCTGGGCGCGTTGTGCGCGAATTTTTGCCGCCAAAGTTGAATCGGAAGAATCACTTTCGACACTATCATTTAAAGCGGTTGAAAATTGTGATGCTTTATTTTCGATAATTGGTTCTGGAGCTATTTCTTCTGTTACTTCAACAGGTTCCGGTGTAGTAACTGTTTCTGAAACACTAGATTTTGTTGCCTGGGGCGCAGAGGTTACCTTGGTGCTGACGGTGGGCGTGCGTCGTGCCGCTGTTGCACCACGTTGAACGACCGCCGCATTGGATGCGAATGCAAAACAGCATGCATACAGCACGATTACAGAAATGTTAAAAATGTTTTTCTTTGTTTTCATTTCTTACTTTAGTGTTCCGCATGCAATGTCATAGAATTTGCATAAACTCTGTGCCATTGTTTTTTCTGATTCGTTTTCGCATTTGTTTCTCATATTGTTTGCACATACGGTTTTAACACACGCATCGCGCGCAGAATTATCCTTGCATCCGTTTTGTATGCTTAATATTTTATTTGCGCGATTTTGCTGATGCGCCAATACGATTGATTCAAGATTGGTTTCAAGAGCATTAATAACACTATCCTTAGATTGTGAAATAGTTTGTTTGATTGATGCAGTAAACGATTCACACCCAGTTGCATCGGTTGCACACTCAGAAAAAACACGATCAAAATCCGAATCGGTTTTACAGTTCGAATAATTTGTGCCACATTTGTTTTCACGTGTTACACATGCAGATATTTCGCCAGAGCAAACCGATTCGCTTTTTGTCTTAGACACATTGGCGGTCAGGTTTTTCATTTCGGCACTGACCCCCGCAGCAGTACAAGATTGTTCAATCAATTTATCATATGTGTCCGTAACGTCATCGGCGGTGCAATCGGCAACCTTTTCTAAACATTGTCTTGTTGCCCAAACATAACGCTGTCCGGGGTCGGTTGGTGCAGACTTTAGTTCCTTGTCGGTAAGCATATATTTTGTTGAACCAGTGGTTACAGTGCGCATTTTTGATGTTGGTGGGGTTCCTGCACTGGACGTTCCACAATATTGACAACGTGCCGCCGGATTAGATGAAAAGTTTATTGCACACACAGAATCCAAGCATTTTGTCAGGTTTGCGCGTGAACAAGACGCCCCCCAAAGTGTGTTTGGAAGTATCATAAAAGCAACAAGGCTATAAATAACGGTCTTGGTTTTCATTTCTCTCTTAATCGGTATTAGTATATCAGAATTTTGTTGTTGGGGCAAAGGAAAAATAATATTAACACTTGACAAATTTTTAATTTGGTCTATAATATTGTTGCAAAAGAGGTTAATGTCTAAAACTAAAGGAGTAAAGATATGATAAAACCTACTAAAAGAGATGTTTGTGCATGTGGATTGGGCGCAATGATTTTTCTTATAATTTTGAGTTGTAAGTGCTGTGATAGTCAACATGTGATTGATGAACAGGAAATTCAATTGCAAGAAAAAAAGGACAGTATAGGCATTTTGCAAGATTCTTTGAAAAATGTTTCAGAACGTTTGCAGAAAAAAAATGATAGCATCGTTGTCTTGCAAGATTCTTTGAAAAATGTTTCAGAACGTTTAGCTGATTGTAAAAAAAGTAAATGTTGCCCGGTTAAAAAGGCATCTGCTAAGACTACTGTAAAGACACCGGCAAAGAAAACAGTTTCTGCGAAAAAACCAGCATCAGTCGTCGCGAAAAAAACGCCTGTAGCGGTTGCAATTAAACCTGTCGTTGTGAAACCAACATCTGAACCTGTTGAAATTAAACCCGTTGTTGCAAAACCAACGGCTGCACCTGTTATTGTTAATAATAATTCTGGTAATAATAATTCTGGTGATAATGTTGTTAACATCAATAATGGCACAGTTAATAATTATTATGGTTCTGTCAAGGACACAACAAAACACTGTTCTTGCACAATTATAATAGAAAGAACACGTATGTATAGAAAAACAAGATAATTATTTTTGTGTTTGGCCCCGCGTTTGCGGGGCTTTTTTTATGCGAATTTCTTCTGGACACACAAAACGCAAATGTGATAGAATAAATGTTGTCTATATAGAGAGTGTAGGTAATGAAATTAACGGGGATTTTATCGGCGTATTGTGTTTGCTGTGCTGTTGCGTTATCGGCGTATGCTGATGCTGATTTTGATAAGGCGGCAAAGTTGTTATCTGCAGCAAAAAATGCCAATATTCAACAGGTGCAGTCGCTGATAAGTTCAGGCGCAAATGTTAATTATGTTGATCCAACGGGGTTGTCTTTGGTGTGTACTGCGTTGATGAATAACGATACGCGCGCGTTCCAGATTTTACAGATGTATGGTGCAGATGCATCGCAATGTGATATCCAAATTAAGCAATATAAAAACAGAACAACAGTTAAGGGATCAGATGGTGTATTTGGTGGACTTTCAACACCCCAGACGTTAACACTGGCTGCGGGTGGTGCGGCATTGGTTGGTGGTGGCGTTGCCTTGGTGGCTGGGGTTTTTAACCCAAGTAACAATAATGGTAATGCCGGTGGCGGTTCCAGACCTGATAGTGGTGGCGGCGGTGGCGGCGGTGGTGACAATTTGAAACCAGAGTTTACGATACCGTATGGTCCACAATCAGACAATGAAGATGATTTTTTGGTATCTGATGCTCATAAAGCTGATTTTAATTATTTCAGACCTGGACAAGAGGGTGTTGAAACAGAAACTTATTACACAGATCATGTTACACCATTACAAAATTATTTATTAATAATGCATGGTTATTCGCCGTTTTCCCGCGGATATATGGGGCAGACAACATTTCGTGATGGAAACAATGCACCAGTAAAAATATTAAACGGCACTGGTGGTGGTGTACCTATAATTGTTTCAATGATAACTAATAATGGTTTGAATTTGACTGGATCTTTAGGACGCGCCAGTGGTATAGCATATGCAGATAGCGCCGCTGCAGATGCGAATACATATATAGTTGATAAATATTTAAATTTTGAGAATCCAACGATTATTAAGGAAGAAGGTGGATACGATTTATCTGGATCTGGAACAGTGTTTAATCCGTGGGCAACGCCTGATGATTCTGCATTGGGTAAAATTATTGCCGGATGGGAAGCGGATGAACGCAGTGTCGCAGATTTATATGGTTTTATACCAAATGGTCGTTTGGCTGTATATCGCACTGGTGGTGGACAATCGTGGGTTAATGTTACTAATCCGATATCTGTAGGCGAAGTTGCGATGTTGACCAAGGGAAGTGGTAATACTGAAAACTATGTTCAAGCAGGAGATACAATAATAATTAACGGAAGAGGATATGAAATTGTTCGTGCATTAGATGCAAGTACGAGTGGAACAAATCCGACAATTACTATTTCAGGAACAATCTACAAAGTTGCGGCTGATAGTGAAATGTTGGTCGCAAAAGATGCTGATGACATTGCTTTTGCGTTTTACCGTGATACAGATGGTTTTTATTATATAAATGATAATGGTGGCAATACTGCCAATAAAGTGTTTTATTTAGATCCAAATAAAGACTCAGAAACAAATATGTATAAATTTTATAATGGTAAAACACTTGAATCTTCTGCGTTTGATACATTTAAGGCAATGTATACGGCACGATCCGATGGAGCTGCTGTGATTGCAAATTTGACCATTAATCCTAAAGCAAGAGAATCAAATTATTTGAATATTAGTGGAATTAAAAATTACTTTGCAACTGAGATAGCAAAAGAACCAAAAAAAACAGATATTGATATATTTAAACGTTCTATAAGCGAATATTATGATGCTTCATATGATCCTAATAGTACTGTGGCGAATGTTTATCCTGGTGATTATGCAGATATTTTATTTAAAGTTTCTCCGTCTTCAATTATTATAATGCCAGCGGGTGAATTTAAATTTGGGCTAGGAAAATATGAATCAACATCTGTATTGGACGCTACCTTTGAAAATTATGCACCAGCATTGTATAGTAATTTAGATCATAAATTTATGACAGTTGTTGCTGTACAACACGCAACAGATGATATTATGCAACAATCGACCATATCTGGGTATGGTAACGGTGTAAGTTCTGGGGTTTTGTATTTGGCTACACATGACGACTTTGTGTCGCGTAAATGTGGTGTTGCAGGAACTGGGGTTGGTTCTGCCGATCCATGGTGTTTTGCTGCAGCGGGTCCAACGGCAGAAATGGCAACGGCTTCGGCTGCTGGTGCTGTGGCTGCAGTTAAGGGTGCGTTTGGCAAATTCCTTTCAAATGATCAGGTGTTCACTTTATTGGCATTGACGGCAGATGGTGCATATTTGGCTTATGATGATGCTGGAAATAAATACACCGAAGATACTTTAAGAAATTATTTGCAATCTATGTATTCTTTACCACAAGATTATTATATTACAAAAGAAACACCTAGTAGTGATTATCTGAAAGCGTTTAAAGATGTTTATGGTTATGGGTTGATAAATTTGGAACGGGCGACAACACCCGGCAAATCAATTTATTATTTTGACGGGACAAGAATTGTTTCTGTGAACAATGATAAAAATGCGTATTGGCGGGCGGCAGTTGATACTTCATTTAATTTAACGGGCCCGTTTGGTGCGCGTGGTGCAACAATATCTGCGTCGTTCTATGACGTGTTAACCAGTATTGATGGTGAAATGTCTTTGCCACGTGTTTGGGAAAATGAAATAACATTGGGTTCTGATTCTGTGCATGCTTTATATATGGGTGATGTATTGGGTGATTTGAAAACGCGCAAAGATTCCGCACAAAAAACAAAAATAGGGAATATTAGTTTATCAATGGCAATCTCAGACCGGCCTTATGCTGATAATCTGGGTGGGTTGGATAATTTGGGATTTGCGTACGAAAACGATAGGTTTAATTTAAATGCTGATTTCCAACGTTATTTCACAGATGGTCAATCGCGCTTTACCGGTATGGCAAATCCAATATTGGCTTTGACTGCAGATACCATATCAACGGGTGCCGAGTATAAAATTGGAAACTTTTTCGTTGGTGGTCGCGCATTTTCTGGGGCTATTACTGATGAAGCGTTTTTACAAAACGACCCAACAATTTCATCACAGTATCAGTCTTTAAGTTTGGGTGTGGCCCAGGGTGCAATGTCGCAATTTGGTTGGAATAACAAAAAATTATCGCTGGTTGGCAGTGTTGGTTTTATGCACGAAAGTAATACGGTATTGGGTGCCCAAACAGATGGATTGCTGGGTATCGGTAATGGAAATACAACATATTTTGATATGTTAGCGCGATATGATGTTACGGATAATGTGTCATTATCTTTGCGTTCAACATTTGCACAAACCAAGACAGACCCCACAGGAATGTTTATTAATGATGTTTCAGATTTAAATTCAAATGCGTTTGCATTTGGTGCGAATCTGGGCAACTTTGAATTTACTGTATCGCGTCCATTGGCAATATATAGTGGTGCATTGCGTTATGCGTATGCAGATTATGATATTGTTGATAATGGAAATGGAAAATATGATTTATCTGTTTCTGGGGCGGGTCTGCGTGATTTAAGTTTGGCGCCTGATGTTCGTGAAACCAGATTTAGTGGAACATATCGTCATTCGTTTGGTGAGTTTACCGATGGTGCATTGGGCTTTATCTATCGTGTTAACCCGAACAATACAAATCAGTTTGGGAACGAGTCTATATTTATGTTGAAACTAACGCACAGGTTAGGAATTTAAAAGATATAAAAAATAAACCCATCATATGATGGGTTTTTATTTTTGGTGGCCCTGATCGGAATCGAACCGATACTCCTTGCAGAACTTGATTTTGAGTCAAGCGCGTCTACCAGTTCCGCCACAGGGCCATGTCGCAATAAAAGCGCTTATTTCGCAGCGGCTTTCTTTGCTTCAACCTTTTTTACCAAACGGGCACTGCGGTTCGCCTTGTGCACAGGTTTTTTCGCAGGTTTTGCAACCTTGCCGTTTTTCTTTTCAATGGCCTTTTTAACTTCTGCCATTTCTGGTGTTAAACGTGATATAGGTTTCGCCATTACGTATGCGTCCAAACCGCCATGTTTGGTCAATGTGCGTAAACCAGCAGTTGAAATACGCAATGAAAAATCGCGATTCAAAATATCACTATGGAAACTTAATTTTTGTAAATTTGGCAAGAATGTGCGTTTTGTATGACGTTCAGAGTGGGAAACATTCATCCCAACCATTGTCTTCTTACCTGTAACATTACATGTACGTGGCATAATCTAAATCCTTTATAACTGAAGCTATAATTTATATTATAAATACCAAAAAGTCAAGAGTTTTTTATGTTAGTTATTGGTGTGTGGTGGTAACAATAAATCTGCCACTGTTTTTACAGGGGTAAAGGTTGTTGCAGGGACTTCAACAAATATAGTATGCCAGTATGCCATCGCACCGTTCCATAAACCTGGTTTTTCCATTGCACGTAACGATTTGCCAGATGCACTTTTGTCTGATATAAAGCCGGCTGTATGGTCGATGAATTCTTGTAAATCAAAAACGTTGCCCTGGGAATCACGAATTCCACACACTAAATCCACAGGGTTGAAGTGTGTTGATGTGTTCATTATATCACGGGCATTGGGGGCGATTTGTGCAGATTCCACAATTTGCAGACTTTCTGTGTTATCTGTGCCTTTGACCCAAAATGGACCACCGCCTGGCGCGCCAATGTTTTGAACGACACCACATACACGAATAGGGCGGTTTAATATACCAATTAATTCGGTAATTGATATGTCTTGAGGTAGTTTATGTTTCAATGTGTTTTGTATAAAATCACAAATTTCCTGTTTATTATAGGTATTATTACGCAAATCATCAATATATTTGAATATGTGATTTTGTGTTTCTATTAATAATCCTGCCAACACTTGTTTATATTTTATTGTGTCTGCACGATGTGCATCATTACAAATGTTGTCAATATTTTTAATAAAGATAATATCTGAATTTATTTCGTTCAAATTTTCTATTAATGCGCCATGACCTGCGGGACGGAATAACAATTCACCATTGCTTTGGCGAAATAGTTCATTGTTGGGTGTAACGGCGATTGTATCTGTTGATGGTTTTTGCACAGATGTTGTTATGTTGTATTTTACATTAAACCGTTTTTCATATTCAGGAATAATACTTTGCATTAAGTTATTAAACGTGTCCAAATGTTCAGGGGATAATGTAAAGTGAATATTGACATTATTATTTGATGATGCGTATTGTGCGCCTTCTATTAAATGTTCGGCTGCGGCGGTACGTGCCCCGTCATCATAGTTATGAAACTTAATTAACGCCTTGGGTGTTTTGCCATAATTTAATCCATTTCCATTTATGATATTGTCTATAATTTCGCTATCAATGGCATTTTCATTAATTTTTAAATCGTCATAAAAAGCAAACTTGTCTAAATTGGATAATACTGTAATGGATGTTTGATTTGGTTGTTGCGTCGCCAGGTATTCAAATAAATCCTTGAACATACGGGTCGCAGCCCCAGATGCCGGAACAAATTTTGTTATTGTTTTTGTGTCGCGGTTAGAATCATATATATTGATGTATTTTTCGCATTCAATATCGCTTAATTTTAATATGCCGTCATCGACCGTTGCAGGACGAACAATATTGGCGTATGGGAATCCTGTTTTAAAATTATCAATTTGTTGCAATACGGATTCAACAGTTAAACCATGTTTGGTTATATTTTGAATATCTGTGTCTGAAAACATAACTTGTCCCTTTTGATATGATACAAGGTTACAACAAATAATAAAATCTGTAAATAGAATTTGTGTTTTTAATCCTGTATCTTGAAAGCCCTGAATTTGGCATTATATATACGGTAAACAAAAAAGGTGTGATAAATATGAATCCAGAAGAAATGCAAGAAACCCCAGAACAGGCGATTGCTAAATATACGACCGATTTTACAAAATTGGCGGCGGATGGTAAATTGGATCCGGTAATTGGGCGTGACGAAGAAATTCGCAGAACTATCCAGGTGCTGTCCCGCAGAACAAAGAACAATCCGGTCTTGATTGGTAACCCGGGGGTTGGTAAAACCGCGATAGTAGAGGGTTTGGCAGAACGCATAATTTCGCGTGATATTCCTGAAAACCTGCAGAATAAAAAGTTGCTGTCTTTGGATATGGGGGCGTTGATGGCGGGTGCAATGTATCGTGGTCAGTTTGAAGCACGATTAAAGGCAATATTAAAGGCGGTCAAAGATTCAAACGGCCAGATTATTTTATTTATTGATGAATTACATACTATGGTTGGCGCAGGTAAGGGCGAAGGTTCAATGGATGCAGGTAATTTGTTAAAGCCAATGTTGGCGCGTGGGGAACTGCATTGTTTGGGTGCAACGACTTTGGACGAATACCGTCAATATATTGAAAAAGATCCCGCACTTGCACGCCGTTTCCAACCGGTCTATGTTGATGAACCGACGGTTGCGGATACTATTTCTATTTTGCGGGGCTTAAAAGAAAAATACGAAGGGCATCATGGTGTGCGTATTTCAGATTCTGCGCTGGTGGATGCGGTTAAACTGTCTAATCGTTATATCACAGATAGGTTTTTGCCAGATAAAGCGATTGATTTGATTGACGAAGCCGCTGCGCGTGTTCGAATCGAAGTTGCGTCAAAACCAGAAGCCTTGGACGAAGTTGATAGACATTTAATGCAATTAAAAATAGAACAACAGGCACTTAAAAAAGAAAAAGATGCTGATTCTAAAAAACGTTTGGCAGATTTAGAAACATTGATTGCCAAAATAGAACAAGAATCAAAAAATATGACGGCGCAGTGGCGCGATGAACAAAAGAAAATGCGTGGTCTGTCTGATGCGATGGCGGCACTGGACGCGGCAAAGGCTGAGGTCGCGTCCGCTATGCGTAATGGCGATTATGAAAAAGCGTCTGCGTTACAATATGGTAAAATTCCAGAACTCGAAGAAAATATTCGCAAGATGAATACAGAGTCCAAAGAGTATAAAACTGTATTGCCAGAACATATCGCGGCGGTGGTTAGTAAATGGACGGGTGTTCCTGCGGATAAGTTATCAATCGAAGAACAATCAAAGTTATTAAATATCGAAGATGAATTGCGTAAACGTGTCGTAGGCCAGGATAATGCGCTATCTGTTGTTGCACGTGCAATTCGCCGTTCGCGTGCAGGGTTGTCTGATCCGCACAGACCCGCGGGCAGTTTTATGTTCCTTGGGCCAACTGGTGTCGGCAAGACAGAGGTTGCCAAAGCATTGGCGGAATACCTGTTTAATGATGATACCGCAATGACCAGAATAGATATGAGTGAATATATGGAACCACATTCTGTGTCGCGCCTGATTGGCAGTCCCCCGGGATATGTCGGCTATGAACAGGGCGGGGTGTTGACCGAAAGTGTTCGCCGTCGTCCGTATCAAGTTTTGCTGTTTGATGAAATAGAAAAAGCAAACCCCGATGTGTTTAATGTATTCCTGCAAATACTGGATGATGGACGTTTAACAGACGGCCAGGGTCATGTTGTGAACTTTACAAACACGATAATTATCATGACCAGTAATTTGCCAGATATGGATGCGGTGCGTAAACATTTTCGTCCAGAATTTATAAACAGAATTGATGAAATCGTGTTCTTTAATTCACTGGGCAAAGATGTAATGGCGGGCATTGTGAAAATTCAGTTGTCGAATTTGGCAAAACGCCTGGCAGATAGGAATATTGATTTAGATGTGTCTGATAAAGCGATTAAATGGTTGGCGGAACATGGATACGATGCGGTATTTGGTGCGCGCCCATTGAAACGCCTTATAACATCTGCGGTCGAAGACAAAGTTGCCGATTTGATTTTGTCGGGTCAGGTTGGCGAAGGTTCAACCGTTCATGTTGATGTGGATGGTAAAGAACTTTCTGTGAAATAAAAAATGGGGCGTTGCCCCATTTTTTATTATCTTGTTTTTGTAAAAATACGTTTAAATAATGTAGTTTTTACTTGGTTTGTATTTTTCTTCTGTTCTATTTGTTTTTCTTGTTTCTTTACTAACTCTTTTTGAACACATGCGCAAATATCAGATAAGGTAGATATGTGCATAATATCGTTGTCAGGTATATCAATACCAAAGTGTTCTTCTATTTGCATAAAAAACTCAAGTGTGTCAAAAGAATCCATACCCATACGAGAAGCGTTGTCTAAATTGAAATCGGGGGTTATAATCGGAGCTTTATCAAACCAATCTAATTCTAATCCAATTAAGATTTTTTTTATTTCTTCAAATATTTGTGAATTTGTTAACATTTTGTTTGCCTTTTGTTTGTAACGATTTTTGCTAACGTATTTTAATACGTACATTTTAACGTTAGGACCAAAATTATTTTTTGTCAAGAGTTTTTTGTTGAAAAGTGGATAAATTTAAATTTTATTTGACATATCATATAAAAATGTTTAAAATGTGCGCACTTGCAACAAGAGTTTTGGGGTTGTAGCTCAGTTGGTAGAGGTAAGTTGCTTTACAGCGCAGCGGTCTGTCAAAAGGGGTACATCTTCTGAAAGAAAAGAGTTTTGGGGTTGTAGCTCAGTTGGTAGAGCACCTGCTTTGCAAGCAGGGGGTCGTCAGTTCGAGTCTGATCAGCTCCACCAAAATTCTGTAACGGAATTGTAAAGTTCGCCGAAAAGGGGGTGAATTATATAATGGTTAAAGTTTTAGTTCGTGATAATAATGTTGAACAGGCGTTGCGCGTTGCAAAACGTAAATCCCAAAAGGAAGGTTTGTATCGTGAAATGAAAGAACGTCAACGTTATGAGAAACCAACAACAAAACGTAAACGCTTGAAAGAAGAAGCGGTGCGTAATGAAAAAAGACGTCAGTCTAAACAACGTATGGTTTTCGGATTCTAAGTTTTGAAAGACCCAAAATTTGGGTCTTTTTTTATTTCCGAATATAAACACCCCGATTAATCGGGGTGTTTATATTATGATAATTTATGAATTACCAAACCACTGCGCAACTTTGGTTCAAACCATGTTGTCTTTGGGGGCATAATATTGCCAGTGTCTGCGATATTTATAATCTGGCGCATGGTAACAGGAAATAGGGCGAATGCCACAACCATTTCCCCAGAATCAACGCGTTTCTGTAATTCGCCCAGGCCCCGAATGCCGCCAACAAAATCAATGCGGTCGCTGGTACGCAGGTCGCCCAGGTTTAATATCTTATCAAATACCAGGTTGGATAAAATTGTAACATCCAAAACACCAATTGGATCGTTGTCGTTGTATGTCCCAATCTTGGCGGTCAGAGAATACCAATCACCCCCCAAATACATACCAAAATTATGTAAGGCATTTGGTTTATAGATTTCATTTCCGATTTTTTCTATGTCAAAAGATTCTGATAATTTTGCCAAAAATTCATCGGTAGTTAGGCCGTTCAAATCACGAACTACGCGGTTATAGTCAATAACATGTAGTTGTGATTCTGGGAATATCACCGCCAGGAAATAATTATATTCTTCATTGCCAGTGTGATTTGGATTTTGTTCACGTTTTTCAGCACCCACACGTGCAGCAGCGGCGGTTCTGTGGTGCCCATCTGCGACATACATTGCAGGAATTGTTTCGAATATTTCTGTGATGCGGGCATTTATAGCGTCATCGTCAATAACCCAGAATTTATGCCCAAATCCATCAGGTGCAACAAAGTCATATTCGGGTGTATTGTTGTTTACTATATTTTCAACAATTTCGTTCATTTCTGCAACATCGGGATACGCAAAGAAAACAGGTTCCAAATTTGCATCTTGGATACGGACATGAATCATACGATCATCTTCTTTTTCTTTGCGTGTCAGTTCGTGCTTTTTAATTTTGCCCGTCATATAGTCATCGACATTTGCAGCAGCAACCAAACCATATTGAGTCCGCCCGTCCATAGTTTGAGCATAAATATAATACATTTCTTTGGTATCTTGTTTCAGCCAACCACGTGATTGCCATAATTTGAAATTTTCGACCGCTTTGTCATAAGTGCGTTGTTCGTGTTCGCCGGCAATTGGGTCAAAATCAATTTCTGGCTTAATAATATGTAGTAATGATTTTTCACCGGCCTCATCTTTGGCTTCAACAGAATTAAGAACGTCGTATGGACGTGAAGCAACTTGTTCAACAAATTCTTTTGGTGGGCGAACCCCTGCAAATGGTTTTATTTTCATTGTGTTTTCTCCTATGTAATCAGTAGCAGCAAAGATACACCAAAAAGAAAAAAAATCTATATAAAAATTTTTTTCATTGAAAATAAATAAGTTCACTGTATAATAGGTCGCGCATTGGGGCATAGTTTAATGGTAGAACATCGGACTCTGACTCCGCTAGTATTGGTTCGAATCCAGTTGCCCCAACCAAGATAAAACAAACAACACCCCAACGGGGCGTTTTTTGTTTTATTAGGGGGGCAACTGGATCGGTCAGAGCGTAGCGCATGACCAATACGAGAATACACAATTAGAAAAATCATAAAAACGGATATTTTAAATTAGAGTTTTTATTGATTTTTATTATTGCGTATCGAGGCACCCAGTTGCCCCAACCAAAAATTCAAAACGCCCATTGGGGCAAGTTTTTGTTTGTTTTGCAATATTTACAGTGAGTTCGAAAGTCAATATTAAAAAAATGGCGAAATTTCGCCACTTTCGAACAATTTTATTCTCTACTCATACTTTGCATTTTTCTTGCTGCAACATTCATATCTTGTTTTGCAAAAAAATCTTTTTCGGCATTGGTCATTTGTGTTCCACCCCAGCCACGTAATATAGACCATGCCTTCATACGTTTATGTGCATGTTCTAAGTCATCTACAATATTTTTCTGTTCAGAAGACCTATAATTTACCTCAACCATGTATTCGTCTACATTTAGTCCCGACATAATAGTTGCTTTTGCTTGAACGACATCTGTTATTCCACAATCTGCGAACATTTTTTTTAAACCCTCAACATCTTTTGGGTTTTTGAAATAAATAACTTCATAATTACCATGAATTTCAAAACGGTCTATTTGATTAGCAAGTTCTAAGATCTGGTTTTGCACCATTAACATCTCCTTTTTGATATCTTATGGTATTTATTATATCTTATAGTTTGTATGGTTGCAATGTTTTTTGTGACTCCTTTTGGATGTTTTATTGCATTTTATTGAAAAGTCAATATAATGTGCCGAGTATAAACCAAAGGAAAATACAATGAATGCTGTTTTTTGTCATGGGGTTTTACCACCAGATTTAGATTGGAATAAAAATACTTACAGCCAAACCAAAGGATGGAAAGAATGGTTGCAATTTGTTCTGGAACAAGAACATGATATTGTTATGCAGATTCCACGTTTTCCCCATGCGCACACTTTCATGATGAAATATTCTGAATGGGAAGACGTAATGAATTCTCAAAAAATAAATTCCGATACAATTTTAATGGGGCATTCGGCTGGTGCTGGATTTATATTGAAATATATGGCATTACACCCAGAATTGAAAGTAAAACAAATTTTGTTGGTTGCTCCATGGATAGATACTGGCGGGGCGAATCCTTTTGGGTTTTATAAAGATTTTGATATGCAAAATATCGCAAACCAAACAATCGATGGAATTGATTTGTTGGTTTCTGATAATGATATATCAGAAATGGGCAAAAGTCGTGATAAAATAATATCAGACATTCCGTCAATGCGTGTACATGTTTTTCCAGGATATGGACATTTTGTTTTACCAGAATTGCCAGAGATTATACCGTTTATAAAATTTTAAATTTTATGATACAGATTCTGTAGACACAACTTATCTTTCGTCTGTTCTGTTTCCTGACCTAATGATAATAATTCTTGTAAATCAGTTCGCGAATTGCACAGATAGCACAACCAAAAATTCAAAACGCCCAAAGTGGGCGTTTTTTATTCTGGTTTCACGTTTATTTCGGTCATGGGTTGGGTGGTTGATTCGTCCAACAGTTGATACTGATACGGAACGGTTTCAAAATCTATTGCACGCATATCTATATGGCGAATATTCCTGTTATACATTGTGTGATAATATATTTGCATATTTGTCAGGTCGGTTGCGATTGTCCACTGGGTCGCAGATGGCATATTATTTGGTGCCATGTCCACATTAAATTGAACACCCAATGGAACATCAAAGTTATTTAAGATATGAAATGCCTGGCGAATTGTTTCACTGGCGGTTTCTTGGGGCAGGGAATACGTTTCAAAAAACGCCGCACGAACAAAACGCGATGGCGGGGTAAAGTCTCCGGGCAGACCTAAGAAACCACTGCCGGCACCCAATGGTCGCAATTGTAATCCGTGCATGGTTTTTGGGTCCACAGCGCCGGGGTGTAAATTGATATAATTATTTAAATTGGTCAGGTGCCATTGGTAACCCGGGGCATTTGTTAAAACGCCCAGTTCACTATCGTAAAAATTTGGAACACCATTTACGATTTCAAGAATAACCTGTTTGCCGTTTTTGTCGGTTATGCGCCAATGAACAGTTTCTGCACGTGGGTCAAAGTTTACAACGCGAATATTTTTGACGGCTGATTTGACATCATCAATGTTATCAAATTGCGACAGTATCCATGGCACCAGTTGAAAATCTGCAATTGTGTTGTCTTTGTATTGCGGATTATAATCTTGGTATTTGCCATATTTGGGGAAATAAAATAGGGCGGCAGATAAACCCGCTTCGTTTGTGCCATCAATTATATATTCTGGCGCAACAACCGCCAGGCCAACATAACCATATTTGGATGTAAATAACATACCGCCATCTTCTGTGTTCGGTAATGAAGATTGTGATGTGTGACCACGTGGAACAACCACATACATATTGTCCATTTCTTCGCCAGACCAGTCCATAGTACGCGCAACAATTATTGCATTATCACGCGACTTTAATGTTATACCTGTGCATGCATTCGTATTAGTTGTTGCGAATAAAATTGTTGCGATAATTATAAATGCTTTTGCTGATTTCATAGTGTAAATTCCTTTTGATTCGTAATGAATAATAATGTTTTTACACAGCATAAACCACAGGAACATAGTCGGAAAAATGTAAGAGAATAAAAACTTCTTGCAATAAAATATTTTTATTCTAGGATGCAAATATACCAAAGGAGAAAAGATATGATACGACAATCAAAAACTACCTTGAAAGAATTGAGTGCACAATATCGTTCGGTTCTTAAAAAATGCGCATTATTAAATGCCATGGCTTTAGTATCTGTCGCTGTCGCGGCGCCTGCAGGAGCAAGTGAAGTTCCTTTTCTTACTAAAAATGATCAAGTACTATCTGGAACATACAGCAATTATACAAATACTGATAAAACATTAGCTGGTGTTGCCACAATTAATTATGATACCACAGGTGTCAGAATTGCTGATAATACTACATTTACAAACAATGCTACTCAAAACAGTACTAGTGCTGGTGGAGCCATAAAAGCTTTAAATGGTTTTACTGGTGGTGATGGTATCAAATTTAATGGTAATGAGGCTTTTGATGATGCATGGGGTGGTGGTGCAATGTATATCAAATTAGCAAATGGAACCACCGCTTCACAAACAGATAGCGTTCAATTAGGAGAAAATGCCGAATTTATTGGAAATAAATCAAATGTAGGTGGTGCTATTGCTCTTGAATATGGTAATTTAACAATTGGCGAAGGGACCATTTTTGATTCTAATACTGCCACAGATGGAGACAAACAAAGAGGTGGTGCTATTGCAATGTGGCGTGATGCTGGTCCAGAAGATAAGCATTCTACATTAACTTTAAATGGTGTCTCCTTTAAGAATAACCAAGCAGGAAGTTTGGGTGGAGCAATCTTTAACGAAGATCCAAATGCAACAGTTACTATAAATGAAAATAGTTCTTTCAAAAATAATACAGCCAAAAGAGGTGGTGCTATTTATAATGCAGGAACAACTACTGTAAACAATAGTGAATTTAATAAAAATACCGCCACTCAATATGGTGGTGCTATTTTTGTAGCTTCAGGAACACTTGATGTTAATAATTCTACTTTTACAGAAAATAATGGTGGGGTTATCGGTGGTGCTATTTCTGACGTATTTAACGTTTTAAATACTCTTAATATTAACGAAGGTACTACATTTACAGGAAACTATGCAACAACTGGTGGTGCAATTGGTGCATACAATGCATTTAATATCAATGGAACCAATGATAACAAAGTCACTTTCAAGGGTAACCATACAACAGCCGTTGATGATGGTGGTGGTGCTATTGTATTGGGTGCGCATGCTAGAACAACTATTAACAATGCTGTGTTTGAAAATAACTATGCTAATTTAGGTGGTGCTATCGCAACGCGACCAAAAGGTGTAGAAGGTGATGCCGCTGCTTCAGCACAAGATAAAGATGGCCACTGGTTGACTATTTCAAATTCTGAATTTAGAAATAACCGTGCAGATGCCACACTTGTTGGCGGAACAAATGGTTCTACATACACTTATGGTGGTTATAATTTTATTAATGGTGACGGCGGTGCTATCTGGAATGGTTTTGATGGAAGTACAATAAACGGAGAAAAACATGAAAATGTTATTACTAACTCCTCTTTTATCGGAAATATAGCAGCCAATCGTGGTGGTGCTATATTTAATAAAGGTACTTTGAATTTTACTGGAACCAATATCTTCTCTGGTAATAAAGCCAATGGTGTTTTGAATGATATTTATAACAGCGGAACGTTAAATATTTCTGGGGATTTAACACTGGACGGTGGTATTACTGGCAATGGAACCATTAAATTTACTGATGCTACAAATTTGGTTGCGCGGCTTCAAAACATGCCGACTATTAATGCTACTTCGGTAACTGGCGTTGATAAAGTTGCTATTGCAGGACTGATTGCTGAAAATGGTCTTAGTACCAAAGAGTATGTTTTGATTGATAAAGCCGATGCTGTGTTTGCTAATATTGCAGATAGTGCAAAAGAAAATGCGTTGTATAAATTTGCTATTGGCACAGAAAAAGGTAGCATATTGGTTACACGTAAATCGGTGGCGGAACAAACAGCCGGTTTGGAAAAGGCAGGTTTAGATTCCAGTGCTGCTAAAACAATTGCTGCGATATCGGCGCTTAAAACAACCGGTAATGTGGCCGCGGATGCTTTGTTCGCTGATTTAACTGCGGCGGCACAATCAGGCGATACAGAAGCGGCAGAAACAATAAATGAAGTTGCAAAAACAATTAACCCAGAATCAGAAGCCGTTGCTCAATCTGCTGCGGTCAGCACACAAAATACAATTAATAATTTGACTGCTGGACGTATGGATATGGGACGCAATGGCGGTGATCTTAATTTGACATCTGGGGGCGTATGGGTCCAAGGATTGTTTAACAGGGCAAAAAGTGGGGATAAATTCTCGGCTAATACACGTGGTATTTCCGCAGGTATTGATGGAACAATTAACAATGATATTATGTTGGGTATTGGTTATGCATATGGTCATTCTGATGTTTCTGCGAAAACACGTGATACGGACATTGATAACCATTCTGTGTTCTTATACGGTCAATATAAGCCAACACAATGGTATGCAAATGCAACATTGAATTATACTACATCTGGGTATAAGGAAAATGGAAGTGTTGCAGGTTTGTTGGCGGTTGATTCAGAATATCGTGCAAATGCGTTTGGTGCAAATGTCGCAACCGGTTATGAATTGCCATTTGGCTTAACGCCTGAATTGGGTCTGCGTTATTTACACGTCAGAACAAATGATTATACCAATAGTTTGGGCTTTCATACCGATGCCAAAAATACAAATTTCTTGACGGGTATTTTGGGTGCGCGTTATGGATTTGATATTGCCGCATCTGATACCTTGTTGATAAGACCAGAATTGAGTGCGGCTGCAAAGTATGATTTGGTATCTGATGGTAATACTGCCACAGTTGCGTTGCCTGGAGTTGATGCGTATACGTTGGATGTTGAACGTCTGAAACGCTTTGGTGGCGAATTTGGTGCAGGTTTAACAATGTCTTATTATGGATTTGATTTGTCTTTGACATATTATATTGATGTTCGTGAAGATTACACATCACAAACAGGTATGGCAAAGTTCAGATATAATTTCTAAACTGACATTTGTAAAAATAAAACCGCCAAAATGGCGGTTTTATTATGCAACCTGTTTAAGTTCTGTTTTAATATTACGTATATATTTGCGTAAATCGTCAATAGGAACCAATGTCCCATCGCGTTTTTGCACAGACCAATAATCCCAACCATTAAAACTGACACTATGTTGTATACGTGCAGCCATAATATGAATTGATGCCTTGCCATACATGGGGTGCGCCAGTTGGGCATCCTTGGTAATAATGGCGCGTTCGCCATTTGGTGCAACCAATGTTTGACCGACACACAATAAACCCGCATCAATCAATTCGCGGAAAGCAATACGGACTTCTTCGCGTTTGGGGGCTGAAACCTCTATATCAGATAAATCAATTGGAACAATTTGTTCAACGCGTTTGCGGGCGGCAGCGACATATTTTTTATCGCGTTCAAACCCAATAAAATTACGTCCTAATTCTTTGGCCGCGGCGGCGGTTGTGCCGGAACCCATAAATGGATCCAGAATAATATCACCCGCTTTTGTTGATGATAAAATCACACGACGTAATAATTCCATCGGTTTTTGTGTGTTGTGCAGGCTTTTGCCGGTTTCATCCTTGATTCTTTCGTGCCCCAGACAAATGTCAATATCCCAATTAGAACGCATTTGCTTGCCGCCATTTAATTTTTTCATTGTTTCGTAATTAAAGGTATATTTGCCGGTCTTGCGCGGTGTTGCCCAGATTAAGGTTTCATGTGCGTTCGTAAATCGGGTGCCGCGAAAGTTTGGCATAGGATTTGTTTTTACCCAAACAACATCATTTAAAATCCAGAACCCCAGATCCTGTAAAATTGCACCAACACGGAAAATGTTATGATAAGACCCAATAACCCAAATTGAACCATCTGGTTTTAAAACGCGTTTGCATTGTGTTAGCCACGCACGTGTAAATTCGTCATATTTTTCAGGTGATTCAAACGCGTCCCATGTGTCACGAACCGCACGCGCAGCGGTTTGATCTTCGGGTCGATATAATGTTTTTTCGCCCAGTTGCAGATTATATGGGGAATCAGCAAATATTGCATCAACACTGCCATCGGGAACACCCTGCATCAGTTCGACACAATCGCCATTTAAGATTTGATTTAAGTATTTTTCCACTTTCTCTCTTTCCCCTGATGACCATTTTATCATATTTTGGGGTTTAAAAATTTGCCATAGATGAAAAAAAATGAAAAAAATGTCTTGATTTTTATAAAAAAGCACATTTTTTACATATAAATTATACTTGCAAGATGGTATTTTCGTTGCTACTGTTATGGGTATGAGATGTCCATACTGTAATTCCAGTGATAGCAGAGTGGCTGATTCCCGCCCTGATACAGAAGACGCGGTTATACGCCGTCGTCGTGTGTGCAATCAATGTGGTGCAAAATTCACAACGGTGGAACGAATTCAAATGCGTGATTTGGTTGTTGTCAAAAATAGTGGTAAGCAAGAACCTTTTGATCGCGAAAAACTGCGTCGTAGTATTAAATTAGCATGTCGAAATCGTGATGTTGGGGATGAACAGATTGAACGTTTGGTTGCGTCTATTCAGCGCAGGTTGGAAACAGATAGTATGGATGATACGGTTACAAGTGTCGCAGTTGGGCAAATGGTTTCTGATTCTTTATTAAATTTGGACCCAATTGCTTTTATTCGGTTTGTTTCTGTGTATCGTAAGTTTTCAAAGGTTTCAGATTTTAAAAAGATAATAGATAAAATTCCAGAGGCGGACGAAGGTGCCCAGGTGTGCCCGTTACCAAAAACATCATTGTTCTGATAAATATGAAAAAAATATTGATTGTTTTATTTGCAATGTTTTTGCCCCTGACGGTATGCGCCCGGGTTGATATTGATGTGTTAAGTGATTCTGATGCAGAAGTATATGAACAAATTTTCTTACTTCAATCCAAAGAAAAAATAGATGCAGCGCAAAGATTGGAAGCTAAATTGTCGGACCCATTGTTGATGAATGAAGTTTTATATCAGCGTTACATTTCAAAAACTTATCATACCCGTGGGGCAGAGGTTGTGGATTGGATGAAACATTTTTATGATATGCCCGGGGCACAACGCATGGAAAAGTTGGCATCAATAAAACAAGTGTCTGTGCGTAAGCCATCTGTACCTGCAATTTTGTCAGGTGGGGCATCTATTGAAACAGCACAATCAGAAACATGGACACAAAAAAAATATACAGGAAACACAGATAAAAATATTACTGCCTTTAAACGTGCCATTCGTAATGGCAGTACGAAAACAGCCAGATTGATATTAGAAGACAAAAGTTTTAAGAATAAATTAACTGATTCTGATTATGGACGCTTGGCAGGTCGTTTGGCGTATTTGTATTATACAAATGGTGAATTTGAATTAGCAAAAAAATGGGGCTTTGTGTCGTCCGATGCGCGTAGTGAATATGGCTTGTGGACGATGGGTTTGTTATATTACAAAGAAGATAAATTCGCCGAGAGTGAAAAATATTTTAGTAAAATTTTAGATTTAAAACAAATTAATAACGCCCGTAAAACAGAGGCGGCATTTTGGGCGGGACGTGCAGCAGATGCAAATGGTGATAGGCGTGCGGCAAAAGAGTATTGGAAAATTGGTGCTACGCATCCAATGGCTTTCTATGGCGCATTGTCCGCTACAATGTTGGGTGAAAGTCCAGAATATGAGTTTTTTGATCAAGATGTTACCCAGGATGATATTGATGAACTGCGTGAAACAAAATATGGTATGATGGCATTGGCACTGTTGCAAATACATCAATCACAACGAGCAGAAGAATACTTAAAATATATGATTACATCAAAAGCATCTGATAAAACTTTGCACGCAATTAATTCTGTGTCTACATCGTATGGATTGCCTCGTGTCGCGATTCAGGTTTCAGGTGTTGTCAAAGATAGGGGCATTTTAGAAATTGATGGTGATATTATTTATTCTGCACAATATCCGTTGCCTGATTGGGAACCAATGGGCGGATGGTCTATTGATAGGGCATTATTGTTGGCAATTACAAAACAGGAAAGTGGTTTCAAACCAAATGCAAAATCTAATGTAGGTGCAAACGGATTAATGCAAATTATGCCCAGTACTGCGAAACGTATTGCCAAAAAGAATAACGTAAAGATGTCTGAAATAGATATGTCAAAACCAGAACATAATATGTTTTTGGGTCAGCAATATATCGTTGATTTATTGGCGCATCCTGGCATAAATAATAATATTATAAAAATGTTTGTTGCGTATAATTCTGGCATGAAAACTTTAATTGATTTTGAAAAGCATTTTAGCACATATGATCCGTTGTTATATATTGAAAGTTTCCCTGTGTATGAAACCAGAAATTATATTAAACGTGTTATGTCTAATTTGTGGTTGTATCGTGCGCGATTGAATCAGCCACTTACTTCGATGCAGGAATTGGCAAATGGTCAATGGCCGTTGTATAACAGCGAAGATGCCTATGTCCAAAAACAGATATTAGATAGAATGTCAATATAATGCGAACAAACCCTGATTTTTCAATAGAGCAAGAATGTGGAATAAGTAAAATTGCAGGCTGTGATGAAGCAGGTCGTGGACCGTTGTGCGGGCCTGTTGTCGCAGCGGCAGTAATATTCCCATCTTTTGATATTGATATCCCGGTTGTTATTCGTGATTCAAAACAGATGACCCAGAAAATGCGCGCAGAGGCGGTTCGGTGGATAAAAGAAAATACTGTTTGGGCGGTCGGTATGTGCAGTCCCCAGGAAATTGATGCAATGAATATTTTGCATGCATCGATGGAGGCTATGCGACGGGCGATTGATGGGTTGTCAACGAAACCTGATTTTTGTTTGATTGATGGTAATCGTATGCCACAAAATGTTATTGGACGTGCGGTGGTCAAAGGGGATGCAAAATCATTATCCATTGCGGCGGCGTCTATTATCGCAAAAGAAACACGTGATAAAATTATGTGTGATTTAGCGCAACAATATCCGCAATATGGTTGGGATAAAAATGCGGGCTATCCGACAGGGGACCATTTGCGTGCGATTGAAAAATATGGTATAAATGATTGCTATAGAAAGACTTATAAACCAGTAAGGGAAAGGATTCAAAATGAAACTGCGCATGATTGATAATTTAGATGTCTGGGGTAAATACGTTTTGTTGCGTGATGATTTGAATGTTCAGATTGTTGATGACAAAATCACAGATGTTTTTCGTATAGAACAAAGTATGCAGACTATTAATAAATTGCGTAATGCGGGTGCGCGTGTCGTTATATGTTCACATTTGGGACAACCCAAAGGGGCTGTTGTTCCAGAATTATCGTTAAAACCGATTGCTGAATATATGGATGTTCCATTTATAGATGATTGTTTAAATCGTGATTTTATGTCGGGTATGAAAAATGGCGATGTGGTGCTATTGGAAAATCTGCGTTTTTATTCAGGTGAAGAAAATAATGATGATGAATTTGCTACACAACTGGCATCTGGTTTTGATTTGTTTGTAAATGATGCGTTTGCTGTTTCACACCGCGCTAGCGCCAGTACTGTTGGTGTAACAAAAATTTTGCCGTCCTATGCGGGTGATTTATTAAAGTCAGAGGTGGAAAACATATCGCGTGTTTTGGAAAATCCGAATCGTCCTTTATTAGCAATGGTCGGTGGCAGCAAGGTTTCAACCAAGATTGGTGTGTTGAAATCATTATGTAAATTGGCAGATTGTGTCATTGTTGGTGGTGCGTTGGGAACGACTTTTGCCTATGCGACCGGACATAATGTTGGCGATTCGTTGTATGAACCAGAGCAGAAAGATGTCGCATTGGAAATAATGCGATATGCACAGGAAAATAATTGTGAATTCTTGTTGCCATTGGATAAGGGTGTCGCGGACAGATTTGAAAAAACGGCGACAAGAAAAAATAAATCAATCGATAGTATTTTGGACACAGATGTTATTATTGATGATGGCGTTGAAACAACTGCGCGGAATATTGATAAAATAAATTCTGTATCCACTGTGATTTGGAATGGAACCTTTGGTATGGCAGAGTGGGGCGATACCTGGGGATATTCAACATTTAATGTCGCAAAAGCTATCGCAAAGCAGACCAAAACGGGTAAATTAATCAGTATTGTTGGTGGCGGTGATACGGTTGCTGCGCTGGATGTGGTGGGGGTTAGGGATAATATGACCTATGTTTCAACGGGCGGTGGGGCATTCCTTGAATTTGTTGAAAATGGGATTTTGCCGGCGATATCTGTGCTGATTGATGGGTAAATTATATATTTTTTAATCATAAATTCGCGAATCGGTTTTTTTTGTGCTATCATTAAAGTAATTAAACACAAGGATTTTATTATGTCATTAATACCTATGGTTATAGAAGAGTCGCCACGTGGTGAACGTTCTTTTGATATTTATTCGCGTTTGTTGCGCGATAGAATTGTTATGATTTCAGGTCAAATTGAACCAGGGATGGCAAATGTCGTTGTTGCACAGTTGCTGTTTTTGGAATCTGAAAACCCAAATGCAGATATTTCTGTGTATATTAATTCCCCTGGGGGTGATGTTTCTGCAGGTTGGGCAATTATGGACACAATGCAGTATATTAAATCGCCGGTATCGACAATTGGTATGGGGTTGGTTGCATCCATGGGATCTGTATTATTGGCGGCAGGAACAAAGGGCAAACGTTTCGTGTTGCCAAATACCCAGATTATGATACATCAACCAATGGCGGGGGCAGAGGGTCAGATTACCGATATGGAAATTCGTATGGCTCAATATCAGAAAAATAAAAAGACATTGATTAAACAGATGGCTGAATTTACAGGGCGTAAAGAAAAAGAATTGTTCGAAGCAATGGAACGTGATAATTGGATGTGCCCACAAGAAGCAAAAGATTTCGGTTTGATTGATGGTATTTTGACACGTAAATAATACAGGGGTTTGGAAAGAGATGACAGATACAAAAGCAACAGCAACACCAGATAAACAAAATCAGTTTTGTAGTTTTTGTGGCAAGGCTGTATACGAAGTAAAAAAATTAGTTAGTGGACGTAATGTCTGTATTTGTGATGAGTGCATTAGTCTGTGCAACGATATTATGGCTGATGATTTAAAGGGGACAATAAATCGTGATACAACTAAACTACCAACACCACACCAGATTTATGATTTCTTGAACGAATATATCATTGGCCAGGATGAAGCAAAACGGACTTTGGCGGTGGCAGTTTATAATCATTATAAACGTCATACTGTTGCAACGAATTCCGATGTTGAAATTCAAAAATCAAATGTTTTATTGATTGGTCCAACAGGAACAGGTAAAACATTATTTGCCCAAACTTTGGCACGTATTTTAGATGTGCCATTTGCAATCGCAGATGCAACCACTTTGACAGAGGCAGGTTATGTCGGTGATGATGTTGAAAGTGTTTTGACGCGTTTGTTACAAAATGCAAACTTTGATGTTGAAAGGGCAGGTCGCGGAATTATTTACATTGATGAAATAGATAAAATTTCACGCAAATCTGAAAACCCATCATTAACGCGTGATGTTTCTGGTGAAGGTGTGCAACAGGCATTGTTGAAATTAATCGAAGGAACGGTTGCAAATGTTCCGGCCAGTGGTGCCGGCCGTAAACACCCCGGGGAAGCAACGGTTCAGTTGGATACGAGTAAAATTTTATTCATTTGCGGTGGTGCGTTTGACGGGTTAAATAAAATAATTTGCAACCGTAGTGCCGAACGTGTTGGTATTGGTTTTGGTGCGAATATAGAATCACGCAAAGAACGTGAATCTAAAAATTATTTGTCCGATGTTCAACCGTCTGATTTGGTAAAGTTTGGAATTATTCCAGAATTGATTGGTCGTTTGCCAATAATTACAACTTTGCAAGATTTAGACGAATCTGCATTGGTAAAGATATTAACAGAACCGAAAAACGCGATTGTGAAACAGTTTACAGCGATGCTGGGTTTGGATGATGTAAAACTAACCATTACCAAAGATGGTTTGGCAGAGATTGCAAAAATGGCGGTTGCACGTAAAACAGGTGCACGTGGTTTGCGTAGCATATTGGAAAAGATATTATTGCAACCAATGTTTGATGCACCTGATAAATCAGATTTGAAAGAAATTGTTATAGACAAAGATGTTGTTTTAGGTAAAAAGAAACCAGTAGAAATTTTTGCCGAATCAAAAAAAGTTGCATAAATAAAAAACACCTGTTTAGGTGTTTTTTATTTGTTGTTATCTGTTTCTGTATTAGTCCCCGTCTTTGTCTTACAATATCCCCATTTCGTATTGGCACTTGTTTCAGAATAAAACAATTCAGATATTTTATCTGTACTATTTTCATTAAATGGTGTTGGTACCCATTCGCCATTCAAACGTTCACATTCTTTGCCCAGTTCTGTTGACATATCTGTCGCTATATTTGTTATTACGGTGTTAATATCTTGTAATACAGGTTCTGGAAAGTTAAAATCATCGAACGTGACTTTATAAATAGATGGTCGAACACATACTTGCAGACCGTAACGGACTAACTTTTGATACATACTGTTAGAATAATCAGCAGAGCAACTATCTGTATTTATGCAGATTGCTTTGTTTTGGCGTTCATCCCACATACATGTATTAGGGCATTCTGATGGACATTTATAACAGTAGTTGTCCTTGCGGTAATATTTATCATTACACTCTGTGTATTGTCTTTTGCAAGTGTCATATTTGTACTGGTAGTCTGGTTGATCTTCGTTAGTGTTTGGTGTTAGCAAATCCCGCAACACAAATTGAAGGCACCCTGGTTTAATTGCGTCTGTATATGTCCCAGGAGCATAAGTTCGACACCCGTATGGATATTTATGCACTGTATCTATGGATGGAACTGCGCATAAATGTTGAACATAGTTTTGTAGATTTGCTAAACATTGTAATTCAATTTTTTGATCTGTAATAGTCTGCATTGCACTTAGTAACTCTGACATACCTTGTTCCCCGCCACCGTATAAATTACTGCAAGTGTTAAGTTTTTCGCTACACATTTCTTCGGATAGTTCCAACCGAGAACCCAATAATAAGCGTTCATCAGTATTACTAAAATCTTTTAAAGATGCGTTTTGTTCGTCGTAACATTTATTTACAACATCCAAACATTCGTTTTTTACTTGACGAATTCTGTCTTGTTGTGCTTGATATATTTCTGTGATTGCTTGTCGCATAAATTCATCCCATACGTCATCTGATAAGTCGCGACAAGAATCTAAACTGTTTTTTGCGAATGCGCGTTTCGAATTTAATTCTGCAACAACAAGGCGGTTTTGCTGGTTGGTTAAAACATCGCCATATAAAGAAATCTGCCTACCAAGGTTGTAAAAGTTTGGTGTATAAATTGGTTCACCAGTTGTTTTATTTAGGTATAACCCTGTAACATCCATACAGTGAACAAAATCTTTACCGCAAGCAGCATCCTGGGTTATGTCGGAACGAACATTTGCAATGCAGTCATTTATTGATGAAGAATTGTGGGCATTATAATTGTCCAAACGCGCATAATTCATTTCACGTTCTGTTTCACGAATTGCAGTATTGGCTTCATTTTTCTTTTTGTCCAATGATGAAGATATTAATGCACAATCGTTTTCTATATACATTCCATACGCTGAAACGACCATGTTTAATGTAGATTTGTTTTCACACTTGTCAGATACAAAATCCCTACATTGTGCATGGACTGCATTATATAGTTGTTCCCCAGATAAGTTTGTTAAATTTATGCCAGATGTTAAATCGGTTGTTGCCCATATTTCATTTATGTTGCCACCAATATCAAGTGTTCCAGATGTTGACAATGAGTCTGATTTTGCCTTGGCTAAAATATTACTGATACCAGATAATGTTTTTGCAGAATTTGATTTGTCTTTTGCCTTTGATGCAGCATATTCCCCACTGGTTGCAGTCAACATTGCCTTTACTTCTGCAGATGTTTTTGGAATAACATCAATGTTTAAATCTTTAAAATCTTGTAGTGAATCAGAAGTGTCGGATAAAATATTTTGGCGTTTCTGAATTTCTTGCAAACGCGATGAACATACGCAACGTCGATATGTGTCGTTTTGATTCGCACAAAATTGATCCATGCATGTGAAATATGCATCGTGGCATGTGTTATACCCGGAATCAAAAGTGTTTGTACCAATGGTGCTGGTGGTGGCAGCACGAACGACCGCAGAACGAGATGGTGTTGATTTGATTGCTGTGCGTGCGTTTGTAGTACTTTTAATCGCAGAACGTTGAATGGTCGCAGAACGGGATGTGTTTGTTTTGGTTGTGCTGGTTTGGCGTGTTGGAGTTTGAATTGTTCGACCGGTTGTTTTGGTAGTTGGAGTGCGGATAACAGATTGCGTGTTATGTGAAATGGTATTTGCACTGCGAACAGTGGCATCGGCAACACCGACACCAACCAATATTATGGCTGTAATAAAGCACAATCTCCTTTTCATTCTTACCTATATGAATTAGGGTAGCAAAAAATGTTTTTTTATAGCAAGCAGTATTTACAAATTTTGTAAAAAAAAACCGTCATGATGACGATTTTTAATTTTCAGATGTTGATCCTGTTGAATGTGTGCGTTCAACAAATGTTATGCGTCCTTTGTCCAAATCATATGGTGTCATTTCAACGCGGACCTTTTCACCAACATTAACCCAAATACGCGCCTTGCGCATTTTGCCACACACAGTCGCCAAAATATCATGGCCGTTTTCCAATTTTACGCGAAACATTGTATTAGGTAATTTATCCTCAACCGTTCCGCTAAAAACAATAACATCATCTTTTGCCATAAGAAAACCCTTACTTTGTTGTTTAATAATGATATTATTTGTTCATAAAATTGCAAGAATATTTTTTTATGTGCTTGCGGTAGGTAATATTTTTTGATAAAATTACAGAGATAGATATATAAGGATGTAGGACATGAATATACAAAAGTTGGCTTTGTTATTATGTTGTGTGCCGGTTGTGGCATTTGGTGCGGTGCGTTCTGGAACTGCACGCATCGGTGTTAATGGTGCTGCTGCTACGGCATGTGTGCCTAATATAAAGGTTACTACGGTAACACAACAGCCTGTTGGTGCTGAAAAACAAACAACGACCGCAGTTGTAGAACCAGAAAAACCAACTGTTTCAGAAACCCCATCTAGTGTGACAACTGGTGATTGTCGTGATGCATATCGTGCATGTATGGATGAATTTTGTTTGTTGGATGAATCAGAAGGGTATCGTTGCGCGTGCAGCGATAATATTCAACAATCTAAAAGTTTGATTAAGGAAATAATGTCCCTGCAGGAAGAGGCTGATAAGTTATATACAGAGGGTGTAGAACGTGAAAATCTGGGGGCAAAGGCTGATTTGGTTTTTGGAACAAGTGATGCCGCAAAAAAGAGTTCGGGACTTTCGGGAATAAATTTTGCTGACTGGCTTAATACAGGGGGGGGTAGCGAAGAAGAATTAGACGCCGATTATGATATTGGTGCAAATTTGTATGCGATGGCATCGGAATATTGTGCTGCTGAATTACAGGCATGTGGCGATAAAGCACAAATGGAAGAAACATTGTATTCGCGTCAAATTGTTTCTGATTGCAAGGCGTATAGTGCCTATTTGGCGGATCAAAAAACAAATGCAACTGCTAATAAACGCACCGCAGAGGCGGCCGTGCGCAAAGCGCGTTTGGAAATGTTGGATGTAACAAATAAATACAATCGTGGCGAATGTTTGTTGGCATATAAGGCGTGTGTCGCAGATAAGGGCGGTTGTGGTGTTAACTTTGAAAACTGTTTAGATAAAGATTTGTTGCAACGTCGTGCAAATGCGTGTTCTGGCATTTTAGATCAATGTATGGCGGTAAGAAAAGATGTTGTCCGGGATTGGGAAGAAGAAACGGTTGTTATATTAGCAGAGGCTGAAAAGTATGCCGACAAAAATCGTCGTGCAACTTGCCTTGCAAAAATTCAAAATTGTTTAGAGGAAGGCTGTGCAACATCAACAAATTCTATGTGCTTAACAGATGTAAATGTTGCAGCGGGTGTGTGTCCAATTATCACAGAATGTGAAGAAATGATACCGGGCATACAATCTGTGGTTAATGATAAATTGGCGTATCTAAGAACGGGCTTTTGTCAGAATGATGTTGATGCGTGTTTGCGTGATAAATGTGGCGCTGAATTTACTGCGCCTGAATGTGTTGGTAAAAATACATCGCAAATTGTTGCGTTGTGCCCACAATCTATGTTCCCATCATGTAAAAATGAAAAACAATTTGATATTATTGTCAGTGCGGCATTGTTGGAAATGGATTATCAAATGATGCAGGGTTGTGTTAATCATTTTGCAACGCAATTAAGTGCGGTTTGCGGAACGGATATGGCGTGCCTGCCAAACGATTCAACTGTCGAAGGGTTGTTGCAAATCCCAGATAGTGAAGAAGGCATGATTGCTTTGCGCGATACTGTGCGTGGTAATTCTGATGTGGCGGTTGACGATTTCTTTAAACAGTTTGAAAAAGATATAACGATTGCAGCATGTATGGATAGCCAAAAACCTGCAAATGTTCGTAAGCGGGGACTGGGCGACAGTGTATTTAATACTGCAAAAATGATTGCAAAAATCAATGCTGAAAATCGTTCTTTACGTGCGTTGGAAACCAAAATCGCAGAAATATCACGTCAGCAAGATTTGGCGGCTGCGGAAAAAAATTGTTTGAAAACTTATGCGCCTGAAAAACCAAACAAAGATTCCAAGAATTATAGTTATATCCGCAGTGTGGCGTTTGAACCGGCTTTGCGTAATTGCCATGTGTGCCGTATGCAACAGGTTTGCGAGGTTGGTGGTGAATCCAAGGCGACATCTGCGTTAAAGGCAGCAGCGGGCGGTTTGTCTGGCGGTGCAGCAATGGGGACAATGGTTAATGCAGGATGGGGAACTGCAATTGGTGGTGTCGTTGGTGCGGTTGGTGCCGGATTGGTTGGCATGGCATCTGGTGGTGAAAAAGAATTCTGCCAGGAAATTGAATCTTGCGAAGATATAAATATGTAAGGGTCCAGAGGAGAGAGAAAAAATGAAAAAAATTGTTTGTTCGATATTTGCAATATCTGCTGTGTTGCTGGGTGGAAATGTAAATGCTGCAACGGCGACTGCAAAAAAACAATCTGCGATTCAAAATGGAACTTCGGTTCGGACCAAGGTTGCAGCGGTTGGTATTTATGACCAGGCATGTTATGATGCATATTACGGTTGTATGGATCAATTTTGTATTACTGATAATACCGATGGTGGCAGTTGCGCTTGTAGTGATGATTTTACAAAATATGAACAGCGTTTAGCAAATTTACAAACAACACTTGAAAACGTAGAACGTATTTCCACCGAAGAAGTAGAACGTATCCAGGCGGGGGCAAATGCCGACATAATATTTAATGGAACACGTGTCTATGGCGATGATGGTAATGTTGTTGATAGCACTGAAGTGTCAGAACAGGATAAAAAAACAAAGTTTTTAGAAATGTGGAATAAACCTGTTGAAGACGAAGATGATAATGATGATTTTGCAGAACAAGATTTATCCAACAAAATTGGTTCAGAATTATTTTCTGGGGCCCATGATTTATGTGTTGAATATATTGATTCAGGCTGTGCCAAAGATATGAAATTCCTGCGCCAGATTTATTCACGTCAAATTACTGCAGATTGTAAAGCATTGGATAACAGCATTGCCAAGAAAGAGTCTGAGGCCAAGAAAACACTGCTCGCTGCGGAATCTGCGATTCGTTCTGCATTAAAGGAAAGTTTAGATTCTGCAAACAAATATGATCGTGGTCAATGTATGGTTGAATATAAAAAGTGTATGCAGACAGCGGATGCATGTGGTAAAAATTGGGAAAACTGTGTGTTTGAGGTTGCGTTTGAAAATGCACAACAATCATCAAAACCAAAAGACGCATCTGCCAAAGAATTGTATACAGTTCCCACAGGAAAAACATATGATATAAGTACATCAACGATGAGTATTTTGGAATCAAAACGTTATATTTGTGAAAATGTTTTGAATTCTTGTGTTGCTGTGCGTGATATGGTGTGGAATGACTTCCTGCGCGAAGCAGCCCCAACGATTCGTTTAGCAGAATCCCAAGCGGAATCGAAAAAACGTCAATCTTGCCTAAGCGATATTTCAAACTGTATTCAAAAGGCATGTAAAGATGACATTGCTGGTAAAGGTGTTGCAACAATGGATGCGTGTTTGGCGCGTCCTGATATGGCATATAGTTTTTGTAAGGTGGAAATAGAACCATGTCTGGCTATGGAACCACAAATCTGGTCTTATGTTACTGATAAATTGGCGGCAATGCGTGTTGATGCATGTACCACAGAGGTCAAGGAATGCTTTACAGATGAAACGCGTTGTGGTTCGGACTTTTCAAAATGTATAGGTATGGATTATGACTATATTCATGACATTTGTCCGATTGATAAATTGGTTGTTTGTAAACAGGCAAATCCAAAATTTTCTATGAATGATTTAGATTCTATGTTGATGGGACTATACTTAAATATTGATAATTCTATGTTGGATAATTGCCAGAATTTGGTTGATCAAAAAATGACAGAGGTTTGTGGCAGTACAACCGATTGTAACAAATTTGCCGCAGATGATGTTATCGGAACAGGATCTTTACGTTCACAAAAAATCGGCGATTTGTATCGTGTGACCGGTATGATTTCGTTCGGCAGTATTAAAATGGGTGATGCATCAGGCAGTGTGATGGATACGAACGGTAAATTGGCGCCTGGGCAAATTGGTGTATCAGATTATATTGCAAATGTTCGCGCAACAAATACCAGGACAGGGGACGAAGATATTGTCGCAAGTATAGAAGAAGAATTAAACAATATCGCGGGAACAATTAATCGCACCATTGAAATGATAGAACAGGATCCAGAAATTCAATATTGTGTCAATGGACGTAATTTGTCCCAGATTACTGGTAAAAACGAAAGCACGGCTGCACGCTTTCCGAATTTGTTGAATTCTGTAAAGATGCAAATTGCGGTTTCTGCATTGCGCCAGGCCCAGGATAATTATAATAAAAAATTCACTGATATGGTTGCCCAAGCAACAAAAGATGCATCGGCAGATATTGCACAATATATGTGTCAAATGATGCCAATGAATAATGGTGGTGTTTCATATCTGGGGGATGTTAAAACAGAATTGGTTCCACCATATTCTATCAGTTATGATGTGGGGACTGGTTTAACCACAGACATGTTGACCCAGGGTGGCCATGGGTCAAGTGCCACGAGTGGTGCCGGTGGAATTGAATCTAAAAGAGCTGATAGAGGAACAAATGGCGATAGTACTGCTGCTGGTGTTATAGCGAGTGTAGGAACACTTGGTGTGAGTTATTTAACGGATAGCATAAGTAAAGGGTTGGTTGAATTGCTTGGTAACAATAATGTATCAATACAGACACCAAGTGGAAGTCGTGAAATGTGGTCTGTGTTTGATAGAGATAATCGTATATGTCATTATTGCACATCTACGATAACCAAAAGTTGTTCTTCAATCCATAAAAATGGCTTCTTAGGAATTGGCCAGAAAGATGAACAAAATTGCACAGAGTCTGAACCAGTTGAAAAATGTGAAGATATTCAAATGTAAATATTACCCCGCGAAAGCGGGGTTTTTTGTGTATTCATTCTTATGGTTTTTTTGGGTGTATTGCATAAAATATATACTGTCCAAAACAATAAGGGAGAGACACATGAAAAAAATTTCAATATTAACAATCGCGGCGATGTTGGGCTTTGGCGCGGCGTCCGCAGAAATGATGGAATCAGAAACAATGACGGTATATGTGAACAATGTTCCGTATAGTGTTACAGAAATCGAAGACATCAAAACTTTGAACGATAATTCTATGGTGGTTGGTCGCGGTTATATTACAAAACATATGGGTGATGAAACCTATGTGTTCCAGGATTCAACCGGAACAATTATGGTAGAGATTGATGACGAGGTTTGGAATGGACAATATATAACCCCCACAGATATGGTTCTGATTTCAGGTGAAGTTGATCGTGATGGTAACGATATAACCATAGAAATCGATGGCATTCAAAAAATGTAGTTATTAAGCAATATAATAAAACCGCCCGAATGGGCGGTTTTTTACTTATTTGTTAACTGTAATTCTATACGGCGGTTTTGTTGTAAATCCGCTGGGGTGTTGCCCAATGTAAATGGGTTTGTATCGCCAAAACCCGATGGTAACAGGCGGCGGCGCGACACACCATTATTTGCCAATTCATTTACAACCGCGGTTGCACGCAATAGTGACAATTCAGTATTATTTTTATATGCGCGCGTGCCAGTTATCACAGATTTTTTATCAGTATGGCCGTCAACACGAATTATCCAATTTATATCGGTTGGAATTTTTGATTCAAAATCTTTGATTACATCAGCCAATACCTTTAATTGTTTTTTACCGTCGTCGGATAGTGTATAAGAACCCGATTTGAATAAAATATCACTGGATATAATAAATCGGTCACCATCTGTGCGCAAACTGGATACGTCGCCCAATGCCAACTTTATACTTTTATAAAATTCAGATTGATATTGCGACATTTCATTTAATTCGGCAACCTTGTCCGCCAAAGCACGATTAAGGCGATTCGACATTTCAACATATTGTATTTCTTGGGCGGCGGCCTTTTCTTCGGCAGCATCAAGTGCGGCCTGGAGTTTTGTAATTTCATCCATACGCAGACGTTCCATTTCTGCACCCATTTGTTCCTGGGACGCTTTGCGTTGTTCCAATTCGGTTTTTAATGTTGCGATTTCTTGCTGTGTTTCAGCCAATTTTTTCTCATACGCACCGACCAAATCTTTCATGCTTAAATTAATATCAGTGATTTCAGAATTTAATTGTTGGTTATCAGATTCCAGTGATACCAATTCATCACGCGCACGCAGTAATAAATCGGTCGCTTCTTCTGTATCTGCGGACATTTGTTGAATTGATGCCGCCTGTTCAGCGTTCAATTGGCGCAGATCTGCCATTTCCTTGGCCGTCCCAGATTTATTAAACACATTTGTGGTTGTCCATAAAAACACAAATACGATTAACAAAAATATCAAAATAATAACCAGATTCGAAAATAAATCAACGAATCCAGGCCATGCACTTGTTTGATTACGATAACGAAAATTTAACATTCTTCCCTCTCTTTATTTTTATTTGTTTTCATGTTTATCCACATAGCGGCTTAGTTCGCGCGTTAATAAATTTATCTGGGGTAAAATTTCTTCTGTGGGTGCAGTAATCTGTGTGTGCGCAGACAGGTAATCTTCCAATTCACGAAAGATTGCATTTTGCGCGAGTTGAACATGCAAGCCCAAAAAACCAACAGACAAACTGAACGCGAGTCCCAATAGCGAACTCGTAAACGCGGTCGCCATACCCGACAGCGGTTGCGACAGGCCCACTTGCATCGTGTTCAAAACCGATTCGCTTGAAAAATCAAGTGCCGACAACAAATTAGAAAAACCGCCAACTGTTATAATCAATCCCCAAAATGTGCCGAGTAATCCTAAAAATATCAGTGTGTTTGTGATATATCGCACAGATTCACGTGAATCTTCGAATCGAATTAATATCATGTCTAAAAATCCCAACAGTGTGTTTGATGATATTGTCTTTGGACGTGCCTGTAACATCAATGCAACTGGGCGCAATAGCACAGGGGGCAGGGGGGCGTTTTTATTTCCATGAACATAGCCCGATAGCCAACGATATTCCGGTAACAACTTAAACATTTCAACAAAGCACAGACCGATTCCGAAAACGCCACACCCTATAATTATTCCGTTCAGGACAATGTTTGATGTCGCAATAGATATAAATTGTGGCCAGAAAAATATGACACCAACCAGCAATAGTGCTGTAAAAAAAGCCATGCGATTAAGAACACCATGAAAGTGGTTCGTCATAAAATCTCTCTTTGATATGTTGATGATAGTAAATTTACTGAATTTATGTCAATAGGGAAATAAAATGCTTGTGAAAAAATATAGAAATGTGTAATATGCGTCTATAAAGAGGAGAAAAATATGCCAAAAACAAATTCAAAAAAACAAACAAATGTTAAAAAAGTCGCTAAAAAAGTGCCTGTGAAAAAGGTTGTGAAAAAGACCGTAAAAAAGACGGCGGTGAAAAAAGCAACAGTGAAAAAAACTGTGGTTAAAAATGTGGAAAAAGTTGCACCGGCAAAACAACATGTTGTGTCTTTTGGTCGTGCATTTGTGAACTTTTTTAAGGGCTATTTTAATTTTACAGGAACCGCACAACGCAGTGAATATTGGTGGATGGTTTTGGCTATATTTGGACCATTTTTTATCTTGGTTGGTATAACTATGTTTTTGTTGGCGCGTATTCCAATGGCAACCATTATGCCGGCGGAAATGTTAATTGCCGCAACACCAATTTGGATATGGTGGTTGTGGGTTATATATACACTGTGGACATTGGTCGCGTTGATTCCAATGTGGGCATTGATGGCGCGCCGTTTGCATGATGCCGGAATTACTGCACATGTTTTGTGGATAAGTTTGTTGTTTGTTGTCGCAGAAATGTCTGTGGCACCGGTCAGCATGATATTAATGGGTGCATCGTGGACATGGTCTGTGGTAATGGTGATATTTATGTTGTTGCCATCAAAACTAAAAGATAACAAATATCGTTAATGAAAAGTATATATAATACCGCCCATTTGGGCGGTGTTTTTTTTGCATTTATGCCTATTTTGTGGTATAATTGTCAAAAAGAAAATGTATTACAAAACATAGAAAGGTAAAAGATGAAACAAACCGATGAGCAACGTATTGAATCAATAAAAAAGATATTGGATAAATTAAACCATCCTGAGCACAGGGACGTTGGCAATAAAAAAGATATTCTGGTCAACAGAACTAAAAAATATCCCAACTTAACAGAAACAGAACGCATGTTCGCAATAAGTGGCAAAGATACTTATGAAAGTGGTCAGCAGTGGTCTTGTGGAACAGTTGCAAAAACATTTTGTTATTTGAATTCGCAATTACCAAAATCTGAACAATTAGACCTTGAAATTATGATAAGCACACACCCTGACCATTTTATTGATAGTATGAGCAATCACACTCTGCCATGTGTAAAAATGGGTGACGGTAAATATTATGCGATTGAACCACAAAAAAGTATTATTCCAGACAGACCGCGTCACCCACAATTTCCAGATATACCGTTTATTATGGATGAAATCAAGGTCGGAAATAAAATTCATCATATTCTGAAAAGCATAATAGAAAAAGGCAATCGTCCATATCAAATAGCCGCAATTATGTCATGGCCAGAATACGAAAAAAACATGTCTGATTTTGGCAATTTTTTAAGAACGGCTTCTATACGTGATAAACAAACCAAGGAAATAATCGCAGCAATTGAAATTATATTAAAACAAATAAATAGTAAAAACAAAAAAGGCAACACATATACATTTTGTAAAGCATTTGGTAATTCAAAAGTACCAGTTAAAATTGTGTCTGTAAAAAAATCTGAGGATCACCCTTTTGATGCAATTACAATAAAAATCAAGGGAAACTTATATCATTTTTTTCCAGATCACTCATACTGTTTGTTACATAAAGTATGCCCTAGTGGTGATACAATTCTTTCTGAACACACCCCATCGGAATATGTCCAAGAATATGAACAACATAATACATTAACAAATATGACAAATAAAGAAAGGCAATAATCATGACATCTATGGAAAAGTTTTATGAATTATTTAGACGAGATTTGAAAACACCACGTCTGGAACTGCGGGTCTTGAAACCAACACCAGAAAACGCGAAACTGGTATGGAATGCAATAAAAGATGAAAATCCTGCAGATTTTAAGTATGTAAACTGGACCCCAGGGTATAAAAAACCGTTGCCAGAAAGTTTAGATGAAACATTAGTACAAATGCAAAAAGAGGAACAACACGATGTGACCCCAAATGGTGCGGTTTGGTATGTGTTTCATAATGGAAAACTGATTGGGCATCATGGTGTGTTTTATTTTGATAATAATAAATCTATACAATCTGGGAATGTGTGGTTCGTAAAATCTGCACAGAAACAAGGTTTTAATCAAGAGATATGGTCTTTGTTAATGAAAATGGCGTTTGAACAATTGGGTGCAAACAGAATAATGCGTCAATGTATGGCGAACAATGAACAATCTCAAAAATCTATTATGGCTAGTGGTTTTCATCTTGATGGGCGTATACGCGCATCGACACAGATGCCCGATGGCAGTTACATGGATCAACTGGTATTTACAAAACTGCTCTGCGAATACAATGGTAAGCAATAAAAGGCATATCACATGAATAATTTATCAGAATTTCCACAAACTATTAAAACACCACGATTGGTGTTACGGGTTGTGGAACCGACCGAGGAGAATGCAACAAAACTTTTTAATATCATTGAACAGAATCGCGATTACCTTATGAATTGGCAAGGACATTTTGGCGAATTAAAAACCGTTGCCGATGTTGTTGCATATTTGAATAAACGCGCAAAACAGATACAAACGAATACAGGTGTGTGTTTCTATATCTATCTTGATAACAATATTATTGGGCGAATCCGGTTTTTTGATATTCATGATAATGGGTGTGAAATAGGATATTGGTTGATTGAATCTGCAAATGGACATGGATATATGAGTGAGGCATTATCTGCGCTGGAAACAGAATTATTTAAGTTCGGGTTCAAAAAGGTCACTTTGGACATAGATAATGGTAATACACATTCGGAAAATCTGGCCAAACGAAATGGCTACAAACTCGCCAAGCGTTTGTTGATGAATTCATGGGCCAAATGTGTCGGCAAATGCGATTCTTTGATATATGAGAAAATGCAAAGAGATTAGCGATGATTCAGCATTTTTATTTTTTTCGGCATGGTCAGACAAATGAATAATTTTTTGTAATCGGTGTGGTTCAATACGAAAACCAGTAGTAAAGCCAAGTAAAGATTCTAACTTATCTGCGTTTTTTGCTTGATTTTTATAAAGAAAATGCCATAATGGGGGCGTTCCTGCTGATGACATGGGGTCATCGGCCGATAGAATAGACCAAAGGAAATAAAATGGCTTACTATGAAAGTGTCTTGGTTTTTCGCCAGGACCTAACCGAAACGCAGGTTAAAGAAAAAGCGTCTAAATTTACTGAAATAATCAAGGAATTGGGTGGTAATGTAAAATCTACTGAATTCTGGGGATTGAAAAACTTGGCTTATGTTATTCGTAAAAATCACAAAGCGCACTATGTTTTGTTGAATATCGAATTGCCGGGCAATCAAATCACAGAATTGGAACGTCGCAGCCGTATCGACGAAGACGTTATTCGTTTCTTGAATGTTCGTGTTGATGAATTGGCAACTGCGCCATCCATCATGATGAAAAAGAACTCTGATACAGAAGAAGAGGTGGCATAATGGCAGTTCGTGCAGCAATTTATCGTAAAAAATCTAACCCATTGAAAGATAAGGTTATTGATTACAAGGATATTAAACTTTTGTCACACTATATCACAGAACGTGGCAAAATCGTTCCATCACGCATCAGTGGTGTTTCCCAGAAAGATCAGCGCGCTTTGGCGACTGCTATTAAACGCGCACGTCATTTGGGATTGTTACCATTTGTCAGAAATCATTTGGGCTAAAACGGCTCTAACTTTAATATAAAGGACAGATAAAATGAAAGTTATATTGACAGAAAAAATTACAAAGTTGGGCAATATCGGTGATACGGTTGAGGTTAAAACTGGATTTGCTCGTAACTATTTGTTGCCAAACAACAAGGCGATGCGTTTCACAAAAGAAAATGTTGCTTTGTTTGAGGCGAAAAAGGCTGAATTACAGGCACGCCAGGATGCTGCACGTAAAACTGCGGAATCATTTGTTGATGCGGTTAAAAACGCAAAATTGCATATGATTCGCCAGGCAGGTGATACAGGTCAATTGTATGGTTCTGTATCAACACGCGATATTGCGCGTATGTTGAAAGAGGTTGCAAATGTTTCTGTGGAATCAGCCCAGGTTATGTTGGGTGCCCCAATTAAAACAATTGGTGCGTTTGATACACAAATTGCATTACACCCAGATGTGATTGTGCCGGTTAAGGTTTATGTTGCACAAACACAGGATGAAATTGATGCTTTGGTCGCAGGTAAGGTTTTGACTTTTGGAACCAAAAAGGTTGAAGAAGAACCAAGTTCTGAAGAAAAAGCAGAAGAACAGGTGGAAGAAAAACCAGCAGAAGAAGCAAAAGCCGAAGTTGCTGAATAATTTCTTTCTATATCAAAACAAAAGGGTGCCTTTGGCACCTTTTTGTATTTGTATTTGTGTATAATTGATTATAATAAAACTATGAAACTGGAATCAGATGGAATTTTGATTGGATTGCGACCGTTGGGGGAACGCGATGTTATCGTGAAAATTTTTACGTGTGATTATGGGGTTGTGTCTGGTGTTATTCGTGCGGGACTGGTTGCAACACATAATAAACCATTGGTGGGACAGTTCGGACAAGCAATATGGGTTGCCCGTTTGGATACTCAATTGGGCGCTTTTCATTGGGATGTTAATTATAATATGTTGGTCAAAATAATTGATAAACCCGATTCGTTGATGTTAATGAATAGTGCTTTTTCTTTAATTGATATTTTGATTCCAGAACGTGAAGAATATAAACAATTGTATGCTGATACGATGAATATGTTGCACACATTAGGAACGGAAAACGAAAAAAATGCATATTTAAATTGGGAAATTGCGTTGCTTTCGCATTTGGGGTACGCGATGGATTTGTCGCATTGTTCTGGTTGTGGAACGACAGATAATTTGCACTATATTTCGCCACGAACATCGCGCGCTGTTTGTGACAAATGTGCACAACCATATCTGGATAAATTGTATAAATTACCTGTGGATTTGAATATAACATTACGATTTTTGGAAAATATATGCGTGCAACAGGGCACAAATCTGCCATATTTTAGGCGGTGTGTGAAAAATGTTTTTTAAATGCAATTTTGTGAATTAATTGCTTGCGATTTTTTATAAATTTGCTATTGTTACTTCGTTCAACAAACAAAGGAGAAAACTATGACTTGGACAATATTGGTTCTGGTATTGGCGATTGCTCTTTACTTGTTCGGCGGTATGCTGATTGGTGATAATGCTAAAAAACCAACTACTGGTTCTATCTTAATTAAAAAAAGCATCAAAGTATGTTCAATTTTGTTAATCGCAGGTTGCGTATGCCGCTTGTACACACCGATCTATTTGGTTAATACAAATCCTATGATTTTACAAGATATGGCTAACAATATGCAGGCAAAACAGGCCGAAGAAAAGAACAAGGCCGTTCGTGCGTTCGTTCGTACAAATGCTGCTGAGATGATGGCGGATGCCCCAATTTTGGGTAATGTTGATGCGGAAAAGACAATATTTGTTTGGACCGACTTTTCATGCCCATATTGCCGTCGTGTTCATGGCGAATTGGAACGTGTGTTGAAAAATCGCAATGATGTTCGTGTTGTTATAAAGAACTTTTCTATCCACGGTGATTTGTCTGATGCACCTGCTCGCGCGGTTATTGCTGCAAAAATGCAAGACAATGCAAAGGCTGCTGAATTAGTCAGCAAATTGATGACAAATGAATACTTTACCCAAGATGATATGAAGGATCAGTCAAAATTAGCAGGAAAAATCAAAGCAAGTGTCATGAAATTTGCAAAACAAGCCGGTTTGGATACAACTAAATTAGCAGAAGATATGGAAAGCGAAGTTGTTGCAAGAGAATTGGCAAACGTTCGTGACTTGGCTCAACAATTTGAAATTAATGGAACACCATTCTTGATTATTGGTGAACAAGCATTCCCAGGTGCGATTCCATATTCTCAAATTATCAATGCTTTGAACTAAAGATATTAATTGATGCAGAAAAGAACGCGCCAAATGGTGCGTTCTTTTTTTATATTTTTTACTGGTTTTTATTTTCCCCAATCTGGGCCAATTACGTATTCGGCAACCAATGGCACAGATAATTCCGTTATGTGTTCCATTTTGTCTTTGATTAAATCTGCAAAATGTTGTGCGACTGATTCATCACATTCAAATATTATTTCATCATGAACCTGCATAATCATATGAATTTTGTCGCTGTTCGGTTTTACAATTTCATTATTTATTACAATCATCGCGCGACGCATAATATCCGCCTCAAAACCCTGAATTGGTGCGTTGATTGCGGCACGCATTGCGTATGCACGCAGACGGGGGCTGGCAACTTCTGGCAATTCTATTCTGCGTCCCCATGGTGTATAAACGCATGCATTGTCAGCGGCGAATTTTTTTATACTGTCAATATATGCTTTTACTTCGGGCAGGCCGTTCATATACGAATCGATGATTTCGCGTGCAGCACTGCGTGAAATACCTAACTGGGACGATAGCCCAAAAGACGACACACCATAAATTATTGAAAAGTTGACAGTTTTTGCAGCGCGGCGCATTTCGCGTGGCACAGGTTCGTTTTGTGGGATATTAAATATCTTGCGCGCGGTTTGTTCGTGAATGTCGGTGCCTGTTAAAAAAGTTTCCTTGAACGTTTTAACATTTGCAACATCCGCCAACAGACGCAATTGAATTTGTGAATAGTCAACCGATATCAAGACGCGACCCGTTGGTGCAACAAAGCATTTTCTGATTTCTTCACCCAGTTCGGTTTTAATCGGAATATTTTGCAGGTTTGGATCGCGCGACGACAGGCGACCTGTATTTGTGCTGGTCTGCATATATGTTGTGTGAATCCGGCCGTCATTTGCAATTTGTTTTGGCAGGGAATCTGTATAAGTTCCCGCGAGTTTTGCCACAGAACGCCAATTCAAAATTTTTTCTATGACCGGATGCGTGTCGGATAAATCGTTCAATGTATCTGCATCGGTTGAACGTTTTTTGTTTGCAGGCAAATGTAGTTCGTCAAATAAAATTGATGCCAGTTGTTTCGGACTCGCAATATTAAACTCATGCCCGACCATTTCCCAAATTTCGTTTTGTAATTTATCAAGTTGTGCGTGGAACACATTTGATAAATTATTTAACTTTGATTGGTTGACCAATACACCGATTCTTTCCATAGAAACCAATATCGGCAACAATGGTAAATCACATGTTTCATAAAGTTGTTTTAATTTTTCGTTTGCGTTTAATTGTGGGCGCATTAAATCATACAGGGCAAAACAACAGATAGCATCTTCGGCGGCATATGGTGTCGCAACAGAAATATCTAATTCTGCGAAATTCCGATTCACATCACGCACAGATGCGTCAAACAAAGACGCAAAGGAAATATTGTTATGATTCAAATACTTTAATGCCAATTCGTCCAGGCCATGCCCGTGTAATGTTCCATGCAGAATATATGATAACAACATAGTATCATCAATGTTTGTAATCTGGGAAATGTCCCAACCCATATTGGCGAGTATGTGTAAATCGTATTTCAGATTATGCCCAACCTTTACAATGTTTTTGTCTGTAAATATCGGCCAGAGTTTTTTATAAACTGTTGCAATATCCAATTGATTTGGTGTGGAAATACTATCGCCAAATAAATCGTTGCTGATGCTAATGTGATTCAGTGGAATATAACACCCATGCGTTGAATCATACGCCAAAGACAGCCCGACGATTTTTGCATTGATTTGGTTTAGTCCGGTTGTTTCAGTATCAAACGCAACGACACCTGTGATATGTGATAAAAATTTATCCAGTTGCGCAACAGTTGAAATTGTTTCAAATTCCATTTTTAATTCAGGGGCGGTTTGTGCGACGGGTGCACCAGATACGACAAAGTCGGTGGGACAGACGGAGCCCGCATAAGAAAATTCTTGCGCTGGGGCATCACTATTCATCGGAAATAGTTTTAAAATTTTATCAGCCAAAGATTTACTTTCAATTTGCACCTGAACAAATTCCAGCGCAGATTTTGTGTTAAACACAAATGGTGTAATGTTTAATCCGTCCAGGTCAACGTCAGTCTTTAATGTAACGAGTTTGCGAGAGATATACGCCATATCTTTACCGGCAATTAACATATTGCGTGTGCGTTCATTTGGAATTTTATCAATGTTCGCATACAGGTTGTCTAAACTGCCAAATTCAGAAATTAATTCGGTCGCTTTTTTTGGACCAATGCCGGCAACCCCCGGCACATTATCAGACGAATCGCCCATTAAACTTTGGACATCAACCACCTGGTCTGGACGAACACCGAATTTTTCTAAAACTTCTTTTTCGCGCACATCATGTTGTTTCATACCGTCATATAAAAATACACAATCAGACACCAGTTGCATTAAATCCTTGTCACTCGTAATGATTCGTGTTGCATCGGTTGTGTTGCAATTTTGTTTTGCGATTGTTGCGATGACATCATCGGCCTCAACCCCCGGGATACATAATACCGGCATACCCAATGCCGCCATACCGGTTCGTATCAGGGCACCTTGGGCAATTAAATCAGCAGGTGTTTCATGACGGTTTGCCTTGTAGTTGGGATAAATATCCTGGCGGAAAGTTTGACGTGACGCATCAAACACACATACGAATTTATCATCGGGTTTTGCAGCGGACAACAGGGGCAAAACCATATTGAAAAAGCCATAAACTGCACCCGTTGGTGTGCCATCAGACCGTGTCAGGCGTGAATGAACACCATAATAGGCACGAAACAATAAAGAATTTCCATCAATCAGTGTTAACATCGGAATTATTGTTTTCCTTTATTTTTTATAGTATTATAATAGAGAAAAAGGTAGTAAGTATGCAAGAAAATAAACCGTTGTTAATTGTTGGATTGGGCAACCCCGGGGCGCAATATAATTTGACGCGTCATAATGTTGGCTTTATGGCTGTAACATATTTAGCGGGGGCGGATGCCACATGGCGCGATGAACATAATGCAAAAACCGCGCGCGGTGAAATTGACGGGCGTAAAGTTATTTTTGCGCTGCCACAGACATTTATGAACGACAGTGGGCGGGCGGTGTCTGCGTTAATGACATTTTATAAAATACCGTTGGAAAATTTGATTGTGATTCATGATGATATGGATTTGCGTGTTGGCGATAAACGCGAAAAAGTTGGCGGGGGCAGTGCGGGTCATAATGGAATACGTTCTATTGATTCGGCGGTTGGTGTGGACTATCGCCGTATCAGAATTGGCATTGGTCATCCACGCGATTTTAATTCACCTATTGAACCGGTTGATTGGGTGCTTGGTAAATTTGATGATGAACAATTAAAGGCAATTAAATCGATAATTGAATCAATAGCGATTTAGTAATGTGCTCTTTTGTTGTCTCACAGGGATGCAAACGCATAATCGCGATTGATTTGGATATATAGCACAGGCTATTTTTTCTTTGGTAAACTATGCGCTAGAATTGTAGGGGAAATACCCAAAATAAACATAGCTTTTTATTTTGCAAGAGTCACCCGATGTACTTAACTGCTTTGCATAATTTTACAATCGTCGTTTACCTTGTATAGTGTAACATTCATAAAACTTTATTACCTGTGCGCCCCATTCGTTTAATTTACATATTCATCAAAATACATGAAAGGTTTACTATTTACATGTTACAGTGCCATCTGCATTTATTGTTGCAGTAAATCCGGGGAGGCACGTGTTGTCGGTGCATGCATTGTTGGCTTCAGTTGTATAAGTCTGTTCTGCGAACCAATATAACAAAGTTGTTTCACCAGTGCGTGGTTGAATAATTTTGTTCGATTCAGCAGTGTCTGTTGGGTTGTGTTCGCAATTTCCCCAAATACGTTCGGTTAATTTACATGTGAAAAGATTGGCATCTGGGCCAGAACAAATGGTGTCACCAGGCTGTGGCTTGCCTGGGGATAAATCATATAATTTTGTATAGAAATTTTTGTCTGTTGTATCATATCCGATTTCAGAAGCCAAATTGTTGGCTATACTTTTTAATGTCGTGTCGCCAGCAGACGCAACACAATTATATACCTCGTTCCAGCATGAATAACGATTCAAAATAGATTTACGATTAATGGAATATTCTGTATCCGTACACAAACCAAAGTTCCCCTCTATCGAAGAACATTGTTGTATGATGCATTGACGTCCAACCTCACGACAGGTGGAAAGAATATTGTTATATGCCTCTGTTAACATTATGTTGCTAACACCTGTTTGACATTGGGTTTCTGTGTCGCCAGGTGTGCGTAAAATTGCGTTACACGATTCAACAATGTTATTGCACATTGCTTGGGCTGTTTTTATAGCCGATACACCAAAAATAGATAATGCACGTGAATCAAAATCCTCTATGGAGTCAATTGCGTTTGATAAACATTGGGATGTTAATGTAGTACAACTTTGGCGGACGGTTTCTAATTTTGCCTGTTGTGCAAGTTTGATTTGTGCGATTGCATCCTCTATAAACAAGTTCCACACATCGTTAGTGATGTTTTGACAGTTTTGCGTTGCGGGTTCAATGTATTTCTTTTTAGAATTTAAAAATGCAACAAATTGATCATTTACATCAGACCATTTTTGCCCCTCTGCCGGGACAGTAATTAAATTGGGTAAATTAACCAGTTGGTCGGTAAGGAATGCTTCGCCTGTGGACGGATCAATATATTGCCCCGTCGTATCCAAACATTTGCCCAAATCAGCCCCACAAACATTAGATGCAGTTAGCATATCCAACATTTTGGCCTTGCAGGTCAAAACATCGTCAGAATTGCGTGTCTGATAAATGTCCAGACGCGACATGTCCAACAGAGCACTGCTTTCCAAGATTTTTGCACGTGTTTGCTCGATTTGGGTTTCGTATGTTTTTTTGACGGTGTTGCAATCTTGTTCAATTAACATGTTATAACCATTTTCAGCAATAGATAATTCGGATTCAGAACAAACCTCTGTTGCCATTTGACGGCATATGGGCAGGGCGGCGGCATATAAAGCCGTTCCAGTTTTGGTTGTCGTTGATGCACCTGCAAGCGAATCAACGGAATCAAATGCTGTGTCTGCATTTAATGACCAAGTCAGACTATTGACACTATTCCCGAAATCTGTGTTTTGAAAATTTGCATTCAATTTTTTGGCAATGGCATCCAGTGCACGTTTTGATGCGGTTTTATCTTCGGTGGTATTAAAGGCAATTTCGCCTTCGGTCGCAGTATTAATCGCCAATGCATCTTCTTTGTCCAAGTTAACTGTTAATAAACGTTGACTGAAATCTAGTAATTTTTCTTCTGCTGCACCAAGTTGTTTTTTTATATCGTCAAATTCATGTAATCGGCTTGAACATGCACATCGGTGTAGTTGGGCATCCTTGTTCGCACAAAATTCATCCATACAAGCATTAAATACAGTGCGACAGTTGGAATAGTTTTTTGACAAAACCTCTGCTACTGCGGTGGCGTTTGTTGCTAAACGTGCGGTATTTGTTTTTGTTGTCGCAGTACGCGTAATTGTGCTGGGTGAGACATTGTTTGAACGTGCAGTTGCACCGCGCAATGTGGTTGCAGAACGGTTTATGTTTGTGTTTCTGGTTGTTGGCGTTGATTGTGTACGTGATATAGCCATAGACCGATTCGTTGTGTTGGTTGTGCGCGATGTTGTTTGATTAGAATTTGCGGAGTCACGATAAGGAGTTACGCGTCCAGATTGAACAGCGTTCGCAGCCCATGTTCCATAAAACACAAAAGGAACAAGCAATATGCTAAAGATGTATTTATACCCTTTCATTCCTTAATACGAGATAATCTTAGCAAAATTTAATTTTGGGGGGCAAGTATATTTTTATCTTTTTCTTGGTGCGGCTAGGGGGACTTGAACCCCCAAGGTTTGCACCACAGCATCCTTAGTGCTGCGCGTATACCAATTCCGCCATAGCCGCGTTGAACATTATTCTTGCAATAAAGTCTTTTTTTTTCAACTGTTTTATGGTAAGATGAAATAAAATATTTAAAGAAAGGAAATGAGTATGAGAAAGATATCCGGATTTTTTGTCTGTTTGTCGATGGGAATGATTCTGCCTATGGTCGCGACCGCGGCAGGAACTTACTATAATACGGCCAGCCAACAACGTTCTTATTCCAGTTATGCAGAACAAAGAAAGGCAACAACACAAAATTCAGGTTATAAAAATTATGCAAACCCTAATGTGAAATATTCAACCAGCGGTAATGTTGTGGGACAACAGACAAAAAATGTTCAGGTGGCAAAACAACAACCAGCACAAATACAAAGCCCCTCAAATAAAAAGGGATTTTATATGGGATTGGGCATAACACACGAATCTGCGATGTGGGAATTTGAAATGCAACAGGCGGGTTCAAAATTGCACTATGATAATATCGGTTGGAATGTTTTGGATATTAATGCTGGTTATAAGTTTGATACGAGTTTGCCTTTCCAAATTGATGCTGGGTTTAAATACGGTATGCAATCGTCAGAGTCAACAATGATTGATGATGATATTACGCATGGTGGAATTGCAGGTGATGAATGGAAAATAACTTTAAACCCTGGTACTGAACAACAGCAACAGTTTAAAGAGCATCAGGTTACACGTGCCATGTCTGTCGGAACCACTAAAGGTGGAAATATGATGGAATTTAATGTTGGTATGGGTTTGACGGATGTCTTTAAAATTGGTCGTTTGAAAATGACGCCATCAATTGGATATCGTTATTTAAAATACAAATTACATACGGAAAGTAATTACGGAATGGCTATAGATACAATAGATGCGCTTAATTATTGTCTGGTTTTCCCTAATACAGGTGAAACACAATGTAGCCCGATGTTGGTGTTCTTTAATCCTGGTAGTGGTGCAGAAGAGTTGGGGGCGGTTGAGTTGATTGATTTAGACGGAGATAGATATGCCGATGTGTCTGGGGTTATCGTGCCTTCAGATATTGGTGATTATACTCATATTAGTACAGAAAATACTTATTATTATCAACAACCAGGAACAAGCCATGAATATGATGTGACTTGGGCGGGGCCATATGTTGCGCTGGATATGGAATATGATATAAATCAGAATAATTCTGCGAATATGCGTGTGGAACTTGGTTTTCCGGGGTATAAGGCAGAGGGGGATCAGCCGTATCGCCCAGATTGGCAACATCCAAAGAGTGTTGAGGATGAAGCCAAAATGTTTGGCGCATTGCATTTAGGGTTGGCGGCAAATTGGATGACAGCAATTACAGACACTATATCTTTATCTTTGGGTGTAACATATGATTATTATAAAACGAGTAAGGCAGATGCAACGACATATTTTGATTCGAGTTATTATATGCCTGCTTATAATGCTTTGTTGGCAAAGTGGATTAATGATACGGGTTTAGATGAAGCAACGGCAGAACGTTATATGTTAAATGGTGGTTCTGATGGTGAACATACATATATCGCAAATCCAACGGCTGTTTATATTAATGGCTTAAGAAATAACGGATGGAAAGAAACGATTGCAGAAGAAATTAAATCAGTTTACCGTTCATTGGGTGTCCGTGTAGGGGTTGCGGTAAAGTTCTAATGAAGTCAAAAATTTTGATTTTGGGTTTCTTGTTGTTTATACCAACTGCATTTGCTACGCAGTTGGGGGGTAATGCTTTTATAAGTATAACAAGTGATACTGCGGTAAATGCAAAAAATATTGCGATGAACGATGCGCGTCGTCAGATTGTTTTTGATGTGGTTCATCAATATGCAAACACAGAACAGTTGAAAGAGTTGATACAAAATTCAAGTGATGCTGATTTAACAAATCTGGTCTCTTCGGTTAGTATTGAGGGCGAAAAGCAATCTAATACCACATATAATGCGAATATTACAATGGTTTTGAATATGGACGGTGTGCGTGATTGGTTAACACAAAACTCTGTTCAAAATTGGTTACCAAATGCTTATGACACAGATAGGTTTGTTATTATCGCGACTTTGAAAGAACCTGTTGACGATATATCAGAGATAAATTCTCTTGCAGGAACAGGTGGGGGCGATGTTATCGTTGATAGTATATTGGGAAATCAGGTAACCTTTTCTGCGTTGGCTTCTAAACGGACCAGTTTGACGATTGCCTTGCAACAGCATGGTTGGAAATTTTTAAATCAAGATAATGTATTGAAAATCTGGAAATAGAAACCCAAACGATTAAAACATCAGATGGGTTTTTGCCAGAATATATATTTCGTCTTTGCCGTATGGGTTATCCACAAATCCTGCGGTTATGTTCTTGTATGACAACGCGTATTCAAATGTTGGTTTTGTTGACAAGTCAAAATTGTAGTTGTCGAATTGAATAGAACCATCGCGCAGGCGTTCTGTTGCTAATGTCATTGTCATATTGCCAGAAATGATTGTTTCTGGTAAGGATACTTCAAATTTCCAGTTTTTGTGTTCAAGGCTGACTGTGGCGGCTGCGGTAAAGATGTTTGAAAAGTTATTGATGACAGATTCCGGGGCAGGGCGTGCAGACATGGTGCCGAATTGTGCACGTGTAAATAACCTTGTGTCGTCAGTTAAACTAAAAGTGTGGTTTGTCGCGATATAAGCATTTTGTGAAGAATCTATTTGCATAAAACCTGTGCCTTCAAGTAAGTTAATATCGCTGGAACCAAATTCTAATATCTTTGGTTGGATGGTGTCTGGTTCTGATCTGTGCAGTCGGTCAAGACCGCGACTGCGATTTACGACTTGGACGTTGTCAATCAAGTTTTGTGTGTATGAACGGCCGTATTCGTCAAAGGCAGCCATTTTCGCGCCTGATTTTGCGATTGATTCTGCGATGGCCGGTGTTACGTTCGCGGTTACTAAACGTTGAACAATTCTTCCAGAAATAGCAACAGACATTTCGCCAACAGGTTTAGTTGCCTGATCTAAATTTAACAATCCCCAACCATAAATTTCATCAATTCCTGGTGTGCCTAAATCAGTAGCGGTTCTTAATAAGATTTCTGTAATTTGATTAGAGTTTAAGTAAGGAAATTTTTCTTGTAGAATTGCAACGGCACCCGATACTATTGGTGCAGCAAAACTGGTACCATTAAGATATTTGTTTGTATCTGTTGCAAGGTTTTCCCCAGGTGCGGCGATGCAATAATCTTGGGTAATTCCACACTGATTACTGAATGATGCTAATGTGTTTGATTTTGTGTCAAATGCAACAACATTGATAAAATGTCCTTGCAGACCTTCTACTGCAATTGGTAACGCAGATAAAGCAGAACTTTCAGTCATGCCTTGGTTGCCTGCAGCAAAAATAAATATTGAACCTTGTTGTGCAGCATTTTCCATCTTAGTTATAAAGTTGTTACCAGTTATAGATGACATAATAGAACGGGTTGTTGCTTGTGTTGCGAAAATGTTTGTTATCTCCCAACTGGCATTATATATTGATTTTGTTTGGTCGATATTTAATGCAAATTTTTCAAAATCCAAAGAACCATCTGACTTTGCGACATTTCTTATGTCTATATCTGCACTGGGGGCCACAGTGGTTGCAAAATATGTCACGTTGTTTCCATGGTTTGTCGGTGAATAAAAGTTGTCCATAATTTTGATGTTTGAACCGTTACCTTCATATCCGCGGGCATGTGCGTATTTAAGGCCTATGGCGTCATAATCTGTATTGTTTTTGATATAATATGCACTATTTGCTACAGAATTGATGTCTCTTTTATATGTTGGTGTATTGTCAAATGTCAGGTATGCAGAATCGTAAATTGATGGGGAACGAAAAGAAACTGTCGTCGTCGTCGCGCTGGAAGTGTTATCAGATGTACCGCCAGAATTTCCTATTGCCATTAATGCAACCGCACCACCGACCAGACCCAAACCACCAACCCCCAGCCAGATTGCGGTTGAATAATCAGTTTTTTCGCATTTTTCTGGATACATTTCGCGATATTTCGCGTCTTTACAGGGATCATTCGCCAGCGCAGATGTTGCCATAAACACTGTTGCTAAACTAACTGTCAAAACTCTATTTATCTCTTTCATCTTTCACCTCACACTTATAAATGTAGTGCAAAAAGTTAATTTGTCAAGTTTTTAATGGGTCAAGCAACATTTTTTGAATTTTATTAGAAAACACTTGATTTTTGTCTGTTTTTGTTCTAATATCGCGTTACGCGCTTTGCGTGAAGAACACAGTTGTTAGGTGAGTTTCTGTCGGATTTATTGAAAATCTGGTTTTTATTGCCTGACAGCGAGGATAACAACAGAAAAAAGGATAAAATTATGGCATTGCCTACATTTACTATGAAACAACTGATGGAAGCGGGTGTTCATTTCGGTCACCACACACGTCGTTGGAATCCATTGATGACACCTTATGTTTATGGGGTTAAGGATAAAATACATATTATCAATTTGAATAAAACTGCACCACTATTACAACGTTCTTTGGTCGCGATAGAGGCTATTGCTGCCGCCGGGGGCAAGGTTTTATTCGTCGCAACAAAGCATCAGGCAAAGGATATTGTCAAAGATGCAGCAGAACGTTGCGGTCAATTTTATGTGAATAATCGTTGGTTGGGTGGTATGTTGACTAACTGGACAACGGTTTCACAAAGTATTCGTCGTTTAAAGAAAATGGAAGCGGATATCGCAAATGCTGACAAATTGGGTCTGACCAAGAAAGAAGTTGGTGTTATGACCAAAGAAGTTGAAAAATTGCGTGATGTTTTCGGTGGTATTTTGGAAATGCACGGTGTTCCACAGGCTATGGTTGTTATTGATGTGCCACGTGAAATGAATGCTGTCCGCGAAGCGAAAAATTTGGATATTCCAACTGTTGCGATTTGCGATACAAATGCAAATCCAGAAATGGTCGACTATCCTGTACCGGGTAATGATGATGCATCACGCGCAATTCAATTGTATTGCGACTTGTTTGTTGATGCGATTTTGTCTGGTATTGAAAAACGTCTGGGTGGTGCTGCGGGTAAAAAGGCTGATGCAGAAATCGCAATGGACGTTGCCGAAGATTTGGAAGATGATGTAAAGGCCAAAGAAGCCAAGGCAAAGTCCAAGGCATCCGAAGGTCGTGCAGAACGTCGTGAAAAATTGGCAGACAAGGCCAGCAAATAATTACAAATAATCGTATTAGCACCAATTGGTGCTAATACAAACTTTAATTTTTATAAAAAATGGGGGAAATACAATGGCAGAAGTAACAGCAAAATTGATACAAGAACTGCGTGAAAAAACATCTGCGGGTATGATGGATTGCAAAAAAGCATTGGTTGAAAACGATGGTGATATAGAGGCTGCATCAGATTGGTTGCGTCAAAAAGGTATTGTCAAGGCGGCATCAAAATCTGGTCGTGTTGCGGCATCTGGATTGGTTACCGTTGTAAAGTGCGACAATATGGGTTGTGTTGTTGAATTGAATGCAGAAACAGACTTTGTCGCAAAGAATGAAAAGTTCCAGGCGTTGGTTGCATCCGTTGCAAACAAAGCGTTGGAATTGGGTGGTGATTTTGAGGCTACATTAGATGCAGTCAAAGATGATATCGCAACAACAATTTCTACGATTGGTGAAAATATGAATTTGCGCCGAATTAACAAAGTTACTGGCGACAATATCTTTTCATACATTCATAACGCGATGGTTCCAGGTATGGGGCAAATCGGTGTTGTGGTTGCTATCAATGGTAACGACCCAAAGATTGCAGAAATCGGTAATAAAATCGCAATGCACATTGCTGCGAACAAACCTGAATTTATGACAATTGCGGATGTTGATCCGAAATCTGTTGAACGCGAAAAGAAAGTGTTTATCGAATCGGGGGCTACAGATGGCAAACCAGAAGCGGTTGTTGAAAAAATGGTTCAGGGTCGTATCAATAAATGGTATGCCGAATCGGTATTAGAAGAACAACCATTTGTTATGGATCCATCCAAAACAGTTAAAGAAGTAGTAGCAGAGGCCGGTGGTAAATTGGCAGGCTTTGCATATTATGTTGTTGGCGAAGGCATCGAAAAACGCGATGACAACCTGGCCGACGAAGTTGCAAAAATGTTGAATTAAAATTTAGCATTTGCTTATAAAAATCGCACAGATTTCTGTGCGGTTTTTTGTTGCGTTGAAAATTGAATCTTGTTAGAATGTTTCTGTCACAGGGATTTTTCTGTGATGGGGTGTAGTAACCCGATTGGTGCTCGTCTAAAGATGGACGTAAAAGACTCCAACCACGATAAAGGTTGGAGGGTTGCTGAATATAAAGAATAGGCACACAATTTAGCATCAAATTGTTACTAACCTCCAACCGCCTAAACTTTTAAGCGGTTTTTTTGGTGGCGTATTTCCACGCATTTATACGCCACCACCCAGGATAAAGGAACGGGGGGATGAAAGGAAATGAAACGGTTGTTTTTAATTTTATGTTTAATGACGATATGTAAAATATCATACGCTGATATTGCATCAGTGGGCTATGTGGATAGTGTTGCTGCGACCAAGCAAGACACGATAACCGATATTGCAACGATTCGTTCTGGTGCGGCGGCGGGCGCAACGGCGGTTCAACCATCATCATTATCAACGGTCGCAACCAGTGGTTCGTATAATGATTTATCAAACAAACCGACGATACCCACCGTTCCGACGACCATAAGTTCATTTACGAACGATAGTGGCTACATAACGAACAGTTACCACGATTCAACGAAACAGGATAAACTACCAAATGTGCCCGGTAACAATGGAAAGTATAAACTGGTATGGAATAATAATACTGGACAATTGGGATGGGAACTTGAACAATTTTCACTAACCTGTTCCAGTGGTACATACGACATCGGCTTTAGTCAGTGCATAGATCCCGCAACGAATGGTTCGGAATATGGCTTTATGAATGATAGCACTGGTGATAGGGGTCCAAACAGTAGTAATACTGACACCTATGGCCTAACGACAGACCAAACCTGGGGTGTGACATTTAGTTATGGCATAGTAAAGGGCATAGCATCATGTAATGGCACACCTGGTACATATGCACAATCTACGAACCAAAACTTTAACCAAACAGATAAGGGACAGTATTGCTGGTGTAAAATGACGTTTCCGGCTGTGTCGCGTTGGGTGTTCTACAACGACCTCGGCGATGCGGCCAATTGCGCGGGCGGTTGTGCGTACTCCTGCGGGGGCTACGTTCAGAACGGCTCGTACTTTCGTACTAGCGTCTTTTCGTCCGTCGGGCAATAATACTATTGTTTCCCTGTGTCGCGCGTTTCGTTTTCTTGCACTTACTCCCCTTTGTCATTGCGAGCGCAGCGAAGCAATCCAGTCATAATAATGTATAAAAACATATTCACTGGATTGCCACGGTCACTATCGTTCCCTCGCAATGACAAAAGAGACTAAGAACAACAGAACACGGCAATAAAACTATCGGTTGAAAATGCGTTCGTTTTTGTATAAAATGGCTTTGATATAGAAAAAGAGAAAAATATGCAAAACGAATTATTGCGAGAGTTAGAAGCCCGTGGCTTTATTAATCAATTTTCAAATATGGATGCGTTAAACGATGCGTTGAATAATGGTAAAATTACCGCCTATATCGGCAGTGATCCAACCGCAGATTCCCTGCACGTTGGACATTTGGTGCCGGTTATGATGATGCGTTGGTTCCAAAAGTTTGGACATCGACCATTGATGTTGGTGGGTGGTGCAACGGGGCGTATTGGTGACCCATCGGGGCGTGATACGGGACGTCCAATGATGACCGAAGAAGTTCTGCAAAAAAATATCGCGGGTCTTAAACGTTCTTACCAGAAATTTATTCGTTTTGATGATTCTGAATCTGGTGGTGTATTGGTTGATAACTATGATTGGATGAAAAATTATTCGCACCTTGATTTCCTGGCGCAATTTGGAACTGATTTTACTGTGCCACATATGTTGTCGATGGAAAGTGTGAAAAAACGTCTGGAAAATGGTATGACTTTCTTGGAATTTAATTACATGACTTTCCAGGCGGTTGACTTTTTGACATTGTATAAAAAATACAATTGTGTGTTGCAACTGTGTGGCGCGGATCAATGGGGAAATGCTGTTATGGGAATTGAATTAATTCGTAAAAAATGTGGACGTGAAGTCTTTGTTTTGTCCACCGCAATAATTACTGATTCAAACGGTAACAAAATTGGAAAATCTGCGGGTAATGCAATATGGGTTAACGAAGATAAAACCAGCCCGTACGAATACTATCAATATTTCCGCAATACGCCCGATGATTTGGTAGAAAAGTTTTTGAAATTGTTTACTGAAATTCCGTTGGACGAAATCGCAAAGTTATCTGTGCTTCAGGGTGCGGAATTAAATATTGCAAAACAACGGCTTGCATTTGCTGCAACGGAGATTGCACATGGAACGGCGGCGGCACGCGATGCTGAAAATGCGGCGATGGCGCTGTTCGGTGGCGCGGGGGCAATTGATAATGCACCCCAGACCCAAATTCAAATGGACGAAGATATGAAAATTGTCGATTTCTTGACCCATATTGGTTTGTTTGAATCAAAGTCCGAAGCACGCAGAAATGTAGAGCAGGGCGGAATTCAAATTGACGGTAATAAAATTACAGATGTTCAATATGTTGTAAAAATTGCCGATGAATTTATGGTACAAAAGGGTAAAAAAGTGTTCTTGCGCGTGGTTGTGAAAAAATAATGAAAAAAATATGCTTGGTGCTTTTGGTCGCAATATCTGTTGCCCCAATCGCGCGGGCAGATGAATTGGCGCGTATTCAAACCGAAATTCAAAAAACCGAACAGCAAAATAAAAAGTTGGAAGAACAGGTTAAAACATCGGATAAAGATATTGCCAAAACAAAAAAACAACTGATTAAAGCCGCAGACCAGGTTTCAGTATTAGAGGAACAACGTGGAATTATTTCACGCAAAATTTCTGATTTGGATAAAGATATAAGCAAGTTGTCGTATGAACTAGAAACGAATCGGGGGCATATTGTGGATGCCGCAACATCTGTTGCTTTTGTAGCATCACACCCCAGTTTCGATTCGTCTGATATGCATAATTATGTTTTGATGTCGGCTGTTATGTCAGGTATGGCAAATAATTTAGACAAGGAAATAAAAATTGCATCTGAAAAATTAGAAAAGTTGGAAAAATTACGTGGGAATCGTTCAATCGAAAAAGAAAAATTAGATCGCAGTGCAAAAAAATACGAGTCTGAAAAAAAAGAGTTGGACAAGTTGTTAAAAACACGTTCTGCACAAAATCAAAAATTAAAGTCTGAACAAAGTGCATTACAGAAAAAGTTGCGTGATTTGTCTGTGCGTGCGAAAACAATTTCTGAATTGTCTGCGGGTGTTGGCAGTTCGGAAATGTCCGCTGATGCGCGTTTTTCACGACGTAAATTAAACCCACCGGTTAAGGGGCGGGTGGTCGTGCGATTCGGTGAAAAGACAGCGTTGGGTTTAAAGTCTGACGGTTGGCGAATCCATACGCGTGGTGATGCATTGGTTACTGCACCAGCTGATGGTGTTGTTAAGTTTGCCGATGTCTTTAAGGGTTTTGGTCGTGTGATAATTATGTCACATAAAAATGGTTATAATACAGTTATGACAAACCTGGGTGATATTGATGTTATGGTTGAACAAGAGGTTTTAGCAGGCGAACCTGTTGGACGTATGAATCCTGATAAATCTGAAATGTATTTGGAAGTACGGCGTGGAAACAAAGTTGTTAATCCAGAATTTTTATTCAAAGAAGAATAATTATTTTAACATTTTTCTTTGTAAATTCTGAAAGTTAATCAGTTGTTCGCGCATAAATGTAACTTTGCATTCGTTGTTATTGATGCTTTTTTCATCTTTGGGATGAATGCGTAAGTCATCTGCTGCTTTGATAAAACGTTTAAGCCAGATGACCATTATACGATACATCATAATTTCGCGTAATTTATCGTTCTTGATACTCGGCATGGAATATGTTTGTTTGTTATGTAGTTTTGTATAAACTTCATAGACTTGTTTGCAAATGTCTAATTCAACCTGCAGTGATGCGAAAATGTCGCGGTAAACGAATCGATAGTTTGCTTCTGCAAAATCAATAAATGATAATTTGCTGGTGTTTGGATCGTATAAAACATTGCCGGGGTTTAAATCACAATGGCACCATGCGGGAAAAGTTTGATATTCAAATGTTCCGATTTTATCGGCAAGTTTATCCATCTGGCGAACTTCGTTTTTATTGAAAAATTTTGGCATTTTGGTGTCAATAAACCGGTTAAGGCGATTGAATTTTAATTCTTCTGCTATTTTATGTGATATTGTGTCACCAACAGGTTTTAGTTCGTTCATATCAACCAAAAATGCACCAATGCTGTTTATAATTTCATATTGTTGGCGACGTGATAAGCATCGATATAAATCACGTGTTAATGGAAAACCTAATGCGCGTTCTTCAAGAATTTGAAATTCATCATCATTAATAAAAACCATTTTTGGAACATTATATGTAGGGTTTTGAACATCACGAATTAGATTAATTGCTTCCTGGGTTTTGTGTTGTTTCGCCAGCCATGCATTTTTTGCTTCGTCACCCATATTTGGTAGAGGACGTTTTAATACATATCCATCACCGTAATACACAGCATATGTTTCGCGACCATGATTAAGATTTCTTATTTTTACTTTTTCCATCTTTACATCATCTTTGACTTTTTTAATAAGTTAATGATTTTTCTTTGGGTGCGTACCATACATGATGTCATATACTCGTGATATGCTTTGCGGTTGCCGTTCATACATGCGGCAATTGCATCTTTGTAATTTTTTTTGTCTGCAGCATCGTTGAATATTATTGGTCTGAATCCATTTTGTATTAATACCCAATTCATAACCATACGCGCGGTGCGTTTGTTAAAATCTTCAAATGGTTGCAGGGCAATTAATTCATAATGAATATCAAAGGCTTTGTTCAATGGGGCTTTGGTGCTGTTGTATAAATCAAAAATAATTTTATTCATTCTGGATGGAATTTCATACGCTTCTGGTGCGTGATAATATTCGCCATTAACTGTGATTTCCACAACTTTAGAAGAATTTCTGTAATGTCCACCAACATAACTAAGGTGTGTCCCATTGCACAACATGCTGTGGATTTTGCAAATAGAATAAGAATCGATTATGTCTTTTGGATTGTTGACAATGTAATCATAAGTATCGCCCAGGTTTTTAGTGCAGGTAAAATCTAACACATTTCTCTGGCTTGTTTTTGGCAAATAAAACAAAGTAGTCGGTTCTGAATACGAAATTTCATGCCGTATCCAATTCAAATTATTAAGACATGTAACAGAACCGACATTCTGCATTAGGGTGTCGATTTCTGTTTTGTTCACAAAAATTTGTTGCTTATAAGCAAAAACTTTTTTTGATGACTTTGTCATATTTTGTCCTTAATTATGATTATTGTAGCCTAAAAATATAATTTGTCAACAATTTAGGTTGTTTTTTTATAAAATGCTGTTGCATACGGCTATTTTTTGCTGTAATTTGTGCTATAGATTAGTCAAAGGATTTAATAATGTTAAAAAAAATTGCTGTTTTCTTGATGTTGTTTTCTGTGCCGATGGTGGTTTTTGGGGCAAATAAGAATAAAAAAGAAGAACCAGTTGTTCATCTTACAGATGAAGAAATATACGCAGAATTAAAGAAATTTGCGCTGGTTTTTGAAACTGCACGCGATAATTTTGTCGAAGAAGCAGATGAAAAAAAGATGTTAGAGGCGGCAATGAACGCGATGCTTGGTGAATTGGACCCGCATTCTTCGTATTTGAACAAGGATGATTTCAAAGATTTTAATGATAAAAGTCAGGGCGAATTTGGGGGATTAGGTATTCAGATAACCAGTGATAGGGGGGCTGTGCGTGTTATTTCACCAATTGATGATACACCCGCACAACGCGCAGGAATTAAGGCGGGTGATTATATTATCCGTATTGATGACGAACAGGTGTTTGATTTGACCCTGAATCAAGCCGTTAAGAAAATGAAAGGGAAACCGGGAACTAAGGTTAAATTGACAATTTTGTCCGAAGATGGTGAACCACGAACACTTACATTAAAACGTGACATTATAAAGGTTAAATCTGTTAAGTTCGAAGAAAAACGCCTTGCTGATGCGGACGAAGATTCGCCTTTGATTGGTTATATCAGAATTTCTGATTTTGGTGCAACAACATCCAAAGAATTAAAAGAAGCAATTACGAAATTAGAAAAGAAAAAAGTTATCGGATATGTTTTGGATGTTCGTAATAATCCAGGCGGTTATTTGACAGCAGCAATTGATGTATCAGATGCCTTTTTGGATTCGGGCGACATCGTGTCAACGCGCGGTAAAAATGATGTCGATATAGATAAATCTGTGGCGACCCCGGGTGATATGACAAATGGCAAACCAATTGTCGTGTTGATTAATCATGGGTCTGCATCGGCATCTGAAATTGTTGCGGGTGCGTTACAGGATAATGGGCGTGCATTGGTTATGGGATCGCAAAGTTTTGGCAAGGGCAGTGTGCAACAGCAAAAACCTTTGGGTGATGGAACCGCTATTCATATTACAATTGCGCGTTATTATACCCCTAGTGGTAAATCTATACAAAATGAGGGTATTACACCTGATGTAGAAGTTTTACAGAGTAAGTTAGAAGTCATAGAAAAACGTAATAGTGATTATTCAGAGGCGTCGTTCAAGAATTCTTTGAAAAATGATAAGGCTAAAAAGAAAGGTATGAAAAAATCTGATGACGAAGAAGATAAAGAATTAACAGATGAAGAAAAAGATGCGCAAGATTATCAATTACAACGCGGTATGGATATGGTAATTGCGTTGTCAAAATTGCAAGAACGCGCAAAATCATCTGAAGTCAAAGAATAAAACATGGAGTAAGTGCCACCATGTCATAGGGGGTGGTAATTTGTTAAGTTCCATTTAATTCTTGTTTTATTTCTGTAAAGTAGCTAATATTGTTGTGGCATTTTATAAGGTAAGGCTTTAGTATGGCGAGTTTAATTGTTGATGGAAATTGGGCTGCGGCTGATGTTGCGTATCGGTGTGTGGATTTTGCCGCAATTTATCCAATCACCCCCAGCAGTACCATGGGGGAACTCGCAGATTCGTGGGCGTTTCAGCATAAAAAGAATATTTGGGGCGCAATTCCAAAAATAATTGAATTACAATCCGAAGGTGGCGCATCGGGTGCGTTACATGGTGCACTGCAAATGGGGGCGTTCGCGACAACATTTACCGCGTCCCAGGGGTTGCTGTTAATGATTCCGAATATGTATAAAATTGCAGGGGAACAAACACCGTTTGTTATGCATGTTGCGGCGCGCGCTTTGGCAACACATGCGTTATCTATTTTTGGTGACCATAGTGATGTTATGTCTGTGCGGGGCGTGGGTTTTGCAATGCTTTCTTCGCACAATGTGCAACAGGCGCATGATATGGCGGCAATTGCGCATGCGGCAACTTTGCGCGCACGTGTTCCATTTTTGCATTTCTTTGATGGTTTCAGAACTAGCCACGAAGAATCGCGTTTAACCCGAATCGATGATGATGTATTACAGGCATTACTGCCGTCTGATTTAGTGTTGGCGGCGCGCGGACGTGCAATGTCGCCTGAACACCCAATGATTCGCGGAACTGCACAAAATCCTGATGTGTATTTTCAGGGACGCGAAGCGGCAAATCCATTGTATTCTGCAACGCCAGATGTTGTTCAATCTGTGATGGATGAATTCGCAAAACTTACTGGGCGAAAATACGGTCTGGTTGAATATGTCGGTGATAAAAAGGCAAAATATGTCATTGTCGCGATGGGCAGTGCGTGCGAAACAATTGAAGAAACACTTGATTATTTGCCATCTGGATTGGGGTTAATAAAAATTCATCTATATCGTCCTTTCCCACAAAAGGCATTTTTGAAAGTATTACCAAAATCTGTGGAACAAATTGCGGTATTGGATAGGACCAAGGAACCGGGCAGTATCGGCGAACCATTGTATCAGGATGTCAAGGCAACTGTTGATTGTGGCATTGCTGTATTCGGTGGTCGTTATGGTTTGGGTAGCAAGGAATTTACCCCACGCGATGTTAAGGCGATATTTGAAGCAATGATGCGCAATAATTTGCATCATAACTTTACGGTCGGAATTGATGACGATTTATCAAAATTGTCGCTGCCAACAGATAAGGCATTTTCTATTGAAAACAAGGATGTTAAGACCGCGATTTTATATGGTATCGGTTCGGATGGAACGGTTGGCGCGGTAAAGAATATTGTTAAAATTGTCGGGGAAAATTCTGACCTGTATCCACAATCTTATGCGGTTTATGATTCTAAGAAATCTGGTGGTCTGACCGCGTCGCACATACGTTTTTCAGAACATCCGATTAAAAGTGAATACTTGGTTGAAAGTGCTGATTTCATAAGTGTTTCCAATTTTATGATTGCGCAACGATTTGATGTGTTTTCTGCATTGCGGCCGAACGGAACGGTTATGATAAATACATCAATGGCACCGGATGTTGCATTTGCGAATTTACCGCGCGGGGTCCAAGAACATCTGATGCGGAGTCGTGCAAATGTATATTTTTTGGATGCGAATAGTGCCGCCCAGAGTTTGGGTTTGGGCAATCGTATCAACACATTTATTATGTTGAATTTCTTTAATTTAACAAAGGTTATTGACCCGACTGTTGCGGCGCAAAGTGCCAAGGATGCCATTGAAAAAACATATCGTAAAAAGGGTATGGATGTGGTCCAGGCGAATTGGCGTGCGGTTGATATGGCGGGGAATTATCTGAAAAAATATACTTTACCATCATCGGTTTCTAGTTTTGCGCCTGACTTTACGCCGGCAATGACAAATGATGCGCCTGCGGAAATTGCAGGGACATTGGGCGAAATGGCGGCGGGTCGTGGCGATGATATTCCTGTGTCGCGGTTCAGGGTTGATGGCGCGTTTGGTGCGGGTCAATATCCCGTTGGCACCGCAAAATATGAAAAACGCGGCATTTCTGAAATGGTTGCGCATTGTGATTTAGAAAAGTGTATTCAATGTGGTAAGTGTTCTATGTTGTGTCCACATGCGACGATTCGTATCCGAGCAATGAATAAGGATGAGGCAGACAAAGCGCGAAGCGCAGGTGTAATAGTTGTGCCGATGAAAACGCCAGAATTGGGACCTGATATGTATTACACTTTGACCATATCGCCGGCTGATTGTACGGGGTGTGGTGTGTGTGTAAAAAATTGTCCGGTGCATGCGTTGGCGATGGTAAATAAAAATGACATTCCTGATGCACAAAAGGAATTTGATGCGGCGTTACAAATACCTGATATTCCGCGTGAAAAATTGAATCTAAATATTCCAAAGCATATTGAATTGTTACCACATTACTTTGAATTTCCTGGTGCGTGTGCGGGCTGTGGTGAAACGCCGTATATTAAGTTATTGTCGCATTTGTTTGGGGATCGTATGATTGTTGCAAATGCAACGGGGTGTTCATCGATTTATGGTGCGAATTTACCAACAACACCATGGACAACCGACAACGATGGTCGTGGTCCTGCGTGGTCAAACTCTTTGTTTGAAGATAACGCGGAATATGGTCTGGGGATGCGGGTTGCATTGAATCAACAGCGGGACGCACTGCGCGGAATGTTGTATGAATTAAATATCCCAGATGTAGAAAATATATTTAATGCTAAATCTGTATCTGAACAGCGTCAAATAAAAGATGATTTGATTAAGCAATTAAGTGAGAGTAAAGAAAGTCGGGCGGCAACTGCGATTGCGATGTTGGATGCGATTGTTGATAAGTCTGTGTGGATAATTGGTGGCGATGGTTGGGCATACGATATTGGATATGGTGGTTTAGATCATGTTTTGCATAGTGGTGAAAATGTGAACATTTTGGTTCTGGATACAGAGGGGTATTCGAACACTGGTGGTCAGCAATCTAAATCAACACCATTTGGGGCAAGTATGAAGTTTGCAATCGGTGGCAAGGAAAGTGCCAAGAAAGATTTAGGTATGATTGCGATGATGTCGGGTGCATATGTTGCGCAAATTTCATTGGGTGCAAACCAAGCCCAGGCGATACATGCATTGCGAGAGGCAGAAAGTTTCAGCGGTCCGTCATTAATTTTGGCGTATGCCCCATGTATTGCGCATGGTTTTGCATTACAAAACGGTGTGGAACACCAGCAACAGATGGTTCAAACAGGTGCATGGCCACTGTATCGTTTTGACCCGCGTTTAATAGGCGAGGGGCACTATCCATTAACCATGGATTCGAATACAGATGATGTTTTGCCATTGGAAGAGTTTGTTAAAACAGAATCACGGTTTGGTGCAGCGCGGTCTGTGAACGCTAATTTTGATAATCTGATTGCGCGTGCCAAGGAAAACAATAAATATAGAACTGAATTAAAGAAACACATTGCGCACTTTGCAATGGATAATGCAGAGCAGGGAGAAAATAAAAAATGAAAAAAATATTAGCATTGATGATTGGAATATTGGTAACGGTGGGGGGGTGTACGACAAAACATCGCGGGTATGTTTTCCCAGATGATTTGGAGACAAGTGTTGCAACAATTAAAACGGTTAAACAATTACAGGACAGAATTGGTGACCCCCAGGCCAGGACGATATATGGTGATGAAGTTTGGATTTATTTCAGCGGTGACGAAAACTATCGTGGCCCATTAAAGCCCAGCCATACCAACGAAACGGTTCTGCTCGCGTGGATAAAGGGTCAAAAAGTGGTTAAGACCCAGGTTTTGCATGATGTTGATTTGCCTGATATAAAGGTGGCGAATGGTGAAACAGTTGTACCTGCGGCAATTGAACTTAATGCGTTCCAGGAACTGTTTAACAACATTGGGCGTTTTTCACCCGCGGGTGTTGCACAATAAAATTTGTTTTTTCATAAAAATGTGATATAATTGATGCGGAATAGAGAGAATGGCAAGTGTCAAAGGTGTGCTTATGCCAAGTAAAAAATTAGATTTTAAAAACGGTCAATATGTTGTTTACCCAACCCAGGGTGTTGGCAAACTTGTTCGAACCGAAGAACAAATAATTGCTGGTCAAACGATTAAAATGTTGGTGATTGAGTTTGAACGTAATCATATGACATTACGTGTTCCTTTGGAACGTACGGAAATTTCTGGACTTCGCCCATTGTCGTCTGTGAAAAAAATGGATGAAGCGATTGCATCAGCCAAGGGACGTGCGGGTAGTAAACGTATGATATGGGCGCGTCGTGCTGCGCAGTACGAGGAAAACATTAATTCTGGTGATCCCATGAAATTGGCAGAGGTTGTGCGTGACCTGCAACGGCGCAGTGCAGCGGATACAATGACATTTTCTGCACGTCAGTTATATTTGCGTGCGTTGGAACGTATGGCACAGGAATTTGCGGTTTTGCACAAAATGGATTTAGAGGCGGCATCTGATAAAATCGAAGATATTTTGGGCGTGCCAAAGGAAATAGATTTAAATGCTGTAGATTCTGAATCTGATGAAGAGATAGAGGAAGAAGAAACAGAATAACGACACGCACCATCCGGTGCGTGTTTTTTTTGTTTAAAATTTTCTGATATATAATATAATGAACGCTGGCAAAGGAAATTTACTATGACGGATATAAATAATCAAATTGCGATATATATTGCTGAAAATGGACAGACACAAATTGATGTTCGTGTCCAAGATGACACGGTATGGTTGAACCAGGAACAAATGTCGTTACTGTTCAACACAGATAGAAGTGCAATTACAAAACATATAAAAAACATAATACAAGATTGTGAATTGGCGGAAAACGCAACTTGTGCCAAAATTGCACAAGTTCAAAAAGAAGGTAATAGAACGATAACTCGTAACGTAAATTATTATAACCTGGATATGATTCTGTCTGTGGGATATCGGGTAAAATCTAAAACTGCAACGCAATTTCGTATCTGGGCGACCAAAACATTAAAAGATTATTTGTTACAGGGTTATGTCGTAAATCAAAAAATGCTGTCCGAGCAAAAATCTAAGATGTTGATGTTGCAGAAAACCATTGATTTAATGACGCGCAGTATTGAAAATCAAACCTCCAATCTGGACCAGGCACAACAGGTATCACGTGTTCTGAACGATTTTGTCCAAGGGTTAAATTTATTGGACGATTTTGACCATAAAACTTTGGACACAAACGGTAAAACCAAATCAACGGCAACCGTAATCGAACCAGATGAATTTTTATCTGTGGTTGATAAAATGAAGGGCAGTTTTGCCAGTGATGTATTTGCCAAACCCAAAGACGACAGTTTTTATAGTTCAATCGGTCAGATATATCAAACATTTGATGGCAAAGACCTGTATCCAACATTGGAAGAAAAAGCAGCGAATTTACTTTACTTGATTGTCAAAAATCACAGTTTTGTTGATGGTAATAAACGCATAGGTGCCAGTTGTTTTCTGTATTTCTTGGATAAAAACAATATGCTATATGGTGATAACGGCCCGAATATCATAGATAGTGCGACATTATTTGCACTGACTTTATTGATAGCCGAAAGTAATCCGTCCGAAGCAGATACCGTCAAACAGGTTGTTATTAGTGTGTTAAATCGCGGATAATAAGATTAACTTGTTGTATAACTTTTACAATTGTTGGTTATTTTGTGCTTACTCTCTTTTGTCATCCCGATGGCTATCGGGACCGCAAAAAATAAAAAAATACTTGCGAAAAAAAATGTTATTGTTTAAAGTTGAGAATAGAGTCCGATTGACTTTGGACCTGGGCTGTAACAAGCTCTTTTAAGACCGGTGCGAAAGCATCGTTAATGTATTAATGGTGCTTTTGCACTGAAAGAATCCCCTGTATAATGTCGGGGGGCCGTTGGTGTATGCAATAGGGCGCATGCCTAAAGACCAATGGAATCACTGTCTTAAATGATTTGTTACCCCCCTGGCACCAATGCTTTGACCGGTCTATTTTTGGTGGCGTATTTACCACGCATTTATGCGCCACCATCAAATAAAACTGGTGGCGTATTTCCACGCATTTCTACGCCACCACCAAAGGTTAAATTGGGGGGGCGAAAGGAATGAAACGATTATTTGTTGTGTTATGTTTAACAATGATGATCGGAACATCGTTTGGTGCGACATGCCCGAATAATATGTCAGAAAGTTCTATATTCAGTGGGACATTTTCTTCTGTTTCCCCAGAAATGACATGCGGTTCCGGTTTTCAATTATTTGAATTACCAGAATCGATGGTTGTTTATACCAGTGGCCATGTAATGGCAAATCCAGAACCACTGTGTCCCATGGACCAGCATTGGGAAAATGGCGAATGTGTTCCGTATGTTCGTGGGATTTGTGATAATGGTTTTTCCCAGGTTGCGGTTGACAATAGCACGTTTTACAAACTGGATGTGAACAACCAGTGCACATCTGGCTATCAAAGGGCGGACATTCCGACCAATGTTGTATATGGCATTGTTAACGGCATATTGCTGGGGACGGGGGTGACGTTGTGTGGTGATGGTTATCGTATGGTTGGTGACACATGCACACCGTATAATACGGGTGATTGTCCGAACGGGATGTTTGCGTATGAACCGGGTGCGGATACTTTTTCAGCAATAGTAAATGGTGCGTGTGCTTCGGGTTATGAATTGGGGATTGATAATAAATCGTGTGGTGATTCAACTGTCGCGGATGGCAAATGTGCGGTGTTATGTGATGCGGGCGAAAATTGGACATACGGTGGTGTATGTTCGGCGCGTTGCACGACGAATGGCATTCGGATATTGCATGCGGGGGATGTTGCGTTCCAGACGTATGCGAACAAAACGACAGAACATGCATTGGTGTTTGATAATGGGGTGGGCCGTTGTTATGGCAACATGACGACGGGCCGCGCCAGTGGGACATTAAATGTGGATGTTCGTGGCACAACATGGCACGTAACAGAATAAATTAAACAAAAGGGGAAAAAATGAAAAGGGGTGTAATATTAACGATTGTTGGTGCGGTGATGACGACCGCGACGTATGCGGGCACAATGTGCAGTAATAACGACTATTTAACGGTTGTTTTAGACCCAACGATAGAGGGAACGACATATACATACAATGCGGGTGCGATGACATGGAAAACAGTGTTTCCGTATGGAAATGTATCGGGTATTGCAGTATGTAACGACACATCGGGCAGTTATGCTGTATCATCAACAACGGAACAGGTGGAAACTGGTGGTAAAATGTGTTGGTGTAAGATGACACATCCGGCTGTTTCGCTTTGGGTGTTCCACCGCGCGTACTCGTCGTCTTCCGATTGCGCGGACTATTGCGCGAACTACTGCGGGCTCGCCGTCCAGCACTACTCGGTCTTTCGTTCCGGCGTTTTTTCGTCGGTCGGCAAATGATGATAGGTATCACGCGAATCGCAAAACGAATCGCGTAACCACGCCAAAGCAGGGCGCAGGCGTGGCAAAAAAAGTTTCTGTGTGTGTTGCGCGTTATGCGTAACACACACAGCGAAGTGCGCCCCCACACACGCCATTTGGCGTGTGTGGGGGGTGAAAACAAGGGGGTGACGGGGGAATTTCCCCCGTCACAGAAAAGTTTCGGTGTAAAAAGCCGAAAAGGAGTGTATCGCTGTATACAGTTGTTGTCGTTTTCGGTTTCCGGCTGTTTCGCTTTGGGTGTTCAACAACGCGAACTCGTCGTCTTCCGATTGCGCGGACAATTGCGCGAACAACTGCGGGAACAACGTCCAGAACAACTCGGACTTTCGTTCCGGCGTTTTTTCGTCGGTCGGCTTCTTGGTGGTTTGGTATCTTTTTCGCCAGAAAAAGTTTTGCTAACTTGCGGGTCAATTGGAAAGCACTTTATGTGCGTGTACAACCTTTTCATCAAGGTGGAGCGATACGTCCTGTTGCCTGGGTTTAATCTTTAAATCCAGAACAACAAATACAAAACGCAAGGGATATCTGGGCCAGTAGTTTATATCTGTATCGTGACGAAAGCCCGGGGTATCCGATTAAGAGAGAGAAAAAGATGACAATAGATGAAATAAAACAGGTCCAGACCCAGGAACGTCCGCGTTTTTCGGTCTTTGCACGGGATAAATTGCCAATGCCCGGGGTGAAAAAACGATTGGATGAAATATTAAATCGTGAAATTTTAATTACTGATTTCAGGGTAACAAATTCAAAACAACAACAAAACCGACACTGTCTGCAATTACAATTCGTTTTGGATGATGAAGTCTGTGTTTGTTTCACCGGCAGCAGTGTTTTACTTAACCAAATACAAGAAGCCAAAGATAATATCCCTTTTCACACAATCGTTGTAAAAATAGATAGATATTATTCTTTATCCTGATTATGGGGGGCGGCATGAAAACTTATAAAAATCTGTGGGATAAATTCATTTCACGCGAAAATTTTGATTTGGCGGCAAAAAAAGCAATTAAAAGTAAGAAAAATAAACGTTGCACAAAAAAATTCTTGGAACACTATGACGAAAATATAGAAAAATTACGTCAATCTTTGATGGATGGAACATTTAAAACTTCGGAATACAGAATATTCAAAGTATATGAACCCAAAGAACGCGAAATCTATGAATTGCCGTTGTATCCTGATCATATCTTGCACCACGCGCTGATTAATATTTTGGGGCCAATTTGGAAAAATATGTTTATTTCTGATTCTTATGCTTGCATTCCGGACAAGGGTTTGCACGCTGCATCAAAACGCATTATGACGTTCGTGCGCAGAAATAAATATGTTTTACAATGCGATGTGAAAAAATTTTTCCCATCAATAAACCACGATATAATGATGAATATTATTCAACAAAAAATTAGTGACCGCCGCCTGTTGCGTGTTTTGGATAATATTGTCCGTTCGGTCGGTGGGGGAACAAATCTGCCCATTGGTAATTTAACCAGTCAATGGTTGGCAAATGTCTATCTGAACCAATTGGATATGTTTGTAAAGCACGAATTACATGTCCATGATTATTTGCGTTACTGTGATGATTTCTGTCTGTTCGGAAATAGCAAAAAACTGTTGCGTAAAATGGAATCTGAAATTGTGGTGTTTCTGGAAAATAAATTAAATTTGCGTTTGTCTAAATCTTGTATGCGTTTGGTGGCGGATGGCGTGAATATGATTGGATACCGACATTTTAGGAATTTTATCTTGCTGCGGAAACGTTCTGTGCGAAATATCCGTAAACGACTATTTAATATCGCGCGCTATGATGATTATGGCGAACATTCTGTGGGACAAATCGCGTCCAGTTATGGGTGGCTTAAGCACGCTTCGTCATTTCATTTCCGACGAAGTTTATGTAATAAAATACGCGTATTCTCGGAATACGCGTATTTTTTTATCCTGTCCGGCATCTTACCAGACCGCATCCAAAACATTTGTGCGATATGTAGCATTTGATTGAATTGCCGCACCACAATCAGACGCACACCCCGACGCACATGCCGATTTGTCACTGTATGATTTTAAATATACCCAATACGATGATATCGGTCGTTGCATTTCACACCAACAATGAACACCTTCGTCCGCGGCAACCGTATATAATGCCGTGTTCGCTGTTCCTGTTGTCCCACTGATGTCATTACATGCCGCATTGCCAGTTATTGTATATTGCGGAAATGTCGCAGACCATGTTTTGTTTGTCGCATTCGTCACACTATGCGATGTGCCGTTGGTTGATTTACTAACACTCGCAATATATGTGCTTTTATGCTTACACATCATGGTCGCAAAAGATGGGGTAATGCAAAACATACATAGCAAAAATACTATGATTTTTTTCATTTCTCTGTCCTATTTTATAATTTGTTACATCTATGATTATAGGATTTTATGTGATATTATGCAATAACTTTTTTATTCGTAAAAATACTTTTACTTTCTTTTATTGTTGTTCGTTCTGTTTTTGTCATTGTTCGTTCTGTTGCACTTACTCTCTTTTGTCATTGCGGACTTGGTCCGCAATAGGGTCTATGAAATTAATACTTTGGCATAAAAACGAACCCCACAACCCAGGTCTTAAAGTCCCTGTTCCGGCCTGCGCTGGAATGACAAACAAGGTCCGCAATAAAAGAAAATTCCACAGCATAACGACATACTTTTTTGTCATTGCGGACTTGGTCCGCAATAGGGCTAAGAAATTACAGTGTTCGTCACAAAATCAGTGTTTGTTATAATGGGTAAAAAAACACAGAATGTGACATAAAAACGAACCCTACGACACAAGGTTTTAAAGACCCTATTGCGGACCAAGTCCGCAATGACAAAATTTATTTGCATAAATTTTGTAAAACAAAAAATCTGTCTACGAAATACTTGACAAGCACAGAAATGACAAAAAACATCGGGATGACAACCGTCCGCAATAGGGTCTATGAAATTAATACTTTGGCATAAAAACGAACCGCCAAATCGGCGGTGGTTTTACATTGTGAAATCTTCGCCCAGATAGACTTTTTTAACCATTTTATCCTTGATAATTTCACTACTGGTGCCGTGTTTCAAAATCATTCCGTCGTGTAAAACATAACTGCGGTCGGTAATACCCAATGTTTCACGAACATTGTGGTCGGTGATAATCACACCCAAACCGCGATTCTTTAATTGCGATACCAAACTGCGGATTTCGTTAACCGCAATCGGGTCGATTCCTGCAAATGGTTCGTCCAGCAAAATAAACTTTGGATCATTTGCCAACGCGCGCGCAATTTCAACGCGTCGCCGTTCACCACCCGACAATGCGGTCGCAGGACTGCGTCGCAGGGATGATATAGAAAACTCTTCCAGTAAATTATTTAATTTTTCCACGCGCTTTTTGTGATTCGGTTCAACAACCTCTAATATTGCCATAATGTTTTGTTCAACCGTCAGACCCCTAAATACGCTGTTTTCCTGGGGCAGGTAACCAATTTTTAGGCGCGCACGTTGATAAAACGGCAAATGCGTTATGTCCTGGGAATTTAAAAACATCTGACCACCGGTCGCATTTAACTGGCCCGTTATACAATAAAATGCCGTTGTTTTGCCCGCGCCGTTGGGCCCCAGCAGGCCAACCGATTCGCCCTGGCGCGCATACAGGGATATGTCACGTAAAACCATACGTTTGCCGTATGTCTTGGATAAATGTTCAACGCGTAGTTCAGATTGCTTCATAATTGTATCCCCATTTCGTCTGTTAATATTTTATCACCATTGCTGGAATCAATACGGACATGACCATAAAGTGTTAATTTTTTTGTGTCCCGATTGTAACGTGCCCGATTCGCCTGAATGTTATCGGTTATATCCGTACCGTTTTCAATACGCACCACTGTTCCAGATACACTCTCTAGATATATCATATTGGGGCTATCGTATTCTTGGCGTCCTGACTTGGCATTAATAGTAAATGGCTTGCCATTTGTGTCGGTCCCTGCAAAAGATGCATTTGACATTTTAAATTGATTACTGACGATGTCTGTCATATTTATTGCAGATATTGGTGTCCATAAAATCTGGCGCGTGAAAAGTGCGCCCGCAACCAATGATGCAACCATTATCAAACCCCAGCCGGTAAAAAAGAACTGCCATAATCGGGTCAGACGCTTATGTTTGTTAAATATTAAAAAAATGCGTTTGTCTTGTGCCATATGTTTCAGTTTAGCGCACCGTCAAATAAAATGCAATTTTTATATTTATTTGTTTCTTTTTTTGTGATATAATTTAGTCCAGAGAGATGAAAAAAGTTCTAGTTATTTTTTGTGCACTGTATGCCGGATTGGTTTCTGGGGCGGGCGCGGTTACTATTAAAAAGGCGGCACCCGTATCAACACAACAATCAACCGCTATGGAATCTGCAACCAGTTTGGTCCCAACCGCGTTGAATATAATTAGTGGGGTAAAGGCATTAACCGCAAAACAGGATGAATTGACCGCTGAATGTCAACCAACACAAAGTGAAATTAACTGGGTTAACACCATGATGAAAGAGTGGGCTAAAACCGGCACTATGGGGGCAAAAGATGTCGCACGAAGATTAAATATGACACCGTGTACTTATAATAACTGCTATGCCGATATGGTCCAAGATATGATAGAGGTTAAGGGTTCAGAACAGTTCTATGATGCGTTTGTTGACGATGGCGCTGTGTGGGGTGGGTTTCCGATGGCGTCGGTTGCAACATACTGTAAATCAGAACCATGCTCTAATAAAAATAAAAAGACGGTTTCTAATATTTACACAATGTTTGCTTTGATCGATTTTGATGATGCTGATTATTCTAAATCAGAATTGTCTATGGTATCAAAGTTGCGTGAAAAGGCTGAAAAATGTTCTGATGTTAAAATCGGCGCGCAAAAGGTGGCTGCTCAACAGGAATTTATTATTAATACGGTTGGATCTATTGGGCAAAAAACAAACACTTCGTCAGTTATTGAAGCCGTCAGCGGGATTTCTTCTGGTGGTTTGGGCGGTTTGGGAAATGTTGCTATACAATTGTTAGACAAATAAGTTTTTTCTTCTTTACTCAAGTTTGTAAAAATCGTATAATACATGTAACTATTGGAAAGGATTTATTATGAAAAGCAATGTTTCTTGGATGTCAATTTTGCGTGTAATGTCTGTTACTGGGGTGGCGACGTTGGCCGGGTGTGCTGGGATGAATACATCGTCACAACAGATTGTGATTGATACACCGATAGTTGATTATGTTGAACGTTTGGATGTTAATGCCGCACCACACAAAGATTCTTTCTTGAACCAGTTGGCAATGAATTATCGTTCTTATGCAATTTATAATGCACGCACCAGTGGATATGCGGATATTGGTGAAATGTTCGCAAACAAGGCGGTGGCGGCATTTTCTGGGGAAACGCCATATCCTGAATCTTTGGATAATTGGCCGGTCGACGATGAACAGGAATCTTACGCGTTGTATACTGGCTATAACGATATGATTGCATTGTTCCACCAGGATGCAACTATTGAAAATCCAAAACTAGCAGCAGAGGTTCAGGCAAAATTTGATTGTTGGTTGTCTGCACGTGCAAGTGAACAAGATGCAACTGCTAATCAATGCAAGGAAAGATTTATGAAGTCGTTGGCGACTTTGCGCGATTGTGATAATGGTCGGGTTGTTGAAAAAAAGATTTCAAAAAATAATAGTGTAAAACCCATAACTGAAAACAATGTTTATTATCCTGAAACATCCGGGATGGATGCTATGCGTGGTGCGTCACGGTCGCGTGATGGTGTGATTGTTGTTAATAATATTAATATACCTGAAAATTTAATTAAACCTGTGCCGGTGCAACCAACACCAGTGGTTTTGAATCAGAAAATTTATGCCAAGAATTCTGGATGCGCATGTGGAAAGACAGAGTCAAATTCATTAGAAGTTGCAAGTGCCCAAGAACATATAGAAATACAAAAAGAATCGTGTGAATGTTCCGAAGAAATTCCAACAGTGAACGAAGAACTTGTTTCGCGCCAGGAATTTATCAATATGATGATGGCAATGCGTTCTGAATTAAAGACCATTAATGATAGACTTGATAAAATGCAGGCGGTGCCCGGTGATAAAACAATGATAAAGGTTCAACAAATCCCACTTGAACCACAACAACGTGTTATGGAAGAAATTTTTGAGGTCCGATTCGATTTTGATAAGTCGACAATTAAACCTGAATATAAGGCTTTGATTGAACAGTTGGCGACGGCAACCCAGGAAAACAAAAACATCAAAGTGTCCGTGGTTGGTCATACCGATACAATGGGTAGCAAGAATTATAACTATGCCCTTGGTGGTCGCAGAGCAGAGGCAGTGCAGAAGATGCTGATTAAATATGGTATTCCTGCAAGTCAGATTATTGCGGTATCAGCAGGTGAAGAAGATTTAAAAGTTCCAACGCCAGATGGTGTGGCAAATGCCGAAAATCGTCGTGTGCGTGTTGTGAAAGAGGTGCACTATACAGAACCACCAAAACAAGTGCCAATCGCAGTAGAGGTTAAAGAGGTGTCGGCCACCTGTGGTGAGTATGGATGTGAAAAATAAAATATGTTGACAAAAATATTTGCTAGTGTATATTGTCAATGTTATATACATGTTAAAAGAGGTATATGCTATGAGTAAGACAAAGATAGAGTTGGCGAATGCCACTCTCAAATTAAAAGGAAAAAAGGGAAAAGATGATCAAAACCCTGCCTTGGATTTGGGCTCTATGTTTGCCAAGTATGGTGTTGATGTTAAAAGTGTAGAAAAATAATTTAAAAAAAAATTGCGGTATAAAAGCCGCGATTTTTTTATTCTGATGGATGTTTTTTGCTGGCCATAAACAATCCCAATAACCACCCGATACCAGTCCAACCAAACAACCAATTAAATATGCGGGTCAGGCACATGATTGTTTTGTTTACCTTGGTCTGGCGGGCCAACCATACAGGTGCCAAAAAGATAGCAAGCAAGATGTATGCCGCCGCAATGTATTTAATAAAGGTCAATATGTTCTGCCAATTCATCTTTTTATAAAAATAGGGGGCTTTTCGCCCCCCCCTTTAATTTTATTTTACATAAATTATATACCATACTTTGCAGACTTGTCCAGTTCTTCTTCGATTCGCAATAATTGGTTATATTTTGCCATACGGTCAGAACGTGACATAGAACCTGTTTTGATTTGTCCCGCATTTGTTGCGACCGCCAGGTCTGCGATTGTTGTGTCTTCGGTTTCGCCACTGCGGTGCGAAATTATTACGCCATAGTTTGCGTCTTGTGCCATTTTGATAGTGGCCAGTGTTTCAGACAAACTGCCGATTTGATTCAGTTTAATCAAAATAGCATTTGCGATACCTGCCTTTATCCCGCGTTCCAGACGCGCCTGATTCGTAACAAATAAATCATCACCAACCAACTGACACTTTTTACCGATTGTGTTTGTTAATTTTGTCCAGCCGTCCCAATCTTCTTCGGACAGGCCATCTTCAATAGAAATAATTGGATATTTTGAAATCAAGTTTTCATAAAAAGCAATCATTTCATCAGACGATAATTTTTTACCTTCGAATTCATAAACACCGTCATGATAAAATTCAGATGATGCGACATCCAAACCGATAGAGATTTGTTGGCCTGGAACATAACCCGCAGATTTAATCGCGGCAATAATTGTATCCAATGCCTGTTCGCATGATGCAAAGTTTGGTGCAAAACCACCTTCGTCACCGACATTTGTTGAATTGTCAGATTTTTTCAAAATAGATTTCAGATTATGAAATACTTCGGAACCCATTTTGATTGCCTCAAATTCAGATTTTGCACCGTTTGGAATAATCATAAATTCTTGGGCATCCAAACCATTATCTGCATGCACACCACCATTGATAATGTTCATCATAGGGCGGGGCAGGTCACATGGATTTTCATTACCAAAAATTTCAGCAATATATTTATACAATGGAACATTTTTTTGTTTTGCAACCGCGTGTGCAGATGCCAGGGACACCGCCAAAATTGCATTCGCGCCCAGTTTGTCTTTGTTTGGTGTGCCATCCAGCGCAAACATTTTGTTATCAATTTCTGATTGTTGGCACGCATCCATACCGATAAGTGCAGGTGCGATAATTTCATTTATATTTTTGACGGCTTTCAAAACACCTTTGCCCATAAAATCGTTTCCGCCGTCACGTAATTCTAATGCTTCAAAGGTACCAGTTGATGCACCCGATGGAACCGCAGCGCGACCCAATGCCCCCCCAGATAAAACAATATCACATTCAACGGTTGGATTACCACGGCTGTCCATAATTTGCCGTGCGTGAACAGATTTAATAAAAAACATAGAGATTTCCTTTTTCCTTAATATTGAGATTTGGCGCGCCCAGCAGGACTCGAACCTGCAACCCACAGATTAGAAATCTGTTGCTCTATCCA